>JAIXHM010000001.1 GCA_030145825.1 Flavobacterium sp.
GGACAAGCTGGTGTAGGTAAAACAAAATTTTCATTAGAATTAGTTGAAAAATTCATTCAAAGTAATTCTGATTTTATAGTTAAATACATTAGAAATAACAACCAATTAATTTGGGAGGATTTAAAAGTTCAACTAATTAAAAATAAAAAATATTTAATTGTAGTTGATGATGCAAATAAATTAAAAAGTAATTTATCATCAATTATTACCTTCAAGAATGAATTCGAAGAGGGTAATATAAAAATAGTTTTAACGGTAAGAAATTATCTTAAAAATGAAGTAGAAAAAGAACTCAAAGAATATGAACTAATTGAATTAGCAAATTTTGATAAAACAGAATTATCAAAAATTCTTAGCTCACCAGAGTATAACATTAATAGCTACTACATAGACAGAATTTATTCAATTTCTAAAGGAAATCCAAGGATTGCTTTGATGGCAGCCATAGCTGGAATTAATAACGACATTGAAAAATTGAATAAAGCATCATTGATTTTAGAAGAGTATTTTTCTTCTGCAAACAATACTTTAAAAAATGATTTAACCTTACTTAAGGTAGCCGGAATTTTAAGTTTATTTAGAACAATTGATATTTCTAATGTAGAACTCAACGATGAAATTAATAAATACTTTAATATTCCTAAGAATGAATTAATAGAAAAATTAAGTTTATTAGTTGAAAATGAATTGGCTGATGAATTTAAAAATACATATAAAGTTGCCGACCAAATTCTTGGAGAATATATATTTTACTTAATTTTTATCAAAGAAAAACATATTTCATTTTCACTATTGCTTGACTTATACTTTGATGAACATAAAATTTCTTTAATGCGTCTTTTGAACCCAATTATTAGTAATTATGGTTTTGAAGAAATTAAGGAATTAATAATTTATGATCTGAATACGAAATGGAATAATATAAAATCCTATCAGGATAAATCAATTAGATTTTTAGAAAGTTTTTGGTTTTACCTCCAAACTGAAACTATTCTTTATGCAAATACCTTCATAACTAAACTTGAACGAACTAATACTGATAACTTAAAATTTGAATTATATAAAGACAATCATATAAAATCGTATGATGATAAATTAATTAGTCTATTAGTAAATTTTTATCACATTCCAGAAAAGTTTGAGGTAGCTTTGGAACTATTAATGAAATATGCACTTTCAAATGAATTAGTTTTTACTAAAGTATTAAAAGTATTCAAACAATCCTTTACTTATGAACGATTTAGTTTTGAATATAGTTACAAAACTCAAATTCAGCTTTTTGATTTTTTATATTCTAAAATTGAAGGAAATCCAATTCTTTATTCAAAAATCATTCTTTATATTTCTGATAAATACTTAGTTGATAGTTATCAATACAATGAAGGAGGCGATGGAAATAAGATTTATTTTGGTCAGATGTTTATTGTTTTAAGTGAAGACCACAAAAAATTTAGAGAAAAGCTGTTAAACTTTATTTTTGGTTGCTACAAGAATGACATATTAAAAAATGAAGTTTTGGATTTTTTTGAAAGACATCATTATTCTCATTTAAATGAAAGAGAAAAAAGAGTTGTTACTTTCGATAAAGATTTAATAATTCCATTTTTTTTGGAAAATTTCAAAAATAATTCATTCAGGGAAGCTTCTATTATAAAAAAATACACAAAAACTCTTGATTATTCTAAAATTAAATATTCAAAAAAAGTAAAAGAATTAATTCGTTCAAAAGAGTATATTCTTTGGTCAAAGTTGGATAAAAAATTTGATAGAGATGAAGAATTTCTTGAAGATTTTTCAAATTATTCTTTTGATGACCATAATGAATTTCTAAAATCATTGCAAGTGATATCTGAAAATAAATACAATAATTATTCTTGTATTGAAAGCATAATAAGTCCTGTTTCTGATATTTTTCAAAACTTAGCTTCAAATGACTTCGATACATTTATCCTTGTATTGGATGAAATTTTTAAATATGAATATTCCGAAAGATTATACTTTAGAAAAATATTGTCAAGCATAGAATATGATGATAGAAAAATTCAACAATTAAAAACAGTATTCGAAAAAAGTACCAAAACAGAAGGATTATTATTAGAACTTTTTTTAAGAACTCCTCCTGAATTAACTAGCATAGATGATTACAATTGTGTATTTAGTTTAATAGAGAAAATAGATTTTACAAATGTTTACTTCTTAGATGATGTATTAGATAAACTTGAATATATAGATATTGATACAAATAAAGAAATTGAAAAAGTATTAAATTTATTAATTGAAAAAACTAAACTTCACCAATACCTAAATATAGATGATCGTTTTTTTGAAATCATCCATGATAAGTATCAATCAACTTTTATATCATGTCTAAGCAAAATAGAATTCTTGTATCTTTATTTTGATAACCAAAGAAGGCATTTTGATTACGACTTAAACGTATTAAGAATTATTTTATCTCATAATTCAAATTTCATTATTGATTTGTTAAAGTACAATTTTGATGAAAAAGATTATTTATCGAGAAGAGATTTTGATGATAACAATTTTAAGAAATTATGGGAACTACCTAATTATGAAATCATTTTTGAAAATATGATCAATTATTTTGTGAATTTTAAAAGTTATTCTCATAGAGCATCAGAGTTTTCTAATGTGTTTAAAGGTAATAATCAAAAAGAGATTGATTTTTTACAAAGAAAATTGGTGTCTTCCAATGATAACAAAATGATTGAATTCATATTTAATATTGTTACAACTGTTTATAGAGATAAGATGTTAGATTTTCTAAAAATTATTTTAGATAAAGGTTGTGATATTGAATTATTTAAAAGACTTGATTTTTATACATCATCTGGAGTAACAATGGGGAGTAGATTGCCAAATATGCAATTTGAATTATCTCAATATGAAAAAGTTAAAGATTTTCTAGTTAACCAAAATAACATAAATTATTATGAATTTATTGAGTTAATCGAGAGAAATATAATGTATTCTAAAATGAGTATTGAAAGAGAAAGGAAAGAAGAATTTGTTAGTGAATGGGATTAAATAATACAATATGGAATTTCCAAACTTCTTCTTTTATACTCAACCTAACGAAAACCGAGAAAAATATACATTCAGTTTTGGTGAAAATGGTATTCACTACACTTTGATGTATGTAGCTCATAAAAAAGCATTTGACTTTCACAAAAAAGATGATAATATCAAGGATATTGATAGCATTAATCCTTATGAACCATTTTTTGAAATGTCATCTTTTAAATTTTTTCGTTTTTTACGAAAAAATGCTATGGTTCAAGAATACCTATTAAAAGAGTTTATTGTAAAGAACAAAATAAACCTTGGGAAACTTAAAAAGAATAACTGTTGGTTGTTACAACTAGAGAATATTAATTTTTCACAAGAAGTTTATAAAACCGAAAGAAAAGGAAGAATGTTGAAGTCAAATAAAAATTTTAAGTTTGACAATATAATATCCGAAATGGATTTTTTGCATCCTGATGAAATTAAAAACATCAATTGTAATGTTTTCAGTGTTGTGAAATATAAAAATGGAATTACAACTTTCGAGGGCTTTATTTATAAAATAAATGGTAAGTTATATTTTTGGAACAAAAAAAATGTCAATCAATTAATGAAACTTACTCTAGTTTCAAATTATAATCTTTTATCTCAAATCAGTTTTATAAATAAAGAAAAGTTGCTAAAAAAACTTTATAAAATTATTACAAGGAAGTATGAATATTTAAAATAACTAGTTTAACAAAATTCCTGAACTTATTAAAAACTAAAATTTTAATCCTAAAGTTTTTTTTCGTACGGCCAATTTGTACTCATTTGTTTCACGTAAAGCATGTAAAAAATAATGAATATGCTCCATACTTAGTTTAGATAAAATGTCATAACTTTTCTTATGGCATTTTCTATATTTTTTACCACTACCACAAAAACATATAGAAACCCTATCTATTTTTTTTCCTTCTATAATTTGATGTAATCCAAATTCAATATTGAAAATATTATTAGTCATAAAAGTTTCTTCAAAAAACTCAATCCAACCTTTACTGCCGTGAGATCGTTCTTTTAAAAAATAGCCATTTTGATTTCTAAAAATTTGACTGTAAAAATAATTTTTAACTTGATTATCTATAAAAGAAAGTAAAGTAAATCCACTATTACAAATGATGACTTCTTCCGGTGGCGAAGCAATACAACAATTTCCTGTAGCTTCAAAAATATGCCAATCTACATTTCTTGGAATTCGACCACCTGTTTCAAAAACTTCTGGAAAATGATTAGGAAAATCAGCTACAGCTTTGATTTCAATTTGATAGATATCCACTAAACTTCCATCATCATTAGTCAAAATTAAAGAACCAAAAATACAAGGAATACCATCTTCATTTTTAAAAGATAATTCCTTGTATTTTTCTAAAACTGCTGTTGCTTGTTCTTTAAAAAGGGTATAACCATTCATGTTTTATTTTCCCCAAGGTCTTGATAATGCAGCTCCACTAGTTGTAGCGGTACTACTATTAGTTTGTTCATTTTTATCTTCTCCATCTGGAAATCGTGTACCCAAATGCTTTTGCCATAATCGGCTAGCTTTTAATTGATTTACCTCTTTTAAAGCTGCTTCAGCATCAGCAAGAAAGTTGTCTAAATTTGAAAGAAAATTATTTTTTCTTGTTGTATCATAATCTGCAAACAAATCATCCTTAGGTGTTACAGGTACAATACATTCAAATTTTTGAGCTAATGTTTTTTTGATTTCTCTTAAAATATCGGTCAACAAAATATCATCCCTATCATTAAGAACAATTTTATCTTTAGCATTCATAGCTAAAATAGTCATCGCAAGTCCGCTGGGCATTTTGTTCCTTTTATAATCACACCAAGCTTTTAATTCCTTAATAGCTTTAATCATCTTCCCATTAGCATCCTTGTTAGCATTGAACCAATCAATGAGCGCTTTTGGGTCACTATCTTCCCAACCATTATTTTTTACTGCAAGCTGATATTCTTTTCCGTTAATTTTATAGTAAACAGGAATATCAATTTCGTAATCTCCAGAAAAGATATTTCTAATACATTTTTTTCTATGCTCAGGTGTAGTAGAAGTGTAACCGTTAACAGCATCCCAAATCCAATTCTGTAATGTAGTTGCTGTTACATCAGGATTTCTAAAAAAGTAAACACCATCATCCAAATCACAAATGTCATCTTTCGTTCGAATACCGGTTTTCATTTTGTAAGAACCTTGGATATAAAACTTAGGAACATATTCCGAATGATGTTCTTTAAAATGTTTTCTAATGCGCTCTCTCAATCTATCTTTAGAGTTAGTCATCTTTGTTTTTTTATTTGATGTCAGAGAAATTTCTGTATTGAATTTTCCGAATAAGTTGTGACAATTTGCCATAGTATTATATGTTTTTATAGTTTTTAATTGAATTAAAAAATGCTAAGATTTCAGGTTTTGTGGCATAATTATTCCCAACCTGATTTCCTAAGGATTGTATGGTGGATAATGTTTTTTTATCAGCCCTATCCATAGTAATAATACTCATTTGAGCTTTTGACAACTCAGGTGATTTTATTCTAAAGTATTTTCCTTTTGGATTTATTTTGGGTACTATTTTCAATAAAAAGTAATCGGTAAAATAAGACTGACCATCTAATGCTGTCTGAAACATTTTTTCTTTCCAACCGATAATCGACCTAGATTTATTTGAAGTAGATACCCAACCATTTGGCGTTGTTATACTAGAAATTGATAAAATGCTGAAATCACCAAATTCTTTTCCCTCACCAACATAATAAATCAATAGCTTCCAATAGTCCGCATAAAGAAGGATTATTTGCCCAAACACCACCATCAGTATAAAGAAAATTGTTATGCTCATGAATAGGATAATAACTGGGTGCTGCAGAAGTAGCTAAAGCAATATCAACGAGTTTTATAGTATTATCTACAAAATGTTCAGTTTGACTACCTGATTTTTTAAAAACTTTTGGTTGACCATTAGTCAAATTAAAACTTGGTATACAAAGTAAATTATTGGCATCATTCATTGTTTTATCTTCAAACAAATCTTCAAGGATTCTTTTCAATGGTTTAACAGAGTGTTTATTTGAAAAGAAAATTTGCTTCAATGATTTATATGAATTCTGAAAACTTCGAACAAAACGATTATCTGAAGTAGGAAATATTAATGAACCTTTAGTCATATATAAATCTACTAAAGATTTTGCACTCATTCCATTTGCTAATCCAATCGCAATTAAACCACCCGTAGAAGTACCACATATCATATCAAAATGATCTGTGATACTTTTACCAGTCTTTAATTCAAGAGATGCAAGAATAGATGCACTATATAATCCCTTAATTCCACCTCCATCTATTGATAGTATTTTAAACGTTTTGCTTTCCATAATCTGTATTCAATAATGCAATCATAACCCCAACAAAACCAATAAATAAACCAACAGATACTTGAGCACTTTTAATTACATTATGCTGTACATCATTACAGAAACTTTCACAATTATAGTTTATCAAGCTATAAGGCTTTCCTAATTTACTTAAAGCTTTCTCTACCAATTTTCTCCTTTCAAAGTTGTTCCCTTGAAATTTTTCTACACGTGTTACAATGCTTACATCTTGAAAAAAATCTTCAACTCTTGTCAGTTTTACACCAACTCCAATTATGTTTTCACAAATAAGATGCTGTCCTAAGTTATTATACCCAAGATATAAAGCATGATGCTGTATAATACCAAACAGACTTTTTGGGACTACTATTCTGTCTCCAGGTTCTAAATTAAATTTACTTACTAATTGTAATTCTCTATTCATACGCTTTATTTTATTGGTCTCATATTAATTGAATTATCCAAATTATCTTTAATTGTTGCATTTGCAACTGTTCTTAAAAATTCATTACTTCCAATAGTAACATAAGTAACAGATGCTCCAATATACCAATCTGGATAACCCCAAGTAATTGTTTTAATCCTTTTATTCGCTTTTAATAAATTAATTGCACTTGTCTCTGATGTTTTTACACCATATTGAAATGAATCATCATCGTTTACAGTATGTAACAATACATCTGTAATTCTTTCGGAATTATCTTTCCAAACTCCTGAAATAAAATAATCTGCTGATTTAGCCATAATATTTTTAAATTTTAAAATGTTTATAATTTTGACGTAAATACAAATTTTATGCCAATATTATAAAACATTTATAATTCTGTCAATTTGGCATTTTATTTGCTAATATGATAAACATAATGTACTTTTGCACCATATTTTAAAATCTATACATTATGAGAGACTTTAAAGGTATTCTCTACTATATGATTGGTAATAGAATTAAATCCTTACGAACAGAAAGAGGTTTAAGTCAGGAAGATCTTTCTTTACATTTAAACTTATCTAGAGCTTCCATTTCAAATATTGAATTGGGAAGACACCAAATACCATTGGTTTTACTTTATGAATTATCATTATTTTTTAAGATAGGTATTTATGATTTAATACCTTCAAATGAAGAAATTCAATCAAATTTGAATTCTAACAATCCTGAGTTTACAAAAATTTTGGACACTCAAAACTTAGATTTATCCCAAAAAGAAAACCTTGAAAATATATTAAATAGTATATAGTTATGATACTTTATAAAAAAATTGAAGAGCAAACATTTAATATTTTATCTGAATTAAAAATTAATACACCTAACAAGATTGATGTTTTTAAAATAGCAGAATATTTAGGCGTTGATGTAAAACCTGCCAACCTTGACAGTTCAATTTCGGGACTTTTTGTCATAAAAGAACAAAAACCTTACATCAGATACAACGACAGTGAAGCTCCTCAAAGACAGAAATTTACTATTGCACATGAATTAGGACATTACGTTTTGCACAAAGACATACCGCTTTTTGTAGAAAAAAATGAAGCAGTATTATATAGAAACATGGATTCTACAACTGGAGAGCTTTTAAAAGAAAAAGAAGCCAATTCATTTGCAGCATCACTTTTAATGCCAAAATTTATGATTGATGAACAGATAGAGAATATTCCTAATGGCAAAGATCCTGTTATTCATCTTTCTGAAGTTTTTAAAGTAAGTAGTCAAGCAATGTATTATAGATTAAATAATTTAGGCTATTCATTTTTAGGTTCTTATTAGCTATATTGTTTAACTCCAATAATACGCATGAATATATATACAGAGGCACCATCTAACTGGAAAGATTTGGAAGAAAGAACTTCTAAGTTTTTAACTGAATTAGGGTATGAATGTGAGATTGAAAAGGATATTGAAACTGTTCGTGGAGTAGTTAATGTTGATGTTATTGCTAAAAGTAAAGAAGTTCCAAATACTATAGTAATATGTGAATGTAAATATTGGAATAAAGCAATACCTCAAACTGTTGTTCATTCATTCCGTACTGTTATCAATGATTATGGTGCAAACTTTGGAATTATAATTTCTAAAAAAGGATTTCAAAGTGGAGCTATTGAAGGTGTTAAAAATTCAAACATTCTGTTATTCACTTGGAATGAATTTCAAGATTATTTTAAGTCTAAATGGATTAAAAAGAAAACAGTAGAGATTTCTAAAGCAACAAAACCTCTATATGATTATGTTTCAGTTGCCTTTAGAATATTTTTTAGAGAAGAATATAATAGTTTGTCTTCTGAAAATTTAGAATTATTTGAGCAATTAACGAAACAACACTTTGATACTGCTTTTTACGCTTCTAATAATTTATATTTGAGTTTAGAAACTCGAGAATTTGATATAGATATGTTTGAAATGATGTTTAATACCGCCAAAAAGGATTTTAGAAAGGATTTCTCTTCTTATGAAGAATATTTTGAATTTTTAATTAAAAATGCTGAAAACGGAATAAAAGATTTTGATAATCTTTTTAAAAAAGAATTAAGAAAAACTAATTTGATTTAAACTATTCTATCAATGTATCTTTGATATAAATTAAAATTTATACTTTTGTATAGTAGTATAATAACAATCAACATATAGTACTTATATTGGTATTATATTTGATATATATTAAATAATGAAAAATAAAGTAAACATAGCGACAATTTTTCCCAAACACCTTTTTTGGGATATGGATTGTGATAAGTTAAGTCTTGAAAAAGATAAAGCTATCATTATCCCAAGAGCTATGTATGCAACAACTCCAGATACTTTTGAGCAAGACATTAAAAGATTAGAGCAATTATATACTCCAAGAGTTATTGTAAAATACCTTAAAAATACTAAAGAAAACATTAGTAACAAAGTTTGTGTTAGTGTGGCAAAAAGGTATAAAATAGAACCTTTTCTTCGTTATTCGCTCTAAAATGAGTGCAGTTTCTCCAGCAATTGTTAAAACAATTATTCAATTACAAAGTTTACCATCTCTAGCTAACTTCAGTTTAGCTGGTGGAACAAATTTAGCATTACAATACAATCATAGAGTTTCAGATGATATTGATTTATTTTGTTCTGAAATTATTGGCTTAGAAGGATTGAATAAAATACAAGAAGAGGTAAAAGCTTATTTTGGGAAGAATGCTAGAAATTTTGATAATCCATGTGATATAAATGATCAATATTCTTTTTTAAGATTTTTTATTGACACTGAAGATGGAACAATGATAAAAGTTGATGTTTTACAAAATATGAAACATCTTTTCGAAATTGAAAGCATCAATGACATACGATTATTCAGTAAAGCAGATATTGGTTTATACAAGTTAGTTAGTTTATCCAATCGTTCTACTAAAAAAGACATCTACGATTTAGATTTTATTACTGATGAAATCAAATTAAGCAATCTCTATCAAAATCTAAAAGAGAAAGCTGAAAAATTCAATAAAGAAGAACACAAAACAATTTTTGATTTAGATAAAAACCAATCAGTTTTAGACAACCTTGAACTTCTAATTAGTTTTGACAACATAAGAGCTTCCTCAAAATTACCAACACATACTCACGATAATATAAAAATTACTGAAGGAAGTAAAACTTTGATAGAAGCCCGAATAAGTTGGCGTTCCAAAGTAAGAGCTTTGTATGGCCATTTAGGAATAGATTTTCCAAAACCAAAAGGGATAGATATTACATAATCATTATCTCATTCATCTGCACAAAAATTGCTCCTAGTCCAAGTATTCCTAGCATCAATTCTTTGTTTGCTTCATTTCACTAATTTCATTTCTAAATAACGCAGCGCACTTCTTCGTTTTTGGTAAATTGACGTTTTAGGTTTCCAGTTGCCACTCCTTCCCAACGCTCAAAAAAAATTACTGTCATGGTTTTTGTCCCAACTCTCATCAAGCACTTTGCCTGTTGACTAGAATTCTCTGTTTAATAATGAAAATCCAATAAGCCATCAGTCAAAGAGCTTGCCCACCGCAAAAAACAAAAACACGTACGCTTCGCAACTCATGCCAGTAATTTTTTCTCCAAAGCTTAGTTACATAATGTGGCATTATAGTGCATAAAGAACTATTGTGAATCTAATCAAAATCTCGGATGCACTATAATAACATTATGTAAAAAAGCCGCTCTCCCAACTCGCTTGCCAGTGGCTCCAGGACAACATTTTTTGCAGCTCCCATCGCATCACCCAGCTACAAAAAACACCGTCCTTCACCACTGTCTGTAACAATGTTCTCCATTTCAGAGGAAACTTTACGATTATAATTGCTTTTAAGAACGCTCACGTTAATTGTTTTTTCAGCTTTGTGTTTAAATAGGAAGTATTTGCATTGCTCTTGTAAGTAATAAAATGGCTTTCGATTTCATTAAATTTGCCTATGGTAAAATCCATTTTATTACCCACAAAACCAAAATTCCCAGTAAGAGTATCATTTTTTATTTGCCAGAAACCCCACAGTAATTGCTCTAGCGGAAAAGCTGATGACATAACGTTTTTTAAGATAATCTGCTGTATACTTAACACTGCGACTGCATCAGGCATCAGCTTTTCCACTAAAGCAATCAGAAACATCCCAATAAGCAAATAAAGATACCCTTACTTGCGCTACTGCCACATCGCACTCGGTAGTATAATGCATTGTTTTTTGAAGATGCTTCCCATTTTCAGCACAAAATTCATCTAAATTGAAAACTTCTATTTCATAGGACGATTAAGCATCCTCAAAAATCAAATCCAAGAAATGGCCACAAAAAAACAATTCCAATAAAAAAGAAGGCCATTACGTTTGACCAATAAAAAACAATAAATACTTGCAAACGAAAGAGTATCAAATTCTTTGGCCAGATAAATAGCTTTTTTATTTTCTGATTTGGTTTATTCATCCATCCTAAGAATATGATACCCTTTCCAAAGACGTCTATCTTTCAAATCAACACCCATTCTTTCAAACAAATTCCGATTATACGATATCGTTTAGAATTTGAAATCAAAACAAAAAATAAAAAAAAAGAGAGCAAAGATAAGTTCCAGGTATTCAAAAAAGCAAGTTCAAGCCCTTCGGGTTTCAGAAAAAATCTCCACCAAAACAGTTTCAAAACACATTTTACTTCTGATTAGACGCTCCGATTTCAATCACGTATCTGGTAGTATTTTTTCTGAAAAAACTTACTTTTTTGAAACCTTCCACTTGGACAAATGGCTTTCTTTTTTTCTTTTTTTTCTTTTGAAAAATTTATGTGTGCTGAGTGTATCGAAGGATACCTGCTTTCATCAGAAGCGCCACAAGAAATTAGAAAAACCTAATTTTTAAATCCGAAGCCATGATGAATTTTATCGTTAAATCCCACAAAAAGGACACAATTTACAACAAACCGCACTTTTTTGTTTTAAACAAAGGAATGAATAGCGGAAAACCACAAAATGAGCCATTCACAAATAGTTTCGTAATCATATTTGATAGTGAAGCTGACAGCGAAAATATTTTCTGGATTGCTTATAGCTTGTGGAAATCTAAATTTTGGCATCAGCATTTTGTTGGTTCTGTGATTCCGTTTTTGCGTCTTCTTGATTTCAAAAGAGAGTTTTTTCAAAAATCAAAACTCTTGAAGGATGAACATGAAGCACACTTGAAGCATGTTGAAGCTTTAAAACTTCTTGAATTAAAAGAAAAACAATTTCACGAAAACATAAACCTTATCAATGATATGCGTAAAGTTATTTTGCACAGATATATCAAATAAATTAAATTTGAATAAATTAATTTAACAATAATGGAAGAAATAAAAAGAAAAGAAATAGAACTTAATGTTGCTAAAGACAAGGCTTTATTAAGTGATTTAGATAAGGATTGGCATGATTTTAATACCAAAATGAATGAATTTGGAAAAGCAATTGAAAAATTTGGTAGACAAAAATATAATATAAATAAAAAAATTGAAATTATTTTAAAACTCTCTGAATGAAAAAAGCCAGGTCTCAAGACTTGGCTTTCACTTTGTTTAACCCAAAGGTCACCACAACTAGGGCTAAACTTATTTTTTGTGCTTCTTATTTAGGCTTTTAAGCAGTAACGAAATCGTAAAACTGACCACAGCTCCAACAGTTGCTAAGATAACCGTTTTGGCAATATCATCAGAAGATAAATTGGGTACAATACTTAAAAATGTGCCTCCAGCAGTTCCCATCAACGTGGGATTATTGGCTGTCATCAGTTGTAGTAAGCTGACTTGCAGCTGTCAAAACACCTCCAGCCACTGCAACATAGCCTCCAATAGTTGTAACTATTGCAGGTAAAGCGATTGGAGCAGCTAAAATAGTTCCACCAATGGCAGCCAATGCCAACCCAACTGTTCGAAGCACTTTGAAAAACTTTGGTGTGGGAGCTTTTGCTCTATCAATGATTTTTTTCATATTCTAAAATTAAGATTGGATAATTAATTCAACACTTTCTTTATTCTCTAATGCTTTATAAACTAATGTTTTTAGCTTCATAAAAGCTTTTCTTGACATTAACCCTAATCCAGGTCCAGAAAGTTTAGTAACAGGAGCAATACAACCTTGCAATTCCTTTTGAGCATTGTTGGCAGGATGAAAAAGAATGAACTTTCTATTTGGGACATCCACCAATTCCAAATGCCATCTGTATTTTGCACTGTATCGCTTTCTAATAAAATATTTCCCTTCCGGAACACAGGAAACCTTCGTTTCGTTCATCTTCCACGGCAATTCAATTGTATTACAAATCAATTTACCTTCGCATTCGAGTTTACCATTCGTTCCTTCAGGGAAATAAGTTCTAGTTAACCAAATAACCATTACACGCCACTATCAACTTTCGCAACAGATAATGGGTTAAAAGCACCATTTTTTAAAGGATACATTTGTCCATTTATTTGTTGGTAAAACTCAACACCTAAAGCCAAAAACAAAGGTTTTGTACTTGCAGGTGTAACAGCATTCACTTGATTTATTGGAGCAGTAGCAGTTCCATCCCAAGGTAAAATTGCCGTTTCAGAAGTAGCAACTACATACGTTTCAGCTTCAAAATCAATTTCAGCTCCACCAGAAATGATTTTGTAGTGCGTAGTTCCACTTGGAGCAGCAATCATATTCGTAGGAATAAATGATGCTAAATCCACTGTAATTTCACCAGCTACTCGGTCAATAGTTGCCACAAACGGAGCAAACAAAGTTGTACCAAGCTTACCACGAATATTGAATTCAAAACCAAATAACAATTCAGCTTCTCCATCAATCACATTACGCAAACCACGTTCACTGACAGTGTCCGCTTGAATAACTTTCACCATCGCTTGTGTCAAACGGCTTACCATTCTACCATCTGCAGAATTTAAAAGCAACGGTCTTAAAGCTGTTCTAAGCATTTTTCCTGCCTTACCAGCTCTACCAAACTCGGAGCCATTTTCACGAGTTCTTTGGAATGCAGGATCACTCGCAATTCTGCTCGCATCAATCCCACCTTTTTCTCTCGCTAAATGCCCATCTTGCGTTTTGTAAAAAGTAATATCCCCGATAGTACCTTTCAATTTAATTATGCCTTTCTGTCTAGCCATAACTTCAAAATTTTGTTAAACATTCATCTAAAATCTTCTTCATTCTGTCAATCAGTTGCAACCACATTTTGAATGATTAAAGCAAAGTTTACAAAGCATTTCACTAAAGAAAAAGTCATGAGTGTACCATATGTCCAAAATCGACACAAGTGTCTTAAATGAACCTAAAAAGCCAATAAATAAGTATGAAAAATTATAACTAAATTGCAAAAGATTTTCTGCACGTCAGAAGTATAGCATAGCTATATCAAAGGTATAGATAAAGTATGAAATTGAATAATCAGAGGGTATGCATCTATCCGAAGGACATACAACGAATAACAGGCAAGAGTTATCGTCAAAGTACTAGATTAATGCAAAAGATAAAAAAAGACCTCAATAAGCTCGAAAATGAGTTTCTAACGATTGAAGAGTTCTGTACATATAGTGGCATAAAATATGAACAAGTAACTCACTTGATTTTTGGTTAAAATTGAAAAAATTAATAAATAATTTTAATCAAGAAAGGTACTAATAAACACTTAAATAACTAGTTCAATTTTTAGTCTTGATGCTTTAATATTCAAATATTTATCCTTATATTTGACTACTTTGAATTTAGAATAATAGTAACCTTATAAAAGAGGTGTCAGTCGAGGTGTCACTTAAATTAAATGCTTTGCGAAGTATCGATTTTATTGTTCACTTTTGTTGTAGACAAATCCCTCTTTCTCCGCAAAACCGGTTCAATTATGAACCGGTTTTTTTTATCTTTATTTTTTCTATAGTTAAAAATAATGAATATGGTTGCTTGTAATAAATAAAAATTATTATTCAAGCTTATTTAGATATAATTTTTATCTATTGAGAATTCGTTTTTTTAACAGATTTATGATGTAGTTTAGCAACTAAATAATTGAAATCTAATACAATATTCTTAAATTTATTGGAATTTAAAATTGATTTTCTAAACAAACAACAATTTATAAATCAAACTAATATTATGGAAAACAATTCTGAAAACTTAAGTAAATGTCCTTTTCATAACGGAAGCATGACGGTAACTGGTGATGGAACATCAAATAAAGATTGGTGGCCAAATTCATTAAACTTTGATATTCTGCATCAACATGATAACAAAACAAATCCAATGGGAGAAAGTTTTAATTATGCTGAAGAATTTAAAAAACTAGACTTAGAAGCTGTTAAAACTGATTTAAAAAACTTGATGACCGAAAGTCAAGAATGGTGGCCTTCAGACTGGGGACATTATGGTGGTTTAATGATTCGTATGGCATGGCACTCTGCGGGTACTTATAGAACATCTGATGGACGTGGCGGAAGTAATACAGGAAACCAACGTTTTGCGCCATTGAACAGTTGGCCCGATAATGTGAGCTTAGATAAAGCACGTAGATTGTTGTGGCCTATTAAAAAGAAATATGGAAATAAACTTTCTTGGGCAGATTTGATGATTTTAGCTGGAAATATGGCTTATGAATCTATGGGATTAAAAACATTTGGTTTTGCTGGTGGACGTGAAGATATTTGGCATCCAGAAAAAGATATTTATTGGGGTTCAGAAAATGAATGGTTAGCAAAAACTGGAAGTGAAGGAAGTCGTTATTCTGGTGAAAGAGATTTAGAAAACCCATTAGCTTCTGTAATGATGGGATTGATTTATGTAAATCCAGAAGGTGTTGATGGAAATCCAGATCCTTTAAAAACTGCACACGATGTTCGCGTTACTTTTAAACGTATGGCCATGAATGATGAGGAAACTGTAGCTTTAACTGCTGGCGGACATACAGTTGGGAAAGCTCATGGTAATGGCGATGCGTCTAAATTAGGAAAAGAGCCTGAAGCAGCTGGAATTGAAGAACAAGGATTGGGTTGGCATAACCCAAAAGGTTCAGGAAATGCTGGCGATACAATAACAAGTGGAATTGAAGGAGCTTGGACAACCGAGCCTACAAAATGGGATAACGGTTATTTCGATTTGTTATTAAATTATGATTGGGAATTAAAGAAAAGTCCTGCTGGAGCTTGGCAATGGGAACCTATAAATTTACCCGAAGATAAAAAACCTGTTGATGCCCACAATCCTTCTGTTAGAAGAAATCCTATTATGACAGATGCTGATATGGCAATGAAAATGGATCCCGAGTACAGAAAAATTTCTGAGAAATTTTATAACGATTTTAACTATTTTACTGAAGTTTTTGCTAGAGCATGGTTTAAACTTACTCACCGTGATTTAGGTCCAAAATCGAGATATCTTGGTGCTGATGTACCTAAAGAGGATCTAATTTGGCAAGATCCTATTCCTGCAGGAAATAAAGTTTTATCGGAAAGTGATATTAACGAATTAAAATCTAAAATTTTAAATAGCGGATTAACGCGTTCAGAACTTATTGCTACTGCTTGGGATAGTGCGAGAACATTTAGAGGTTCCGATTTTAGAGGTGGAGCAAATGGAGCAAGAATACGTTTGGCGCCACAAAAAGATTGGCAAGGAAACGAACCAGAAAGATTACAAAAAGTTTTAACTAAACTTTCAGAAATTAAAAACTCTTACGGTAAAGATGTGAGCATTGCCGATTTAATTGTTTTAGGCGGAAGTGCTGCAGTGGAACAAGCAGCAAAAGATGCTGGATTTAATGTTTCGGTTCCGTTTTTAGCTGGTCGTGGAGATGCAACTCAAGAAATGACAGATATTGAATCTTTTGAAGATTTAGAACCTGCACACGATGCATTCCGAAATTGGTTAAAAAAAGATTATGCAACCGTGAAACCTGAAGAAATGATGTTAGACAGAGCACAATTATTAGGTTTAACTGCTCCAGAAATGACAGTTCTTATTGGTGGAATGCGTGTTTTAGGGACCAACTATGGAGATACTAAACACGGAGTTTTTACTGATAACGTTGGTGTTTTATCAAATGATTTTTTTGTAAATCTTACTGATATGAGTTATAATTGGAAACCAACAGGAAGTAACAGTTACAATGTTGTTAATAGAAAAACTGGCGAAACAAAATGGACAGCAACAAGAGTTGATTTAGTTTTTGGTTCTAATTCAATACTACGAGCTTATGCCGAAGTTTACGCACAAGATGATAACAAAGAAAAGTTTGTTAAAGATTTTATCAAAGCTTGGACTAAGGTAATGAATGCAGATCGATTTGATTTAAAATAATATCTCAATAAAAAAAGCCACGCAATGCGTGGCTTTTTTTATATCGTCATTGAAAATAATTGTCTTTGCGGAGTATTTCTTTTTAGTCTTAAATCGAAAGCCATACAAATATTTCTTACGAATGGTTTTCCTTTTTCGGTAACAATAAGTTTGTTGTCGAATATCTTTAAAAGACCATTAACTTCCATCTCTTTTAACGATTCAATTACTTCACCTATTTCTAGGAATTTTAATTCATCTTGCGACCAATCTGTTTCAAATTGGCACATAATATTTAGAATATGTTGTCTTATTACCAAATCTTCAGAAGTTAAAATGTGTCCTCTATAAACCGGAATTTCATTTTTGTCTAATCTTTCGTAATAATCTTCTAAAGTTTTTTCGTTCTGCGCAAATGCTGTCCAACTATCACTTATTGAAGAAACTCCCAGACCAATCATAAGTTTAGTATTTGTAGTGGTGTAGCCCATAAAATTACGATGTAATTTGCCTTCTTCAAAAGCAGTAAACATACTGTCAGAATCTATTGCAAAATGATCCATTCCTATTTCATGAAAACCATTTTCACTCAATCGAATTTTTCCTTCTTCATAAAGTAGACGTTTTGCATCATCTTTAGGTACATCTTCATCGTTAAAACCTCTTTGTCCATTTCCTTTCATCCAAGGAACATGCGCATAACTATAAAAAGCCAATCGATCTGGATGTAATGAATTTGTTTTATCAATGGTATCTAAAACATCATCTAAAGTTTGGAAAGGAAGTCCAAAAATTAAATCGTGACTTATAGAAGTATAACCAATTTCTCGTGCCCAAAAGGTAACTTTTGCTACATTGTGAAAAGGCTGAACTCTATTAATGGCAGTTTGAACTTTAGTAGAGTAGTCTTGTACGCCAAAACTAACTCTTCTAAAGCCCAAATTATAAAGCAATTGTAAGTGCTCTTTAGTTGTATTGTTTGGGTGTCCTTCAAAGCTAAATTCATAATTATCAGCAATTGTAGCTTTAGAAAGTATGCCTTTAATTAGTTTCTCTAGATTATTTGGAGAAAAAAATGTTGGAGTTCCACCTCCTAAGTGTATTTCCTTAATATTAGGTTTGGTTGAAAATAAATTACAATATAATTCCCATTCTTTTAAAACAGCATCTATATAAGGATGTTCAACTTCGTGTCTTTTAGTAATTCTTTTATGGCAACCGCAAAAAGTGCATAAACTTTCACAAAAAGGAAGATGAATATAGAGACTGATACCTTCAGATGCATTCGTTTTTTGAAAAGTTTCGAGCATTGAAGATTTCCATTTTTCTGCAGTAAAATTATTTTCTTCCCAATATGGAACCGTAGGATAACTCGTGTATCGAGGTCCTGGAACATTATATTTTTGTATTAGAGAAGTTTTCATTATGCCTTAATTTAAGTCAAAATTACTATCATTTTTTAAATCATTCTATGATAATTGTCATATTGACAGAAATGTAACTTATATTACAGAATAGGAATAGTTATTGCGGTAAATTTGTAAAAAGAATTTAGATTATGAATGCAAAATTTAATGAAATAATAAATCAAGACCAATTGACTTTAGTAGATTTTTATGCTGATTGGTGTGGGCCATGTAAAATGATGTCACCCATATTACAAGAAACAAAATCTATTATTAAAGATGATGTAAAAATAATAAAAATTAATGTGGATAACTATCAAGATTTAGCAGCTGAATTTATGGTAAGAGGCGTGCCTACATTAATGTTGTTTAAACAAGGTAAACTATTATGGAGACAATCAGGTGTTTTAGCCACTAAAGATTTAGTAAGTATTTTAAAACAGCATTTAAATTAATTTGTATTTTTAGACAATAAAACAACAAAAGATATTATGAAGAAAATAATTTTTGGAGCATTACTTACATCAGTTTTAGCGATTTCTTGTGTAAATCAAAAACAAGAAGGAGTTTTAGTAGCTAATCCTGACACTTTCGAACAAAAAATGACGGAACCAGAAGTTCAAATACTTGATGTTAGAACAGAAGGTGAATTTGCGGAAGGACACATTCAAGATGCTCAAAACATTGATGTATTACAAGATGATTTTAAAGAGAAAGTAGCTACTTTAGATAAAAATAAACCTGTAATGGTTTATTGTAAAATGGGTGGTAGAAGTGCAAAAGCTGCTGGAATATTAAAAGAAATGGGTTTTACAACAATAGTAGATTTAGAAGGAGGTTACACTGCTTGGAAAGCTTCAGGAAAGTAGAAAAATATTTTATAAAAAAAGCGACACATTGTGTCGCTTTTTTTATGCTTTAATAGCTACTACCGAAATTTCTACGTTTACATTTTTGGGCAAGCAAGCTACTTGTACAGTTTCTCTAGCTGGTGCAATTGCTTCATTAAAATATTTACCGTATATAGCATTTATTCTTCCAAAATTTCCCATATCGCTAATAAAAATTGAAACCTTTACCACATCATCAAAAGTCATTTCTGATGCTGTTAAAACTGCTTGTAAGTTTTCCATTACTTGAGTTGTTTCTGTTTCAATATCTTCTAGAACTAGTTCTCCGTTTTTAGGATTAATCGCAATTTGTCCCGAAGTGTACAATGTATTTCCTACTAAAACAGCTTGGCTATATGGTCCAATTGGTGCTGGAGCATTTTCAGTAAAAATTATTTTTTTCATGATATGTTTAATTTATGATTCGTTTGTTTCCTTTGATTAATAAAGCTAATAAAATAAAATTAGCCACAAGAATTGGACTTATAATTCCTAAATGAATTTTGTTTAACATAAAAGCCAAATACAACAAATGGGTTATAAAAATGACTTTTGCTAAAACTGAAATTTTTTGTTTTTCGTTCTTATAGAAGTAAAAGGCTAATGCTAGATATATAGGATTAATTAGTAACGCGTTGTAATTCCATAAAACTTCTTCATGGAAAGAGTATAATCCTACGACACAAAAAAATAAACCTAAAAAGCCAAGAATTGCAAAATAAGTAAGTAACAACCATTTTTTTCTAGTAAGTACAATTAATGCCAAAATAGCTATTAAAGTGTAAATATTGTCTAAAAAATGTGGTTGATAGTAAATTTTAACTGCTTCATAAAGCGTTTCTTTTTCTTCAGCTATTGGATTTCGTTCAAGCGATTGAATCAATTCTAACGGTAAAAATAAACGTTCTGCTGGTTGATCTACTTTGGTTCCAAAAATTAAATTAATTCCGAGTTTTTGAAAGAAAAAGTTATCCATATAGGGATATAAAATTTCTCGGTACGTTTTTTCAATCGGTTTTATAGATTCAATTTTATGATTTTTAATTTGCTCATTTACTTTATCAATAACCATTGTAGTACAGTTTCTATCGATAAATTTATAAGTGTAAAATCTTTCGTCTGAATATAAAGACTGATTTAAGGAATCAAATAAGCTTTGTTTTTCGGTTTGTGAAAGTTTTATTTTTTGTTCGTAAACAGAACGTTGTTCTAATTGATAATTGTAATAAAAATTTGAAAAAGTATTTGTGCTAACAAAATATTGTAAATCTCCTTTAATAAATTTCAACATAAAATTTGGAGTTTCAAAATCGAAAGTTCCATAATTGAATACAATGTCTAGATTATTAGGAATGTCTTTAATTCTAATGGCTGTATGACCATAAAGTGAATAAGATTCGTTTCCAGTACCACAATTTAAAATGCTGATTTCGCTATTTTCTGAAAGAATAATATTTTGAGAAAACCCAAAAAAAGTTAAAAAAATTAGAATTAGCGTAAATAATTTTAATTTCATAATGTTTCAAACAAAGTTGTCCAAAGTTAAGTTTTTCCAAGCAATTACTTATCGGAAAATTCCAAAATCAACTTTTATAGAAAATATGTTAGAATATAAAGCAGTACTTTGATTTCCTAAATCGGTTAAAGCATAATCTACTTGAATTCCTTTGTATTTGAAACCTACACCAAAGTTGGGTTGAAAACTTAGTTTATTTGAACCGTCAATTTGAGTAATTTGTTGAAAATTACCAACGCCACCTCGTAAGAAAATTAAATCGATATAACCCGCTTCAAAACCAACAGCAGGATCCACACTAACAATATTGGTCGAAATAATATCGTTTGTTTTTGCAAATTGCATGTTTAAGTTAGCAGCTCCAGTTATGCTGTAATCATATCTAATAATATATTTTTTAGAAATTCCTAATTGCGCTTTTGGAAGTGTAACCTCAGAAGTTTCCGGAAGTTCTTGATTTTCACCAGGAATTGCATCTCTAATTTCGTTGTATTTATCTTCGTTAATTGTCCAAGTATTGTAAGTTGTAGTAATGTCGCGTAACATTAAACCAAATTTCCAATCTTCTTCATCACTTATATATTGAAACCCTAAATCGAAACCAAATCCCCATGAACTTGCAAAATCTCCAATGATTCTATGAATAATTTTTGCATTGATTCCATAGTTTAAACCGTCAATTGGTAAACTTCTTGCGTATGAAACAGTCAAACCATAATCGGCAGTAGAAAATAATGAAATTCTATTGTAATCAATATTTCCTTGGCTGTCTATTAATTGTGTGGTATCTAAAATATCATCAACCCCAAAACGAATTAAAGAAATTCCAACAGCACTTCTGTCGTCAATTGGCATTCCAAAAGCGGCATAATCATATTGCGCTATATTAGCAAAGTAATTTGCATGCATTAAGCCAAGTTGGTTATCTTCGAGATTTAATAATCCTGCAGGATTCCAGTAGCCCGAGTTTACATCGCCAGTTTGGGCTGTAACGGTATTACTCATACCTAAAGCCGCAGCATCAACTCCAATATTCATAAACTCATTAGAATATTTACGAACAGTTTGAGACCAAGTATGTTGGCTTAAAAAAATTAAAAAGAGTAAAACAATTTTCTTCAAAAACAATATTTTTTACAAATATCAAATAAAAATCTTAATTACTAAACTTTAAAAGTGCTAACTTATTGTATTATCTTTGTTCAAAGTTTAAAATTAAAGATTATGTCAATAACCAAGTATATTCCAAATGGACTTACTTTACTTAACTTGTTATCAGGTCTTTTGGCCTTAGTAAGTGTTTTTAATGGATATTACGATCATGCTTTTTATTTTGTTTGTTTAGGAATATTCTTTGATTTTTGGGATGGTTTTGCAGCTAGAAAATTAAATGTATCGAGCGATTTAGGCCTTCAATTAGATTCTCTTGCCGATATGGTTACTAGTGGTGTTGTGCCTGGATTGATGATGTTTAAATTATTTGAATTCATTCAAGCGGAAACTCCTGAATATATGTTGACAGACGAAACTTTTTACATGGGATTTGTTCCTTATTTAGGTTTTTTAATTACGCTTGCTTCTTGTTATCGTTTGGCTAATTTTAATATCGATCCAAGACAAACAGATCATTTTATTGGATTACCAACTCCTGCAAATGCTTTGTTTGTTATGAGTATTCCTATGATTCAATATGCTGATCAATATCAATGGTTAACCGATTTATTGTATAATCCTTATGTATTATTAGTTATTACTTTAGTGAGTACTTATTTGTTGAATGCTGAAGTAGTTTTATTTTCTTTAAAAGTGAAAAATATTAATTGGAAAGAAAATAAGTTGCAAATTTCCTTTTTAATTTTTGCCGTATTGCTTTTAATTCTTTTTCAAGTAGTTGCTATTCCATTGATTATCTTATCATACATTGTAGTTTCTTTTTTTGTAAATAGATTAAAAGTTACTAATGCCTAAATATCCGGTAAAGAAAAAAACTTTTACGAAGTCTAAAACTAACAGAAAAACTAGTACAAGTTTTAGAATATTTATTTATTTGTTTGTTTTCTTTGTTATTACTGGTTTAGGAATTTTTACTTACGAATACGCCGATGGTTTATTGTTTTACCTAGGTTTTAAATCTAAAAATGAATATGGTTTAACTAAAGAAGAAAGACGTGTAAATGATATTCATATTTATGAAGTGTTAGATACTCATAAAGACTTTATGATAGGTTTTGATATTTCAGAATATCAAGAAAAAATTGAATGGGAGAGCCTAGGTAAAATTGAAGATACTTTCGATTTAAATTTTGTGTTTGTTAGAGCTACTGCTGGCAAAAATAAAGTAGATAAGCGTTTTAAAGAAAATTGGAAAGCATCAAAAGAAAAAGGAATTATTCGTGGCGCTTATCATTATTATCGTCCAAATGAAAATTCTATTCAACAAGCTAATAATTTTATTAAAACGGTAAAATTAGAAAAAGGCGATTTACCACCCGTTTTAGATATCGAAAAATTGCCACGAACACAATCTTTAGATAGTTTAAAAAAAGGATTAGGACGTTGGTTAATTAGAGTTGAGCAACATTATAAAATGAAGCCAATTATTTACTCAGGCGAGAGTTATTACACCGATTTTTTACGTAAAGAATTTTCAGAGTATCCCTTTTGGATTGCTAATTATAACTTTTGGAGAAAAAAGCCAGATGATCATTGGTTAATTTGGCAATTTACCGAAAAAGCTCAAGTAAATGGGGTAAAAGGTTTAGTTGATGTTAATCTTTTTAATGGCGATTTTATAAAGTTAATAGAAAATACTAAAGATTAATTTTTTTTTGTAATTTTGTTTAACAAAAATAGTTAAATAGATGAACAATATTAAATCTGTTTTTAGTGTTAAGGATCTTGAGAACCTTTCTGGAGTTAAAGCGCATACCATTAGAATTTGGGAAAAACGATACAATTTATTTTCTCCAATTCGTGATGACAATAATATTCGGTCTTATAATACCGATGATTTAAAAAAAATTTTAAATATTTCTTATCTAAATAATTTTGGATATAAAATATCCAAAATAGCTAAGCTCACCGAAAGTGAAATGGTAGCACTTACGCAGCAAATTTATTCAGAAAAAACTCAGGCTTCTTTCGCAATTTCAAATTTAAAGTTTGCAATGTTTAACTTTGATGCGAAACTTTTTCATTCAACTTATGACGAGTTAGAGAAATCTAAAAGTTTTGAAGAAATTTTCTACGATGTTTTTATTCCGCTACTAGATGAAATTGGTTTTTTATGGCAAACAGAAACACTAAAGCCTGTTCATGAGCATTTTATAAGTTCGCTTATAAGACAAAAATTATTTTCAGAAATTGAAAAAGCTCAAAAAAATGTAAATTTTTCTAATGAAGAGGTTTATGTCTTATATCTTCCCATGCATGAAATTCATGAATTGGGTATTATGTTTGTAAATTATTTATTACTGCGAAAAAATAAACAAGTAATATATTTGGGCGAAAGTGTTCCCATGGAAGATCTTCATGAAGTTATAAAATATTACAATAAAATAACTTTTCTAAGCTACTTTACTGTCCAACCAGAAATTGATAATTTAGAAAGCTATTTGTTTGATTTTAAAAATTCAATATTAAAGAGAGAACAAGATAGATTTTATATTCTTGGTAAACAAGTTTCTGATTATCACTCACAAATACCAGGTATCTATACTTTTTCAGGAATTCAAGCGATGTTAATGACACTGTAAATATTTCTTAATAAATTTAATTTTGTTTAATTAAATTGCTATATTTGTTAAACAAAAAAATGTTATGAAAAAGAAAATTGCCATAATTGGTTCTGGTTTTTCCTCGTTATCGGCAGCATGTTATTTAGCTAAAAGCGGTATCGATGTTACTGTTTTTGAAAAAAATGCTACGATAGGAGGAAGAGCTAGACGATTTTCAAAAGAAGGCTTCAATTTTGATATGGGACCTACATGGTATTGGATGCCTGATGTTTTTGAGAAATTTTTCAATGATTTCAACAAAAAGCCTTCTGATTTTTACCAACTAGATAAGTTAGCACCAGCATATAAAGTATATTTTGGAGAAAATGAAGAAGTCACTATTTCTGATAGTTTAGATGATATTGCGAATACTTTTGAAAGTATAGAAAAAGGAAGTGGTAAAAAATTAAAAAAGTTCATTCAACAAGCAAAAGAAAATTATGCAATTGCGATTGAAAAAATGGTTTACAAACCTGGGGATTCTATATTTGAGTTAATTAGTTTAGAAACAGCATTGAGGGTTAACCAGTTTTTTTCAACTATTAAAGGAGATGTAAGAAAAGAATTTAAGGATGAAAGATTAAGACAAATCTTAGAATTCCCGGTCTTGTTTCTAGGAGCAAAATCTTCAAATACACCATCGTTTTACAATTTTATGAATTATGCCGATTTTAGTTTAGGAACTTGGCATCCAAAAAAAGGAATGTATGTAGTTGTTGAAGCTATGATAACTTTGGCTCAAAGTTTAGGAGTTAAATTTCAAACTAATGCTAATGTTTCGAAAATAATTGTTGAAAATGGTACAGCAAAAGGATTAGTTGTTAATAATGAGTCTTTGTTTTTTGATGTAGTTCTAAGTGGTGCCGATTATCATCATTCCGAAACTTTATTAGAAGAAAAGTATAGAGTGTATTCTGAAAAATATTGGGATAAGAAAATATTTGCTCCGTCTTCATTGCTTTTTTACGTTGGTTTTGATAAAAAAATTGAGAATGTAGAACATCATACATTATTTTTTGATACCTCATTTGAAGAGCATGCAAAAGAAATCTACGACACTAAGCAATGGCCAAAAGAACCGCTTTTTTATGCTAGTTTTCCATCTAAAACAGATGCATATTTTGCTCCAAATGGAAAAGAAGCAGCTACTTTCTTAATTCCATTAGCTCCAGGTTTAGAAGATAATTTAGAATTACGTGAAAAGTATTTTGACATAATAATTGACCGTTTAGAAAAATTAACAGGTCAAAGTTTAAAAAAATTCGTACTTTTCAAAGAGAGTTTTTGTGTAGCCGATTTTATAGCGGACTATAATTCATATAAAGGAAATGCTTATGGTTTAGCTAATATTTTAACCCAAACAGCATTTTTAAGACCTAAAATAAAGAGTAGAAAAGTTCAAAATTTATTTTTTACTGGACAGTTAACCGTTCCTGGACCAGGTGTGCCTCCTTCAATTATCTCAGGAAAAATTGTAAGCGATAAAATTTTAAAATCTCTTTAACATGAAAGTACTTTTTGATAACGCCTCATTAGAATGCAGCAAAAAAATTACGAAGATGTATAGCACATCTTTTTCATTAGCAATTAAAATGTTAGCTCCTGAAATTCAAGATGATATTTACGCTATATACGGTTTTGTGCGTTGTGCAGATGAAATTGTAGATACATTTGAAGCTTATGAGCAAGAATTGCTTTTAGATGAATTTGAAGCAGAGTATGAAAAAGCATTGGAACGAAAAATTAGTTTAAATCCTGTTTTAAATGCTTTTCAAAAAGTCGTTCATCAATATGGGTTACAAGAACTAGTAAAACCATTTATGCATAGTATGCGAATGGATTTAACTAAAAAGGAGTATGCAACAATAGAAGAATATGAACAGTATATATATGGATCGGCTGATGTTGTTGGATTGATGTGTTTGAAAGTTTTTGTAAAAGGAGATGAAACTAAGTACGAAGAACTTAAAGAAAGTGCAATGCGATTGGGGTCTGCTTTTCAAAAAGTAAATTTTTTACGTGATTTGAAACATGATTATGAAAGTTTAGGTAGAGTTTACTTTCCTGGAATAGATTTCCAATCCCTAAGTAATGAAGACAAGTCTAAAATAATAAATGAAATAAATCAAGACTTTGAAGAAGCCTTTAAAGGTATTTTAAAATTACCTATTGAAGCTAAATTTGGGGTTTATACAGCTTATCGCTATTACAAAAGTTTAATGCAAAAAATTAGTAAAACACAACCCGATGAATTTTTAAGTAAGCGAATTCGAGTTTCAAACCCATTAAAATTAGTAATTTTGGGTAAATCATATTTACGTTACCAATTTAATATTATTCAAGCCTAATGGACATTTTACTTTATATTGGAATTACTTTAGCAACTTTCATTGTTATGGAAGGAATCACTTGGTGTACTCATAAATTTGTGATGCATGGTTTTTTATGGTATTTACATGAAGATCATCATCAGCCAAAATATCAAGGTATTTTTGAAAAGAACGATGCTTTTTTTGTCATTTTTGCGATTCCAAGTATTGCTTTATTCTATTTTGGATTAGAACCCGAACTTAACTTTAAATTCTTTATTGGTTTAGGTATTTTATTATATGGAATTGCTTATTTTTTAGTGCACGATGTTTTAATTCACCAACGTTTCAAATGGTTTAAACATACTAAGAATAAATATTTAATTGGACTTAGAAAAGCACACAAAGTGCACCATAAGCATTTGGGTAAAGAACATGGTGAATGTTTTGGAATGCTAAATGTTCCAAAAAAGTATTTTTCAATGTAAATGGAAAAGTATCTCTACTTAACAATTGATTTATTGACACTATCTGTGCCATTAATAGCTAGTTTTTATCCAAAACATGCTTATTATAAGAATTGGTTTGCTTTGTTTAAAGGGATTGTTATTGTCGGACTTTTCTTTTTAATTTGGGATGCATATTTTACAAATATTGGTGTTTGGGGATTTAACGAACGTTATTTAATTGGAATTAAAGTATTCAATTTGCCTTTAGAAGAGGCTTTGTTCTTTATTTGTATTCCTTATTCGAGTGTGTTTGTTTATTTTTCGATGGAATATTTATTAAAAAAAAATCCACTAGAGAAATCACATAAATTAATTACTAATTTTCTTTTAACGTTTTCTATTGTTGTTTTGGTAATGAATTACAATAAATGGTACACGGCTTCTACATTTGGATTTTTAGCGTTGTATTTATTGTTTCATTTGTATCGAAAAACCTATTTGGGCCGACATTATCTTTCTTATGCTTTAACCTTGGTTTTCTTTTTTATCGTAAACGGAGTATTAACAGGAAGTTTTATTGAGGAACCCGTAGTTTGGTACAATGATGCAGAAAATCTTGGAATAAGAATTGGTACAATTCCTTTTGAAGATGCTTTTTATGGTTTTTTGTTGATTGCCGGAATTATTGATTGGTTTGATTGTTTTAGAATTAAGAAATAAATAATTGTCACTTCGAGCGGACTCAAGAAGTCGCATTAACTAAGATTATAAGATTCCGAAACAAGTTCGGAATGACAAATTACTCGGTATCTTTATTCAAATTCAATTCACCTCTTCCGTGAATAATCGTAGTTTTAGGTGCATCAAAATCGATTTTCTTTTTACGTAACTCAAAATTCTGACCTAAATAAACTCGACGTACAACTTCATCAGCTGCTAATTCTTCTGGTTTACCAGCTTTTAGAATACCACCTTCAAACATTAAGTAAGTTTTATCAGTAATCGCTAAAGTTTCTTGAACGTTGTGGTCGGTAATTAAAATACCAATGTTTTTATTTTTTAATTGGGCTACAATTCTTTGAATATCTTCAACCGCAACTGGGTCAACTCCAGCAAATGGTTCGTCTAATAAAATAAATTTTGGATCAGTTGCTAAAGCACGTGCAATTTCAGTACGTCTTCTTTCACCACCCGAAAGTAAATCACCACGATTTGTTCTAATATGTTGAAGTGCAAATTCATCAATTAATTCTTCCATTTTAGCCTCTTGTTCTGCTTTTGAAAGAGTTGTTAATTGTAAAACACTCATAATATTGTCTTCAATACTTAATTTTCTGAAAACTGAAGCTTCTTGAGCCAAATAACCAATTCCGTGTTGTGCACGTTTGTACATGGGAAATTGAGTAATATCCATGTCGTCTAAATAAATGTTGCCACTATTTGGTTTTACTAAACCTACAATCATGTAAAAAGATGTAGTTTTTCCAGCACCATTTGGCCCTAGTAATCCTACAATTTCTCCTTGATTTACTTCAACAGAAATTCCTTTTACAACGGTACGTTTTTTGTAGGTTTTTATTAAATTATCAGCTCTTAGTTTCATTTTATTAATTTAAAAATTTGAAGATTTGAAAATATTATTGTTGTTTCCAAGCTTCATTTATTCAACAAGCAAATAAAGTTAAAAATAATTAATCAATCAGAGGTGTTAACAAATAATTACATCTTCAAATTGATTAATCTTCAAATCAACTAATTATTTTCTAATGCTTCCCAAAACTCGTATGCTCTTCTTAAATGAGGAATTACAATTGTACCACCAACTAAAGTAGCAATACTCATTGCTTCCATCATTTCTGTTTTTGTAATTCCGTTTTTGTAAGCAGTTTCTAAATGATATTTAATGCAATCATCACATCTTAAAACTGCTGAAGCAACTAAGCCTAACAGCTCTTTTGTTTTAACATCTAGAGCACCTTCCATGTAAGCATTGGTGTCTAAATTAAAAATTCTTTTAATTACTTTATTATCATCGGCTAATAATTTTTCGTTCATTTTAGCACGATAGTCGTTGAACTCTTTTACTAAATCACTCATAGCTTATTTTTTAATAATTTCTTTTGTTTGTAGCTCTTTTTTTACCACAGCGGCACTAATTAAAATACTGATTTCATATAGAATCATAATTGGTATGGCTACTACAATTTGACTCAAAATATCGGGAGGTGTAATAATTGCCGATAAAATAAGTACAATAATTAAAGTGTATTTTCGGTATTTTCTTAAAAATGAAGGAGTAACTAATCCAATCTTAGTTAAGAAATAAATGATAATTGGCAATTCAAAAAGTAATCCTGAAGCTACTGTTGATGAACGCAGTAAACTTATATACGATGTTAAATCAATATCGTTGAAAATTTGATTACTCACATTATAGTTAGCTAAAAAATTAACCGATAAAGGTGCAATTAAATAATAACCAAATAACACTCCAATGAAGAAAAGCATTGATGCTACAAAGATGAATAATTTAGCATATTTTCTTTCTTTTTCATATAAAGCAGGACTAATGAATTTCCAAAATTCCCAAAGAATAAAAGGAAAACCAAGAATAAAGCCTGCTGTAATTGAAGTCCACATATGAGCTGAAAATTGTCCGCCCATTTCACGACTTTGAATACGCATTGGAATTTCAGTTACACATAAACTTTCGTCTAAGCCAAATCTTTGAGACAATTCGCAAAACCACTTATAAGTAATAAAATCAGGGTTTTTTGGGCCAAAAATAATTTGATCGAAAATAAAATCACTAAAGAAAAATGCAATCGTAGCACAAACTAAAACTGCAATTGTACTTCTAACTAATAACCATCTCAATTCCTCAAGATGATCTAAAAAAGACATTTCTCCTAAATTCTTAGCCATTATACTATTCCTTCTTTTAAAATATCGTGTAAATGTAAAACACCTTTGTATTCATTATTGTCAATTACCATTAGTTGTGTAATAGAATTGTTTTCTAAAATGCTTAAAGCTTCAGAAACTAGAATGTCTGATGAAATATTTTTAGGATTTTTAGTCATAATATCTTGTGCCGTTAAATGAGTAAATGAATCATTTGCATTTAACATTCTTCTAATATCACCATCAGTAATAATTCCGATAACTTTGTTGTTGTCAATAACCGCAGTAACTCCTAAACGTTTTTCAGAAATTTCCATTATTACTTTTTTAATGGAAGCATCTGGAGCAACTTGAGGCGTGTGAGTTGTATCTAACATATCGGCAACACGTAATAATAATTTTTTACCAAGTGCACCACCTGGATGATAAATCGCAAAATCTTCACTTTTAAATTGGCGTAATTCCATTAATGCAACGGCTAAAGCATCTCCTAGTACTAATTGAGCCGTAGTGCTATTTGTTGGTGCTAAATTATTTGGACATGCTTCTCTATCAACATGAGCATGCATAATATAGTGAGATTCTTTTCCTAAGAAAGAATTTCTATCAGAAGTCATACCAATTAAAATATTTCCAAAACGTTTTAGTAAAGGCACTAAAACTTTAATTTCTGGACTATTTCCACTTTTGGAAATACATATAATAATATCTTCAGGTTGAACCATTCCTAAATCACCATGTACAGCTTCAGCAGCATGTAAAAATAGCGAAGGGGTTCCTGTTGAGTTTAAACTAGCTACAATTTTTTGAGCGATAATAGCACTTTTTCCAATCCCTGTAACCACTAGTCTACCTTTAGTTTCATAGATTTTTAAAACAGCCTCGGCAAATTCTTCGGTAAGAAATTCAGTAAGTTTATGTATCGCCTTACTTTCTTCAATTATAGTTTTTTTTACGGTCTCTAAAATACTTGCAGTTGTGTTCAAAGTATATTATAATTATGTTTTGTTTATTTAAAGAAAATTGTATCTTTATGTTTGCAAATTTAGGTAAAATCATATTAATAGCGAATGAAACCGAACGAAATTGATTTACACAAAGAATTAAAGAAATATTTCGGGTTTAACCAATTCAAAGGACTTCAAGAACAAGTAGTTAATAGTATAATTCACGGTAACAATACTTTTGTAATTATGCCTACAGGTGGTGGTAAATCTTTATGTTACCAATTGCCAGCTCTTGTTTTGGACGGAACAGCCATAGTTGTTTCGCCACTAATTGCATTGATGAAAAATCAAGTAGATGCAATAAGAAGTTTAGGTTCTGAATTAGGAGTTGCTCATGTTTTAAACTCCTCTTTAACTAAAACAGAAGTTAATCAAGTAAAAAAAGATATTAAAGACGGTGTTACAAAATTGCTTTATGTAGCGCCAGAATCTTTAACAAAAGAGGAATATATTCAGTTTTTTAAAGAAGTTAAAATTTCTTTTGTTGCCATTGATGAAGCACATTGTATTTCGGAATGGGGACACGATTTTAGACCAGAGTATAGAAATCTTAGAGCAATAATAAAGCAATTAGGAAACGATATTCCAATTATTGGATTAACAGCAACTGCTACACCAAAAGTTCAAGAAGATATTTTGAAAAACTTAGACATGTCTGGTGCTAATGTTTTTAAAGCATCATTCAACCGTCCAAATTTATTCTACGAAATACGCCCAAAAACAAAAAATATAGAAGGCGATATTATTCGTTTTATTAAGCAGCATAAAGGAAAATCCGGTGTAATTTATTGTTTAAGTCGAAAAAAAGTAGAAGATATTGCGCAATTACTTCAGGTAAACGGAATCAGTGCTGTGCCTTATCATGCTGGTTTAGATGCAAAAACAAGAGCAAAACACCAAGATATGTTCTTAATGGAAGATGTCGATGTAGTAGTGGCAACAATTGCTTTCGGAATGGGGATTGATAAACCCGATGTTCGTTATGTAATTCATCACGACATTCCTAAATCTTTAGAAAGTTATTACCAAGAAACAGGTAGAGCTGGTAGAGATGGAGGGGAAGGTCATTGTTTAGCTTACTACTCATATAAAGACATCGAAAAACTTGAAAAGTTCATGGCAGGAAAACCTGTTGCAGAACAAGAAATAGGTTATGCCTTATTACAAGAAGTTGTTGCTTATGCAGAAACTTCAATGTCGAGACGTAAATATTTATTACACTATTTTGGAGAAGAATTTGATGCTGAAAATGGAGAAGGAGCCGATATGGACGATAATGTTCGTAACCCTAAGAAGAAAGTTGAAGCGCAAGATCAAGTTCAATTATTACTGAAGGTAATTCGAGATACAAAAGAACAATTCAAATCTAAAGAAATCATTTTTACTTTATTAGGTAAAGTAAACGCAATAATCAAGGCTCACAAAATTGATGCTAATCCTTTATTTGGAAAAGGTGAAAAGTTTGATGAACGTTATTGGATGGCGTTAATCCGTCAGATTTTAGTGGATGGATTAATTAAAAAAGATATTGAGACTTATGGTGTTTTAAAGGTCACCGAAAAAGGATATCAATACATTGAAAAGCCTTATTCGTTTATGATGTCTGAAGATCATGAGTTCAGCGAAGAAGAAGATGAAAATATTATAGCAGCAGCAAAATCTTCTGGTACAGCAGATGAAGCACTGATGGGCATGTTAAAAGAACTACGAAAAAAAGTAGCAAAGAAATTAGGTGTTCCTCCATTTGTTGTTTTTCAAGATCCATCTCTTGAGGACATGTCGTTAAAATATCCAATTACAATAGATGAATTAAGTAATGTTCATGGTGTAGGTGAAGGAAAAGCAAAGAAATATGGAAAAGAATTTGTTGATTTAATTGCACGTTATGTAGATGATAATGATATCATTCGTCCTGACGATTTAGTTGTAAAATCTACAGGAACTAATTCCGCATTAAAACTTTACATTATACAAAGTGTAGATAAAAAATTAGGTTTAGATGATATAGCTAAAGCAAAAGGACTCGCTATGGATGAATTGCTTAAGGCAATGGAGCAAATTGTGTATTCTGGTACAAAATTGAATATTAGCTATTGGATTGATGATATTTTAGACGAAGACCAACAAGAGGAAATTCATGATTATTTCATGGATTCAGAATCAGATAAAATAGAAGAAGCGTTAAAAGAGTTTGACGGAGATTATGATACAGAAGAGTTGCGTTTAATGCGAATTAAATTTATAAGTGAAGTAGCCAATTAGATAATTAGGCAATGTGTCAATTAGAAAATTTAATTTAACAATAAACTTAAACAACTAACAATAAACTATTAACAATTAAAATTTTATGTCAGAAAATCAAAATGTTTGGAAACCCACTGAAGAAGCTAAAAGTCAAGCAGGTCAGTTTCGTTTATTTGCAGGTTTATTATGGCTTGGTGCAATAGTTGCTCAAGTTTTTGCAATTCGCATGTTTTTAAGTGCTGTAAATTCTGGAGAATCTCCAGTAAACTTTTGGGTGATTGGATTAATTGTACTCGATTTAATTCTTGTTTTTGCTGGTTCAGTTTTATGGAAAAAGTCAAATCGCTTAGATCCACCTTCAGAAAAAAACAAATTCTTATTCTACATGCAAAATCAATTGGGTGTAGTTATGGCATTTGTGGCTTTTTTACCTTTAATTATTTTTATTTTAACTAATAAAAAAGTAGACGGTAAAAGCAAAGCAATTTTAGGAAGTATTGCTGGTATTGCACTAGTAATTGCAGGAATAGGAGGTTTCGAATCAAATATGGCTTCTGTTGAAAAATATACCGAAGAAACTAATATGGTTGAAGCTTTAACAGGTAATAATAATGTATATTGGACATCTACTGGTGGTAAATACCATTTATACGAAGATTGTTATCATATTAAAAATAGAGCTTCTGTTTCAAATGGAACTGTTGCTAATGCTAAAGAAACAAGAGGAATAACTGATTTGTGTGAAACGTGTAAAAAGCGTAAAATGAAAGAAGATGGAATGTCAGAAGAAACGCTTAATGAAAAATTAGACCAAATTAAAAATGGGTTAAATACAGAAAATACTCAAGAGTCAACTACAATTGAAGAAGAGCAAAAAGATGCAGCTTAATTAGTTGTCAGTTTTCAGTCACTGTTAACTATTTAAAAAAATATTTTGTCATTTCGAACGAAGTGAGAAATCTCATCAAAAAATTATGAGACTCCTCCTTTAGTCGGAGTGACATTATTTTATGTATTTATTGATAAACTTCTCCACGATGAGGTTTTAAAGCGTCTCGAAAAGTCAACAAATCTTTTTCTTCAACAACAACATATGCAATAGCATACATATCATTTATTTCTGTAAACCCAGTTATTTGTAAAGGATAATTTTCTTTAATTAAAAATTCTTTTAAATGTATTTCATGATGCTCTGCAGTTTTTGATGCTGCAGCACCTCTAAAATCCCAAATCAGTTTTATTTTTCGCATTTCTCTAAGTTTCAAAGTAGCAAAGTTACGAAGCAATCTTATAAATAGTTATTTTTGCAACGAATTATCGAAGAACAAATAAACAAATAAAGATAAAATGCCACGCGAATTTCAATTTCAAGTTTCACCCGAAGTAGCTGCCAATGAAAGCATGCTCATTCAACATGTTGCCAAACTTTTTCAGGTGAATCCTAAAGAAATTCAAAAAGTAGACGTTTTAAAACGATCTATCGATGCACGTCAGCGTAGTATTAAGATGAATATTAAAGCCAATGTGTTTTTAGTTGGCGAGCCTTATACTGAAACAAAAATTGAATTACCTGATTATCCAAATGTTTCAAATGCTCAAGAAGTAATTGTAGTTGGAGCTGGACCAGCCGGACTTTTTGCGGCACTTCAGTTAATTGAATTAGGTTTAAAGCCAATAGTTTTAGAAAGAGGTAAAGATGTTCGTGGGCGTCGTCGCGATTTGAAAGCTATAAACCGAGATGGAATAGTAAATCCGGAATCAAATTATTGTTTTGGAGAAGGAGGTGCGGGAACATATTCTGATGGAAAATTGTACACAAGATCAAAAAAGCGTGGCGATGTAGACAGAATTTTACGTTTATTAGTAGCTTATGGAGCAACTCCAGAAATTATGGTAGAAGCCCATCCTCATATCGGAACTAATAAGTTGCCTCAAATTATTCAAGATATTCGAGAGAAAATTATCGCTTGCGGCGGACAAGTTTTATTCGATACTAAAGTAACTGATATTTTAATCAAGAATAATGAAGTTGAAGGAGTTGTAACTCAAAATGGAGATAAAATTTTAGCCAATAAATTAATTTTAGCTACGGGACATTCGGCTCGTGATATTTTTGAATTATTGTATCACAAAAAAATAGAAATAGAAGCAAAACCGTTTGCTCTAGGAGTTCGTGCTGAGCATCCGCAATCTTTAATTGATAGTATTCAATATTCTTGTGATTTCAGAGGCGATTATTTACCACCAGCTCCATATTCTATAGTAAAGCAAGTAAATGGCAGAGGTATGTACTCTTTTTGTATGTGTCCAGGTGGAGTTATTGCACCTTGTGCTACAGCAGAAGGTGAAGTTGTAACGAATGGTTGGTCGCCATCAAAACGAGATCAAGCAACTGCAAATTCAGGAATCGTTGTCGAATTGCGTTTAGAAGATTTTAAACCATTTGCTAAGTTTGGTCCATTAGCCGGAATGGAATTTCAAAAAGACATCGAGCAAAGAGCTTGGCGATTAGCAGGGAAAACCCAGCAAGTCCCAGCGCAACGAATGGTCGATTTTTCTCAAAATAAAGTTTCGACTGAGATTCCTAAAACATCTTATGTTCCTGGAACAACTTCTGTTGAATTAGGAGAAGTTTTTCCTGGTTTCTTAACACAAACTATGCGTCAAGGTTTTCAAGAATTTGGAAAAAGCATGAAAGGATATTTTACAAATGAAGCTATTTTACATGCTCCTGAGAGCAGAACATCTTCACCGGTTCGTATTCCTCGAGATCCTATTTCATTAGAGCATACTCAAATTAAAGGTTTGTATCCATGTGGAGAAGGTGCAGGTTATGCAGGCGGAATAATTTCTGCAGCAATTGATGGTGAAAAATGTGCATTAAAAATTGCAGAAGCTATTGGTTCATAAGCGTTTCATAAGCATTGCAAATATTTTCAATAATATCGGAAGCTATTAAACTAAATTCGCCTTTTTCTTTTTCAGCAATATCGCCCGCTAAACCATGAAGGTAAATGCCTAGTACACTAGCTTTACCTGATGTATATCCTTGAGAAAGTAACCCTGTAATGATTCCTGTTAACACATCGCCACTACCAGCAGTTGCCATACCAGGATTTCCAGAACTATTAAAAAATAAATTTCCCTTTGGAGTTATAGTTACTGTGTAAGCGCCTTTTATAACAATATATAAACAATATTGTTTAGCAAATTTTAAAGTGCGTTCTAGTTTTTCAAAATCATTGTTCCAATTTCCAATCCATCTTGACCATTCTTTAGGATGTGGAGTTAAAACACTATAAATTGGAATTTTATCCCAATATTCTTTATTCTCTGCTAAAATATTTAAGGCATCAGCATCAATAACTAATGGGTCGTTTGTTCTAGTAATTAGTCTCAAAATTTCGGTTTTGGTTTCTTCATTAGTATCTAATCCAGGACCAATACCAATAAAATGATTGTTGAGGTCTATTCTTGTTTTAATAAAATTTTTACCATTGGTAACAACCATCACTTCTGGAATTGAACTTTGCATGGCATCATAACCACAACTTGGAATTTCGGCAGTAACTAAGCCAGCTCCAATTCTTAAACTTGCTTTTGAGGCTAAAATAGCAGCGCCAATTTTTCCTTTACTTCCTGCAACAATTTTTACATGACCAAAGTTTCCTTTATGACTAAATCTATTGCGTTTTTTTAAAAAATCTTTAAAATATTCTTCAGTAATCCATTCATATTTCGATTCTTGTTTTTCTATTGCTTTTTTATCAAGACCAATTGTAATAATATGCATTTCCCCACTGAATTCTCTGTTTTCGGGAAGAATTAAAGAAAGTTTTGGTAATTCTAAAGTTAAAGTGTGCGATGATTTTATGATGGCATTGTGTAGATTCGTTGCATTATTATCGACATAAAGTCCGGAAGGAATATCAATAGAAATAACCTCTTTTTTTGCAGCATTTATGTAATGAATTAAATCTGCAGCAATGCCTTTTATAGGGCGGTTTATTCCCGAACCAAAAAGTGCATCAATGATGATAATTTTTTCATCGCTTAAATCAGGAAAGTCATCCTCATTGTTTATAGAAATAGTCTTACCTGAAACTCTTTGCCAGAGTTCAAAGTTTTGTTCAAAATCATCGGAATAAGCAATGTTCGAGGTAATAAAAACAGTAACATTATATAATCTCGATTTTAAAATTCTAGCAATAACTAAGCCATCTCCGCCATTGTTTCCCGGACCACAAAAAACATAGAACGCATGTTTGTTATTGTAGTTTTTAAATATCCATTCGGCACAAGCACCAGCAGCTTTTTCCATTAATTCAAGCGAACTAATACTTTGTACTTCGGTGGTTACTTGGTCAACTTCTTTTAATTGTTGTGCAGTTAATATTTTCATTACTCTATAAATGATTTTATTTTGTCTTTATTTCCTACAATCCATAAAATATCACTTTCTTCTAAGATGCAGTTTGATTCGGGATTTAAAATGCGTCTTCCCGATTTTTCAATACCTACAACAATTCCGTTAGTAATTTCTCGAATGTTTGATTCTCTTATAGTTTTACCAATAAAGTCTTGCTTTTTCATTTCTAATTTCCACAAAACTATTTCCATGTTAGAAGTTTCTTCATTATTAAAATTACTTTGAATGTAATCTTTAAATTCATTTACTTGTATATCTGTTCCAATAACATTAAGAATGTCATTTGGATAAATTATTTCAGATTTTTGAGGAATATTTATTGTTTTTTCACCACGTTTAATAAAGGCAATATTAATTCCAAATTGCTCTCTCAGTTTTAACTCTTCTAATTTTTTTCCTACAATTTCAGAATTCTCAGGAATCGAAAATTCTGCAATATGCCCATCCCAAGGAGTTAAATTTTGTCGTTTTGCTTTTACATCTTCCGGATTATTTTCATTAAAGTTACTTAAAAAATGACTTTCTAATTTATAATAGAAGCCATTTATTTGTTTTGTAAATATCACATAAGTCACAATACACAAAACAAACATCAATAATCCGAATAATGGTGAGATTATGTTATTAAGCATAAATCCTATTAATATTACTGAAAATAGTATTCTAGCAATAAACATCATAATTATAGGACCTCTGTATTTTCTTTCTTTAATTAATTCTTGAACTGCTTCTTTATTAATTCTTTTTAAAGAAATTGCCCATAAAAATGGTAATAAAACTAATAACGTAATGGCTGCAGTTAAAAACTCACCAAACATTTTTTCGGACACAATTGGTAGTAAAAGTTTTTTAGATAAAATGATTATCGCAATTGAAATAACCCCATTAATAATTACTTGTTTAATATAATCGGTGATGTAAGATTTCCAAACACTTGTAGGTTTTATAGCTTGAGTATTAGCACTATATCGTTCTATTTTTTTAATCCATCGTTTTGGTAATTTACTTTCTACAAAATTTGCAAACGGACTTGCCGATTTTATCATGTATGGAGTGGTAAATGTTGTTATGGCAGAAACCGCAACCACAACTGGATAAAGAAAATCTTGGGTTACATTTAGAGACATTCCTAATGTCGCAATAATAAAAGAAAACTCACCAATTTGAGATAAACTCATACCTGCTTGTATTGATTGTTTTAAAGGTTGGCCAGAAAGTAAGGAACCAATTGTTGAACTTATCGATTGACCAAAAATGGTAACAACCGTTAAAATTAAAACAGGAATCGAATAGGTAACCAATGTATCAGGATCAATTAGCATACCAACAGATACAAAAAATATAGCTCCAAAAAGATCTTTTACAGGTTTTATAAGTTTTTCAATATGTTCCGATTGATTGGTTTCAGCAATAATTGAACCCATAATAAAAGCTCCTAATCCTGGTGAAAAACCTGCATTTGCAGCAAAAATCACCATTAACAAGCACAAAGCAATCGAAATGATTAATAGCATTTCATCGGTTAGAATTTTTTTCGATTTCTTTAAAAAAGTTGGAATAAAGAAAATACCTAAAACAAACCATAGAATTAAGAAGAAAAATAATTTTACGAACGCAAAAATTAATTCGCTACCGGAAAATTGACTACTTACAGCAATAGTTGACAACAAAACCATAAGAAGTATGGCAACAATGTCTTGAACAATAAGTGAACCGATAACATTTCCAGCAAACTTTTGAGTTTTAACACCTAGTTCTTCGAAAGCTTTTAAAATAATTGTTGTAGATGATATCGATAATATTACTCCAAGAAAAATACTATCCATATTTGACCAATTTAAGGCTTGTCCAACCGTGTAGCCAAGTGCCAGCATTGTAAATATTTGAGTAAGTGCTGTAATTGAAGCAGTTCCGCCTACTTTCGTTAATTTCTTAAAACTAAATTCTAATCCGAGACTAAAAAGCAGAAAGATAACACCAATTTCCGCCCAAATAGTAACATCGTTACTTTCTGTAACTGTAGGAAAAAAATTAAAATTATTACCAGCTAAGAATCCTGCAACTAAATATCCTAAAACTAAAGGTTGCTTTAATTTTTTGAAAATTAAAACAGCAATACTAGCCGTAATTAAGATTAAACCTAAATCAGTAATTAAACTAGGTAAGTGAATTGCAGTTTGTGATAATAAAAATAATTTCATAGGCTTTCTTTTGTTCTGCAAATTACTCAATACTTCTAGAAGCTACAAGCTAAATTAACCAGCGAGAATAATAATTATGATAAATTTAAGAGTGTTGAGAACCTTAGTTAAAATTTTAATAGAAAATAATTAGTTTAATATTACTAAATTTGTCATCCAATGTATAAAAAGTGCGATGTCTAAAGAAAAAGTAATTTTAGTAGATACAAATGATGAGCCTATAGGTTTAATGGAAAAAATTGCCGCTCATGAGCAAGCCTTATTACACAGAGCGTTTTCGGTTTTTATTTTAAATGATAATAACGAAATCATGTTGCAACAAAGAGCCCAATCAAAATACCATTCCCCTTTATTATGGACGAACACTTGTTGTAGCCATCAACGTCCGGGTGAGACTAACATTCAGGCTGGAAAAAGAAGATTGCGAGAAGAGATGGGATTTGAAGTCGATTTACAAGAATTATTTCACTTTATCTACAAAGCACCTTTTGATAACGGATTAACCGAGCATGAACTAGATCATGTTATGATAGGGAAATTTAATGATGAACCCAATATAAACAAAGAAGAAGTTGAAGATTGGAAATGGATGAGTATCGAGGCAATAAAACAAGATATGCAACAAAATCCTGACGTTTATACTGTTTGGTTTAAAATTATTTTCGATGAATTTTATCATTATATCGAAAATCATAAATTTTAATACATTTGTCACTCTAAGCATCGTCGGAATATTTAAGAAAAACTCAAAAAATGAAAGTAACAGTTTCTAGAAAAGCACATTTTAATGCCGCACATAGATTGTATCGCAAAGATTGGTCGATGGAGCAAAACGATGCCGTTTTTGGAAAATGTAATAACCCTAAATTTCATGGTCATAATTATGAAATGATTGTGAGTGTAACTGGAGAAATTGATCCCGAAACAGGATTTGTAATGGACGTGAAAATTTTATCCGATTTAATTAAAGAACACATAGAAGAAGCTTTCGATCATAAAAATTTAAACGAAGATGTTGAAGAGTTTAAAAATTTGAATCCAACTGCCGAAAATATTTGTGTAGTTATTTGGAACAAATTAAGAAAGCAAATTGCTTCCGATAAAGATTTGGAAGTTGTTTTATATGAAACGCCACGAAATTTTGTAACCTACAGAGGAAATTAAATGAAGTTTTACCCTTTACAGTTTGAGCCAATTTTAAAAGATAGAATTTGGGGTGGAACCAAGTTACAATCTGTTTTAAATAAAGAAATTACTTCTGAGACAACAGGTGAAAGTTGGGAATTATCTACAGTTCCTAATGATGTTAGTGTTGTTACGAATGGCGATTTTATGGGTAAAAATTTAAATGAACTTATTGATTTATTTCCAACTGAGATTTTAGGAGAAAGTGTTTTAGAACGTTTTGGTGCGCAATTTCCGTTATTGTTTAAATTTATCGATGCTAAAGAAGATTTATCAATTCAATTACATCCTAATGACGAACTAGCTCAAAAGCGTCATAATTCTTTTGGTAAAACCGAAATGTGGTATGTAATGCAAGCCGATAAAGGTTCGCGTTTAGTGGTTGGCTTTAAAAAAGATTCTACAAAAGAAGAGTATTTAGAAAAATTAGCTTCAAAAGAATTAATTTCACTTTTAGATGAAACGGAAGTTAAAACTGGAGATGTTTTCTTTTTAGAAACCGGAACCATACATGCAATTGGTGGCGGAGTTGTTATTGCTGAAATTCAACAAACTAGTGATGTTACATATCGTATTTACGATTGGGATAGAGTAGATGCTAATGGAAACGGCCGTGAACTTCATACTGAATTAGCGCTCGATGCTATCAATTTCAATACTACTGATGCTAAGGTAACCTATGAAAATATGGTAAACCAAAGTAATAAAACGGTTCATTGTAATTATTTTAAAACCAATGTAATTCCGCTAGATGGTAAAATGAATTGGGAATCTCACAAAGGATCATTTACGGTTTTAATGTGTACCGAAGGTAATTTTACTTTAGAAATTGAAAATGACTTGTATGCTTATAAAATGGGCGATACAGTTTTGTTGCCTGCTGCATTAGAAAATGCTAGTATTTCAGGAAAAGCCAATATACTTGAAGTTTGGGTTTAAAATTATTCGCGTAAAATTTTCTCCATTTTTTTGCCTTTAGCTAACTCGTCAATTAGTTTGTCGAGATAACGTACTTTTTGCATAATTTTATCTTCAATTTCTTCTACGCGATAACCACAAATTACACCAGTTATTTTAGAAATATTCGGATTTATTTGAGGAGCATGATTAAAGAAATCTTCAAAATTTACTTTATTAGTAATAATGGTTTCTAAATCTTTTTCGTTATAACCAGTTAACCAAAAAATAATTGTATTGACTTCTTCTTTTGTACGATTCTTTTTTTCTGCTTTTGCAATATAATGTGGATAAACACTTGCAAAAGACATTTTATATATGCGTTCTAGATTGTTCATTTTACTAATAATCAATACCAAATATAAAAAACAACAAACACTTAACCATAAACTATCAACTAAAATAATTATCTTTGCATCAAATTTTAAAATCAAATACAATGGCAAGCATTAAAAACTTGAAAAAAGAAATTAACTACGTTTTAGGAGATTTAGTTGATATCGTTTATGTTTGGGAAATTACAAATGGAGGTCAACCAACTGAAACTACTGATGGTATTGTTGATTCTATCTATTCAACTTACGATGAAATGTTAGCGAAAATCAATAATCGTGGTGTTGAAAATAGAAAAGCACATTTAAAACAAGTTCGTAAAGATTTTGAAGACTTTGCTAATCAAGTAGTTGCAAAAATCAACGATTTAAACTAAAAAAAAGTATAAAAAAATCACGTTTTTTCTTTGCAAATGTGAAAAACCGTTTTATATTTGCACCGCAATAAAGCAAACGGATTCTTAGAAAAACGTGGTTTTAGCTGCCGGTGTAGCTCAGCTGGCTAGAGCAGCTGATTTGTAATCAGCAGGTCGTGGGTTCGAGTCCCTCCATCGGCTCTTAAAAGAGAAAACTTCAAAAGTTTTCTCTTTTTTTTTGAATTAAATGGACGAGAAGTTTATCCCGAGCGAAGACGAGGGAAGTCCCTCCATCGGCTCTTCGAAAACGTCTTACGAAAGTAAGGCGTTTTTTTTTCTCATTTTAAAAAAATGCAATCTGTCACTTCAAACAAAGAATGAAACTATATAATGTTAATTGCATTTGATGGAATTTTAGTTTGTTCTAGAACAAGATTATATTATAAAAAAAGAGGCTTGTACAAGCCTCTTTTTTTATTGATTATTTTTTAAATCTTTGATGTGCTCTTTAAGCATTTGACCGTATTTAGATTCGGAAACCTTAGGGCTCATTTTGCTAGCAATCGTATCTAAGAATGTAATATTTATGTTAGCAATTTCACTTAAAGCAATATAAGGAGCAACTTCATATTCGCCATGTGTACTCGCAAAATTTGCTGTGTACAAATATTTTCTTTTTAATAATTTTTCGTAAGCTTTTTCAATACTATCTTGACGTTCAGCATTAAAATTTAATTCGTTTTGAAGTCTTTTTTCCATAATAGATAAATTGTCTTCAGTAAAACGCTTGTTTATAGTATTGAACTCTTCCCATAATTCTTGGTTTTTTGAACCAGTAAATTTAGCACTACTATAAAACTCTTTCAATTTTGTAGAAACGGTCATTTCGCCAGGTTCAGCAAAGAATGCAAGGCTGTTATCAATAGAATTAGTTTGTCCTCGATCTAAAAATAAAAACAGAACTTCAGGCTCACTTAATGAAATGTTCTTTTCGAAATGAGAATCTCCTTTAAAAATAATACTATCTAAAACAACAAGAGTGGTATCTTTTAATTGTTGAATGTATAATTTTCCTTGGCTCAAACCTTCAATATTTCCAGAAATGTGAAGGTTTTCACTTTCATTTTCTTTTTTAGAACAAGAAACTAAACTTAGTAATGCAAAACTTAGAATGCAAAATTTCTTCATATTTATAATTTATTTTGGTGCAACAATTTCCATTAAATAAGCGCATAAAATTGCGCCATATGTTCCTACTATATAGCCAAAAATGGCTAATAAAACCCCTACACTTGCTAATGACGGATGAAAAGCTGAAGCTACTACCGGTGCCGATGCTGCTCCGCCTACATTTGCTTGACTTCCAACTGCAATAAAAAAATAAGGTGCTTTTATTATTTTGGCTACCAAAAATATGACAATAAAATGAATTAACATCCAAATAACACCTACTAAAATTAGTCCAGGATTATCTAAAACTGCTGTTAAATCCATTTTCATACCTATAGAAGCGACCAATATGTAAATGAAAATGCTGCCTATTTTGCTAGCTCCGGCTCCTTCATAACTTTTTAATGGTGTAAATGAAAGACTTATACCAATAATTGTTGCTAAAGTAATCATCCAAAAGAAACTTCCACCAAAGGTTGAAGCAAAACTTTTTGGATCGCGAACAGTTTCAAAATTATTAGTAAAAAAATCGGCTAAAACTTGAGAACCCCAATGTGAAAATCCAACGGCACCAAATGCAATTGCTGCAATAATCATATAATCAGTTAATGTAGGATTGCGCTTTACACTTTCTTGATAACTTGAAACTTTATCTTGTAATTCTTGAATAGAACTGTTATTTGCTTTTAACCATTTGTTGATGATTTCTTTTTTGCCAATTCCGTACAAAAGTGCCGCCATACCTATATTAGCAACTACAATATCAACTAACACCATTCCGCCATATTTTTGTTGGTTGAATTTAAAAATCTCTAACATAGCTGCCTGATTTGCACCTCCGCCAATCCAACTACCAGCTAATGTTGAGAGTCCGCGCCAAACTGCATCAAAACCTGCTCCACCAACAGTTTCTGGTGAAAAGATAGAAACGATTAATATTGCAATTGGTCCACCTAAAATGATACCTAAAGTTCCAGCTAGAAATACAATTAAGGCTTTAGGACCAAGATTGAGAAGTGCTTTTAAATCAATACTTAAGGTCATTAATACTAACGCAGCAGGGAGTAAATATCTACTCGCAACAAAATAAATATGCGATTCATTTTCGATTACTCTTCCTGCTTCATTAACTTCTGTCCATTTATCTGCAATTATGTGTAGCGAGCTAAAGATAGATGGAAGTAAATAACAAAGTAATAAGGCAGGAACAACATTGTAGAATTTTTTCCAAAAACCTTCTTCTTTAGCAGAAGTATAGAAAACAAAACCAACAAGAATCATTAGAATACCAAAAACTATTGTATCATCTGTAAAATAAGGAGGGTTATGCATTTTAAATTTTTATTGATTGAAGGCAAATAAAAGAAAAAATCCCCAAATTACTAAGTAAAATGAGGATTTTTAAATTGTATTCAAAAAGAAATTACCCTTTTAACCAAGCTTCACGTAAAGCATTTTTACTAGCATCGGTTGCTTTATAACCTTCAGCAGTTTCTTTTGGCATTATAGCTTTTCCTTTTAACTCTAAATCTTTTCCGTTACGGTTAATTTTAAAAGTCATTTCATCTCCATCTTTCCAACTCATGCTGCTCATTACTAAATCGTAAATGTTGTCTAAATTATAGTTAGTTCCATTTACAGCTAAAATTTTGTCATCGTTTTGAAGACCTAAAGTTTTCATGAATTCATTCAATTCAATACCAGGTAAAACTTTAATCTCTTTTGTAGCTGGATCTACAGTAATGTAAGGAGTTTGACCTTTTAAGAAAGGATTTCCGGTTTTCTCGTAAGTAGCTTCAGTAACACCCATTTTTGCAAAAAACTCATCGTAGTTAATAGGTGTTTCACCAGCTACATATTTTTCTAAAAATGCTCCAACTTCAGGATAGGTTAATTCAGTTATTTTTGTAAATAATTCTGAATCTTTGAATGCTTTAGAAGTTCCATATTCTTTAGAAAGTTTATTCATTAAATCTAGAATTCCTCTTTCACCATTACTTTTTTCTCTAATTATAATATCAACACACATTGCAATTAATGCACCTTTTTGGTACACATTTACATATTGATCTTTATAAGGTTGGTCAAATACGTTTTTACTCATTTTAGTAAAACTCATGTTGTCGTTCATTTGTTTTGATTGAACAATTTTTTGAGCCATTCTTTGGAAAAATTCTTCTTCATCAATTAATCCTTGATTAACTTGGAATAAATTTGCGAAATATTCTGTAACTCCCTCATACATCCATAAGTGCTCAGACATTTGAGGCTTATTGAAGTCGAAATATTGAATTTCGTTTGAATGAACTGTTAAAGGCGTAACAATGTGGAAAAATTCGTGAGAAACTACATCTTTTAATTGTTCTTGTAGCATTTCTAATCCCATCATTTCAGGCATTACAACTGTTGTAGAAGTTGGATGTTCTAATGCACCAAAACCTTTAGCATCATTTGCTTTTACGTCAGATAAATACAATAAAATAGCATATTTCTTAGTAGTATTCATTTTACCTAAGAAACGCTTTTGAGCTTTCATCATGTTTTCCATGTTAGGTGTAATATCTTTAGCAGTATATTTTCCTGTAGGAGAATAAACGCTAATGATAATTTCCATATCATCAATCATGAAAGTCGTAAAATCTGGTTTAGAATACATAATTGGGTTTTCAACCAACGTAGCGTAACGCGATGTATAAAAAACATCTGATGTATCTCTCATGTCAGTATCAGTCATGGCTGAAACTCCTAATAAATTTGCAGGATGTTGTACAGTTAAACGATAAGGTGTTTCTGTTTTATCAGCAAAATAACCTACAAATCCATGCGTATTTAGCATGAAGTTTTCACCTACTTTAATATTTGTTCCAGCTGGAGAGAAAACATCTTCACTTTGTCCAGAAAAATGACCACCAGTTTCAGTGTCAAATGTGTCGTTAACCCAATAAGTAACTTTAGCTAATGACTTAGCATTACTAATTTTATAAGTGTTTTCATCTAATTTAGCAACCGATAAACCATTTCCTTTGGCGTCAAATGCTTTTACGTTTTCTATAAATCTTCCGTAATCGTCTTCAGAATATGTTCCTGGAACAGTTTTAGGAATCATGAAAGTTGTAGTTTCTGAAGTAATTGTTGGAGGAACAACAGTAACCATAACTTTATCATCTTTAACATTAACTAAGTCGATAGTAACATCAACATAATCGTCTGTACCCTCGAACCCGGGGAAAGAAGGCGCCCCATATGAATATATCTGAATCGGTCCCTTGGAGGTATCGTGCGCGAGACCTGTTGGAGGTAACCATATAAAATTGTAATCGTCTATTTTACTGATAGAAGTGACGGAATGTCTGTTTACCCAATCGCCGATCGAGTTGTCCCAGTAAGAATCATGTGCCACGGTATTTTTTATATAAACCAACTGCGACCC
>JAIXHM010000002.1 GCA_030145825.1 Flavobacterium sp.
TTACCCAATTAACAAATTGACGATACTCAGCATTTGTAATTTCGGTCTCATCCATGTAAAATGAACGAACCGTTACTGTTTTCGTAGGAGCATCTTGAATGTTCGCTAAATCATCATCTGATTTACCCATAATAAAAGCACCTCCTGGAACCAAAGTCATTCCATAAGGTTTTTCAGGATGCCATTTTCTACTTTTAGCACCCACAAGTTCACCTCTATCGCCCTTACTACAGCTAACTAATAATGACAAAATTGCCGAAAATGCAACTAACTTCTTCATATAAAATTTGGGTTAAATGTATTTTACTTTTTAAGGGCGTAAACCTATTCAATAATTTTGAGAAAAACAATTTTTTTTCAAAAAAACCTTAAAAAAATCTTAAAAACCTTTTTGATATAACAAATAGACTCTTAAAAGATATCTTTTACAATAAGTTACGCCTTTGCGCTTTCCACCATCTTTCAGGCATTTCTTGCTCACATGCCGCTAAATAATCGTCATGAGTGCAAGGTAATAACGTATTTCTTTTTATTTTATTATTATTGTTTGTTAAAAATGGTATTTCAATCCACCATCTTCCTGTTTTATTACTCTTATAAAAGATTAACTCTTCTTCTTCTATCAGAACAATATACTTTAAAAAGTTTTCTTTTCCTCCAAAAGGATATTCATTTGACCTAAAATAATAGCCTTCTAAAAAATACCAAATTATCTGGGAAGCCAAAGATACTTCTTTTATTGAATTGTGAAAGTTAAAAATACCGAAACTTGAAACTTTATCACTTATCCCGGTGTATCTTGCCAAAGCACATATTTCTTTACCAGAAAATCCATTTGGATTAAACGTTTGAAAATTACCAGAATGTGAAGACTCAACAGACATTAAATCAAAAGTAACCAAATTCGCGTCTCTTAAGACAGGTTCTGCAATTGCTAAATTATTTGATACTTCACCTAATCTGTATGCTTCAAAAAACAATTTTTCAATTAAATCGATCTCTTCCTGAGAATTAAAATAGGTTTGATAACCTAAATTAGCAAAATTGAATAAATTATTAGGTTCTTCAACTACTATACTTGACAAATAAGAATTAAAAGGCAATCCGTTTTCTTTAGCAAAGTCGAACTTACTATCTACTGAAACCAAATTAACCATTTGATCTAAATTATCGTATGCGCGATACATTGGGTAAGTTAAATCTTGAGTACCGCCTACAATAATTGGAAAAATATTTTTTCTATGTAATTCTTCACAAATAGACTTTACCAAAAAATAAGTATCCTCCAAAGAAGCTCCAGCTTCAATTGTCCCTAAATCGGCTAAAGAAAATTTCCAATTCCCTGGATAAAGAGCATAAAAATATTTTCTAAAGTCATTAAAACTATTTGTATCGTTTTCTAATTCTGCACCTCTATACTCATTAACAGTGATTAAGACGATAGAAATATTGTCTAAATTTGGAAACTCATCACAAGTATGCAAAGCAATTTTTTTTCCGATTGTTTGAGAAGACAAACTGTTTACAAATTCAACAACTTTATCTTCAATTGGTACTAAAAATTCAAAAAACATAGTTATTTCTTTTTAGCAGTAGCTTTTTTTGCCGTTGATTTTTTTGCTGGTGCTTTTTTCTCAATTAACTCTTTCACTTGATCTAGAGTTAATTTTTCTGCATCTACATCTTTACTTAATTCAATTTTGGTTTTACCTTTTAAAATAACCGATCTTCCCCAACGTGCTTTTTCAACACGAATTCCTTCATCTTCCCAGTTATGAATTAACTTATCTTGCTCTTTTTGCAATTTATCTTCAATTAACTCTTTAACATCGGCTTGAGATAAATTATCGAAATCATATTTCTTATTAACATTAATAAACATTCCATTCCATTTTATAAATGGACCAAAACGACCAACACCTTTTTGCACCGGCAAACCTTCATGCGTTGCAATGGGTGCATCGGCTTGTTGCTTCTCTTTTATAAGCTCAATTGCTCTTTCTAAAGAAACGTCCAATGGCTCCTCTCCTTTTGGTAACGAAATAAATGTTTTACCAAAACGAACATAAGGTCCAAAACGACCATTGTTAACTTCAATTTCTTCTCCTTCATAATTACCTAAAGATTTTGGCAACATAAATAAAGAAAGTGCTTCGTCTAACGTAATTGTTGAAATATTTTGCTCTGGTAATAAACTGGCAAACTGTTTTTCTTCATCGTCAATACTTCCAATTTGAGCCATTGGACCAAACTTACCCAAACGAACAGAAACTTGTTTTCCTGTTTCAGGATGATTTCCTAAAATACGTTCTCCAGTCTCTCTATCAGCATTTTTCTCAACATCAACTACATTTGGATGGAAGTGTTTGTAAAAATCTTTCATCATTTTTACCCAATCTTCCTTTCCTTCTGCAATTTCATCGAAATCTTGTTCGACTTTAGCGGTAAAATTATAATCTAAAATTGTTTCGAAATTTGAAACTAAGAAATCATTTACAATCATTCCGATATCTGTTGGAACCAATTTCCCTTTATCGGAACCAGTCGTTTCTTTTAAAACAACCGATTTTATGTCTGAACCTTGTAATGTAATTTGGTTGTATTTACGCTCCACACCTTCACTTGCTCCTTTTTCAACATAATTACGAGCAATAATAGTTGAAATAGTTGGTGCATAAGTTGACGGACGACCAATACCTAATTCTTCTAATTTTTTAACTAAAGATGCTTCAGTATAACGACTTGGCGGACGAGAAAAACGTTCCGTAGCAACAATATTTGTATTAGAAAGCTTTTCACCTACCATCATTTGAGGCAACATTCCTTCTTGTTCTTCTTCATCGTCATCGTGACCTTCTAAATATACTTTTAAGAAACCTTCAAACTTGATTACTTCACCAGTTGCAGCAAAAAGTTCTTTATGATTTGACGCTTCTACTTTTACATTAGTACGTTCCAATTGTGCATCACTCATTTGAGAAGCAATAGTTCTTTTCCAGATTAAATCGTATAATCTCGATTCATTTCTATCTAAATCTATTGTATGGCGACTCATATCTGTTGGACGAATAGCCTCGTGAGCCTCTTGTGCTCCTTTAGCTTTCGTAGAATAATTACGTGTTTGAGAAAACTCCTTTCCGTAGTAACTTTCAATTTCTGCTTTTGCAGCATCTAAAGCTTCATTAGATAAGTTTACACTATCGGTTCTCATGTAAGTAATTAAACCGGCTTCATATAAACGTTGTGCTACCTGCATGGTAATTCCAACGGGTAAATATAATTTTCTTGCTGCTTCTTGTTGTAATGTTGAAGTTGTAAAAGGAGCTGCCGGAGATTTTTTTGTAGGTTTAGTTTCTAAATCGGCTACTTTATATTGTGACCCAATATTTTTTTGCAGAAAATCTTCTGCTTCTTTTTTAGATTCGAAATTTTTAGGCAAACGTGCTTTAAACGATTTTCCTTTTTCATTTACAAATTCAGCAACTATGCTATATGATGCTTCTGCATTAAATCCTTGAATTTCTCTTTCACGCTCAACAATTAAACGCACAGAAACTGATTGCACACGACCAGCTGAAAGTCCGCCTTTTACTTTTTTCCATAAAACTGGAGAAAGTTCGTAACCTACTAATCGATCTAAAACTCTTCTTGCTTGTTGTGCATTTACTAAATCGTAATTAATTCCTCTTGGATTTTCAATTGCTTTTTGAATGGCTGATTTTGTAATCTCGTGAAAAACGATGCGTTTTGTTTTTTCTGGTTTTAACTTTAATTCTTCGGCTAAATGCCAAGAAATTGCCTCTCCCTCTCGGTCTTCATCGGAAGCTAACCAAACCATTTCGGCACTTTTAGCTAAATCCTTGAGTTTTTTAACCAAAGCTTTTTTATCGCTTGAAACTTCATATTTTGGTTTAAAACCATTCTCTACATCAACACCTATTTCCCTAGAAGGCAAGTCGGCTATATGCCCAAAACTCGATTCTACCTGAAAGTCTTTCCCTAGAAATTTCTCGATTGTTTTTGCCTTAGCTGGCGACTCAACGATTACTAAATTCTTTGCCATTTCAACTTTTTGTTTGGGGCAAAAGTATAAGTTTTTTTTCAATTTCTAATTTTTAGCCGATTTTCAGTAAAATATTTTGTTAAAGAAAATCTGACAAGTTGTCATATTTTACATTTTAGTATTATCTTTGCAGCCCGAGTTTTATAAAATCATTCGGATTATTGATTATATGGAAAAGGTAATTGAAGAAAACAAACAAGGAACAAGTTTAGTTCAAGAGCAAAAGGAAGGTAACACTAAAAAGCTTTTTATTGAAAGCTATGGTTGCCAAATGAATTTTTCTGATAGTGAGATTGTTGCATCTATTTTAGCAAATCAAGGTTATAATACTACACAAAATCTTGAAGAAGCTGATTTAGTTTTAGTAAACACTTGTTCAATTCGTGATAAAGCAGAACAAACGGTTCGTAAACGTTTGGAACAATATAATGCCATAAAGAAAATAAATCCTTCGATGAAAGTTGGGGTTTTAGGTTGTATGGCTGAACGTTTAAAAGAAAAATTTTTAGACGAAGAAAAAATTGTAGATATGGTCGTAGGACCAGATGCATATAAAGACATTCCGAATCTTTTAAAAGAAGTAGATGAAGGTCGTGATGCAATTAACGTAATCTTATCTAAAGAAGAAACATATGGCGATATTCAACCGGTTCGTTTAAGTAGCAACGGAGTTACCGCTTTTGTTTCCATTACTCGTGGATGTGATAACATGTGTACGTTTTGTGTCGTTCCTTTTACAAGAGGAAGAGAGCGTAGTCGTGACCCACAAAGTATATTAGAAGAAATTCAAGATTTATGGAGCAAAGGTTTTAAAGAAGTTACTTTACTTGGTCAAAATGTAGATAGTTTTTTATGGTACGGTGGCGGACTTAAGAAAGATTACGATAAAGCTAGCGAAATGCAAAAAGCAACTGCAGTCGACTTTGCTCAGTTATTAGATATGTGTGCTACGCAATTTCCAAAAATGCGTTTTCGTTTTTCAACTTCAAACCCACAAGATATGCATGTGGAAGTTATTGAAGTTATGGCAAAACATCACAACATTTGTAAATACATTCACTTACCAGTTCAATCGGGAAGCACACGTATTTTAAAGGAAATGAATCGTCAACATACTCGTGAAGAATATATTGCTTTAGTTGATAAAATCTATGAAATTATTCCAGACATTTCATTATCACAAGATATGATTTCTGGTTTCCCAACAGAAACTGAAGAAGATCATCAAGATACTTTATCATTAATGGAACATGTTCGTTACGATTTCGGTTTTATGTTTGCTTATTCTGAAAGACCTGGAACTTTAGCTGCTAGAAAAATGGAAGATGATGTTCCTGAAGAAGTTAAAAAGCGTCGTTTAAATGAGATAATCGATTTACAACAACGAATTGCTTTAGAAAGAACACAACGTTTCGTAGGTCAAACCGTTGAAGTGTTAATTGAAAAAGACTCAAAACGTTCAGATAAACATTGGAGCGGAAGAAATTCTCAAAATACAGTGGTGGTTTTCCCTAAAGAAAACTACAAACCCGGAGATTTTGTTAACGTAAAAATTACAGACTGTACTGCTGCTACGCTAATTGGTGAAGCAGTTGGCTATTCTGAAATTATGCAATCAAATTAATTAGTATATATTAAGGTATAAATGGAATCAGTTCAAGCCATAAAACAACGCTTTGAAATTATTGGTAACGACCAAAAATTAAATAGAGCTCTTGAAAAAGCCATTCAAGTTGCTCCGACAGACATTTCTGTTTTAGTTACAGGAGAAAGTGGTGTTGGTAAAGAAAGTATTCCAAAAATCATTCATGCACTTTCACATCGTAAACACGGAAAATATATTGCTGTAAACTGTGGTGCCATTCCAGAGGGAACTATTGATAGTGAACTTTTTGGACACGAAAAAGGTGCTTTTACAGGCGCAACCTCTACACGTGAAGGTTATTTTGAAGTAGCTGATGGTGGAACAATTTTCTTAGACGAAGTAGGAGAATTGCCATTAACCACTCAAGTTCGTTTATTGCGTGTTTTAGAAAATGGTGAATTTATAAAAGTTGGTTCTTCACAAGTTCAAAAAACCAATGTTCGTATTGTTGCTGCTACCAACGTAAATATGATGGAAGCCATTGAAAAAGGAAAGTTTCGTGAAGATTTATATTATCGTTTAAGTACAGTTGAAATTCAACTACCACCATTACGTGAGAGAAAAGAAGACATTCATATTTTATTTAGAAAATTTGCTTCCGATTTTGCACATAAATACAAAATGCCTCCTATTCGTTTAACCGATGAAGCGGTTCAATATTTAATTCGCTATCGTTGGAATGGAAACATCCGTCAGTTGCGAAATATTGCCGAACAAATTTCGGTTTTAGAAACAAACAGAGAAATATCAGTTGCTACTTTACAAAGTTATTTACCCGGTGAAGGGACAAATTTACCTTCGGTAATCAATCACACCAAAAAAGATAGCGATTTTAGTAACGAAAGGGAAATTTTGTATAAAGTACTTTTCGACATGAAAGCTGATTTAAATGATTTAAAGAAACTTACTTTAGAATTGATGCAAAATGGAAGTTCAAAAGTTCAAGAAACCAATAAAAATTTAATTCAGCGTATTTACGGTCAAAAAGAAGATAATGTTATCTTTGACGAGCAACCTAAAACAGAACTTTATCCAGTTCAACCTGAAATAGTTCAAGAAGAAATTCATGATGATGACTTGGAAGATGATGATTTCTTATTTGCAGAAACAGTCGAAGAGGAAGAGACTTTGAGTTTAGAAGCAAAAGAAATTGAATTAATTAAAAAAGCACTAGAACGTAACAAAGGTAAAAGAAAAGCAGCGGCTGATGAATTAGGAATTTCTGAAAGAACTTTATACCGAAAAATAAAACAATACGACTTATAATAATGAGTAAGACATTAAAAATATTTGCTTTATTACTTTTATTTGCTACTTCAGGTTGTAAATATTACAATTTTACAGGAACAGGTCAAATTGACGCCAATACTTTTCAAGTAAATTATTTTCAAAACAATGCTGAATTAGTTGAGCCCGGAATTGAAAGAACATTCACTTTACAATTACAAGACATAATACAAAGTCAAACCAATTTGAATTTGGTTAATCAAGGTGGTGATTTGTTATATGAAGGAGAAATTGTAGAATACAGAATTACTCCAATGACCGCAACTGCCGATCAAAGAGCTGCTCAAAACAGATTGACAATTGGCATAATGGTGCGTTTTACAAATCAGAAAAAAGAAGACGATAATTTTGAAAAACGTTTTTCTTTCTATCACGATTATCCTGCAAATGAGCAAATGACAGGAAGCCGTTTAACAACTGCTTTAGAAGAAATTTACACAAGAATTACACAAGACGTTTTCAACGAGTCTTTAGCAAAATGGTAGTAAATTGAATATAACTGAATTAACATATTTACTAAACAAACCAGAAGCGGTTAATGAAAAACAAACTCTTGCACTTGAACAAGTTTTGCAAGAATATCCTTTTTTTCAATCGGCTAAAGCATTATATCTAAAAGGATTATACAACCAAGAAAGTTTTAGATACAACTATGAATTAAAGAAAACCGCAGCATTAACTCAAGATCGCGCTATTCTTTTTGATTTTATAACTTCGAAAGAATTTAAAACAATTCAAAAAAGTAATATTGAAGAAACCGAAGAAATCATTTCCAATATTGATGTAAATGAAGCGGAAATTATAGCAATTGAAAACATTACTAAATTAACTGAAATTGAAGAAATTGAAGAAAAATTAGAAATTGGTAAACCTTTACATTTTGAAAATAGTGAAAAACACTCATTTAGCGAATGGCTTCAATTAACACAAATTTTCCCTATCGAACGTTCTTTAGATGAGATAGATGAAAAAAATACAGAAGAAAAGACCAAAAAATTTGACTTAATTGATAAATTTATAGAAAGTAACCCAAAAATTTCACCTGTAAAAGAAACCACTTCAACACCTTCAAATATCGCGAAAAGTACCGAAGAACCTACACATTTAATGACCGAGACTTTAGCTAAGATATTTCTAGAACAAAAAAAATATCAACGTGCTATACAAGCTTATGAAATTTTAATTTTGAAATATCCAGAAAAAAGTAGTTTCTTTGCAGACCAAATTGAAAATATTAAAAAAATACAACAAAATAATAACTAGATTATGTTTACAGGATTTTTAATTGCAATAACAATTGTTTGTTTCTTATTGATTTTAGCAATCATGGTGCAAAACCCTAAAGGTGGTGGATTGTCTTCTACTTTTGGTGCAGGTGCGGGCCAACTAGGTGGTGTACAAAAAACAACTGACTTTTTAGATAAAAGTACTTGGACACTTGCGGGTGTATTATTAGCATTAATTTTATTATCATCATTATCTTTTGGATCTAGCTCTACAGATTCTAAGGTTTTAGGAACTGATGATGTTACAATTCCTGCAGTTCAAACTCCTGCAGCACCAGAAGCAAATACTGCAACTGGACAAACTACTGATAATGCAGCAACAACTGAAGAAGCTACTGAAGAAGCAGCAAAATAAAATATAACAGAAATAATTTCAAAAATGCCAGCATGTCAGTGCTGGCATTTTTATTATAAGCAAAATTGTCAGAAATTACATTTGGCACAATTTCTGAAAAATAAGGAAACGTAAATTATTAATTTAAATATTAAAAATATGTCATTAAACATTAAACCTATTTCAGATCGTGTAGTTATCGAGCCAATGGCTGCTGAGACAACTACTGCTTCAGGAATCATTATTCCTGACACTGCAAAAGAAAAACCACAAAAAGGAACTGTTGTAGCTGTAGGTAGTGGAAAAAAAGACCACACAATGACCGTTAAAGTAGGCGATATTGTACTTTATGGCAAGTATTCAGGTACAGAGTTTAAATATGAAGGTAAAGATTACCTAATTATGCGTGAAGAAGAAATTTATGCAATTCTTTAAAAGATTAATGAATTAGAAAAACAACATTAAACTTTAAAAAATTTTAACATTAAAAAATTATGGCAAAAGATATAAAATTCGACATTGAAGCACGTGATGGTTTAAAACGCGGTGTAGATGCATTAGCAAATGCAGTTAAAGTTACTTTAGGCCCAAAAGGTAGAAACGTAATTATTTCAAAATCTTTCGGAGGACCAACGGTTACTAAAGATGGAGTTTCTGTAGCTAAAGAAGTAGAATTACAAGACCCACTTGAAAATATGGGCGCACAAATGGTTAAAGAAGTTGCTTCTAAAACTAATGACTTAGCAGGTGATGGTACAACAACCGCAACTGTTTTAGCCCAAGCTATTGTAAAAGAAGGATTAAAAAACGTTGCTGCTGGCGCTAATCCAATGGATTTAAAAAGAGGAATTGACAAAGCTGTTGAAGCTTTAGTTGGAGACTTAGGAAAGCAAGCACAAGCCGTAGGTGATTCTTCCGAAAAAATTAAACAAGTTGCTTCAATTTCTGCAAATAATGATGAAACAATAGGTGAATTAATTGCAACTGCTTTTTCTAAAGTTGGTAAAGAAGGTGTAATTACCGTTGAAGAAGCAAAAGGTACTGATACTTATGTAGATGTTGTTGAAGGAATGCAATTTGACAGAGGTTATTTATCTCCTTATTTCGTTACCAATGCAGACAAAATGATAGCTGAATTAGACAATCCTTATATCTTACTTTACGATAAAAAGATTTCTAATTTACAAGAATTATTACCTATACTTGAACCTGTAGCGCAATCGGGTCGTCCATTATTAATTATTGCTGAAGATGTTGACGGTCAAGCCTTAGCTACTTTAGTTGTTAATAAATTACGTGGCGGATTAAAAATTGCAGCTGTAAAAGCTCCAGGTTTTGGAGACAGAAGAAAAGCAATGTTAGAAGATATAGCTATTTTAACTGGTGGAACAGTAATTGCTGAAGAAAGCGGATTCTCATTAGAAAATACAACTTTAGCAATGTTAGGAACTGCTGAAACTATTACAATTGACAAAGATAACACTACAATTGTTAATGGAAATGGAGATGCAGAAAATATTAAAGCCCGCGTAAACCAAATTAAAGCACAAATTGAAACTACAACTTCTGATTATGACAGAGAAAAACTTCAAGAGCGTTTAGCTAAATTAGCTGGTGGTGTTGCTGTTTTATATGTTGGTGCTGCTTCTGAAGTAGAAATGAAAGAGAAAAAAGACAGAGTTGACGATGCATTACACGCTACAAGAGCTGCTGTTGAAGAAGGAATTGTTGCTGGTGGTGGTGTAGCTTTAGTAAGAGCTAAATCTGTTTTAAGCGATATAAAATCAGAAAATGAAGATGAAGCAACTGGAATTCAAATTGTAAGCAGAGCCATTGAAGCTCCATTAAGAACAATTGTTGAAAATGCTGGTGGCGAAGGTTCTGTAGTAATTTCAAAAGTTTTAGAAGGTAAAAACGATTTTGGATTTAATGCTAAGACTGGAGAATATGTTGAAATGCTAAAAGCTGGAATTATCGATCCTAAAAAAGTAACTCGTGTTGCTTTAGAAAATGCTGCTTCAGTTGCTGGAATGATTTTAACAACAGAATGTGCTTTAATCGACATTAAAGAAGATGCTCCTGCAATGCCAATGGGCGGAGGAATGCCAGGTATGATGTAATTAAAACAAACCTCAATAAAAAAAATCCGATTAGAAATTCTAATCGGATTTTTTATTATCTACAATTTTTAAATTATTCAATAATGGTCATTTCGTCAACAATGTGTTTTGCACCTGAAAACTTATCGATTAACCATAATACATAACGAATATCTACATTGATAGTTCTTTGTAAATTATGATCAAAAATAACATCTCCAGCCATTGCTTCAATATTTCCATCGAAAGCTAAACCAATTAATTCTCCTTTTCCATTTAAAACTGGCGAACCTGAGTTACCACCTGTAATATCATTATCTGTTAAAAAGTTAACTGGCATATATCCTGCTTTATCTGCATAACGACCGAAATCTTTGTTATTGTACATTTCAATCATTCTTTTTGGCATATCAAATTCAGGATCATTTGGTTTGTATTTTGCAATCATACCTTTCATTGTAGTATAATTGTTAATTTTTGCGTCGTTTCTCTTATCTGCTGGCAATGCTCTTACTTTACCGTAAGTTAAACGTAATGTTGAATTTGCATCTGGATATAATACTGTTGATAATTTAGATTTTCTTAAACCATCAACTAATAAACGGTAAGATTTTTGGAATTTTTCCTCAGCAGCCGTAACCTCATCAGATTTTGATGAATAATGTTTAATTAAATCATCCGTTAATAAATAAATAGGATCGTTCTCAACAAAATTCAAATTTGGAAAATCTAAGAATGCTAATGCTTTTTCTTTTGAACCAAATAAACTCAATTCAAAAATTGCATTTACATAATTTGTAAAATCTCCATTATTAGCTTTTAATTCTTCTTCTACTATTGGCGATAATTTATAACCCGCTTTTTTTGCATACAATCCTAATTGAGCTGTTAAGATATCTTTTTCAGCTGGCAAATACATTTCTGCATAAGCTTCTTCAATTTGTGCTTTTAACCCTTCTTTTAAAGCATCTCTTTTTGAAGGTTCAGTTTTAGCATAATTCACAAATTGACGTCCTAATCTTCTTGGCAACATTACCATTGAACTTGTTCGAATAAGTGTCATCAAATAATTATCATGACGTGCTTTTTCATTTGTTAATTTGTAATATGCATTAATATCTTCAATAACGTTACCAAAAGTTGCTTTATTTTCAGACTTGTTAGCCCATTTATTAAATTTTGCTTCGTTTTTAGATTTTGTTTCTGCTGTTTTGTGCTTCGTTAAAGCATCAATCATACCTTGACGATTTTTCCAGTAATTAGCAACACTTGCATATTTTGAAGCATACATTAAACGAACAGCATCGTCTTTATCCATGTATTTTTTCATCATATCCATACCTGTTTTTGAACCTTCAACCCAAGCAGGATATGCATATTTTACATTTTGGTCGATTCCTCCAGCTGGCATCCAACGGTTTGTTCTTCCAGGATAACCTAAAATCATAGCAAAATCATTCTCTTGAACTCCTTTTAAGTTTACTGGTAAATAATGCTTAGGCTTTAAAGGAACATTGTTTGGAGAATATTCTGCAGGATTTCCATTTTGATCTGCATATACACGGAACATTGAAAAATCTCCAGTGTGACGAGGCCATTCCCAGTTATCAGTATCTCCACCAAATTTTCCAACACTTTATGGAGGTGTTCCTACTAAACGTACATCTTTATAATCTTGGTATACGAAATAGTAATATTCATTACCTTGGAAAAACGATTTTACTGAAACTGTATATTTACCATTTTCGGAATTTTCTTTTTCAATTAAAGCAATTTCTTTATTAATAGCCGCTTCTCTTTCTTTTTCAGTCATTGAAGGAGTTACTTTAGATAATATTCTTTTTGAAACATCATCCATTCTAACAAAGAAACGCACAAATACGCTTTTTGGTTTTAATTCGGCTGCTCTATTTGCTGCCCAGTAACCATCTCTTAAATAATTTGCTTCTGGTGTAGATAATTCAGCAATAGCATCGTAACCACAGTGGTGATTTGTTAACACTAAACCATCTTTTGAAATAATTTCAGCCGTACAACCTCCATCAAATTGAACAATAGCGTCTTTTAAGCTATGGTTGTTAATGCTGTAAATCTCATCTGCAGTAAGTTGCAGTCCCATTTTTTGCATATCGCGATGATTTAATCGCTCAATAAACATTAAAAACCACATTCCTTCGTTAGCAAAAAGTAAACTTGGTGCTGCGAAGAAAGCGATTAATAATGACAGTACTATTTTTTTCATAAATAAATATTTTTGACAGCTACGAAGATACTTCTATTTTCAGAATTCTTCAATTTTAACGATGTTTTAAATTATAATTTTAAAGTATTTTTAACAAATGGTAGCATAAAATAAAAAAGCAGCTATTTAAGCTGCTTTTTTATTTAGTTTAACATTTTCCAAAGTTTATCTTTTAATTCTTGTAATCCTTGATGGGCCACAGATGAAATAAACATGTAATCGTGTCCTTTAAATGCTTTATCTAGTTCCACTTTCATTTCGGCTTTTAACTCTTCGTCTAACATATCCGATTTTGAAATCACAATCAATCTATCCTTATCTAACATTTCAGGATTATATCGACGTAATTCGTCTAACAAAATGTCATATTCTTTTTTTATGTCTTGAGCATCAGCAGGAACCAAGAACAACAATGTAGAATTACGTTCAATATGTCTTAAGAAATAATGCCCTAAACCTTTTCCTTCTGCTGCACCTTCAATAATTCCAGGAATATCTGCAATTACAAATGACTGAAAATCACGATACGCAACAATTCCCAAATTAGGTTTTAATGTAGTAAATGGATAATCAGCAATTTTTGGTTTAGCAGCTGTTAATACAGATAATAAGGTAGATTTTCCAGCATTCGGAAATCCAACTAAACCAACATCTGCCAATACTTTTAATTCTAAAATTACATCAATTTCTTCACCAGGCAAACCAGGTTGTGCATAACGAGGCGTTTGATTGGTTGCGCTTCTAAAATGCCAGTTGCCTAAACCTCCCTTTCCTCCTTTTGCTAATACTTTTTCTTCTCCGTCTTCAGTAATTTCAAATAATACTTCTTCAGTTTCTTTGTCTTTAATAACAGTTCCAAGTGGCACTTCTAAATATTTATCTTCTCCATCGGCTCCTGTACTTCTACTGCTACCACCATCTCCACCATGACCTGCTTTTACGTGCTTGGTGAATTTTAAATGATACAATGTCCAAAGATTTTTATTCCCACGTAGAATCACATGGCCTCCACGACCACCATCTCCTCCATCTGGACCTCCTTTATCGATAAATTTTTCACGGTGTAAGTGAGTTGAACCTTTTCCTCCTTTACCCGAAGCAACATATATTTTTACGTAGTCTACGAAATTTCCTTCTGTCATAGCTTATTTAGAAGTTAAAACCTTCTATACTTTTAATTATTTTGCAAAGATAGTGTATTTCCTTGATTTTGAAATTTTGATTTTATCCATAAAAAAAGCGCCCAATTGGACGCTTAACATATTCCTAAAACTCTTCTTATAATTTATCAATAATTAAAGACAAGCGCTCTGTTACTTCTGCTACTGATCCAATTCCATTTACAGAATAGAATTTCCCTTGTGCTTTATAATAATCAATTAGAGGAGCTGTTTTTTCATTATACTCTTGGTAACGATTACGGATTTTATCTTCATCTTGATCGTCTGCTCTACCCGATGTTTTTCCTCTTTCTAATAAACGTTGTACTAATATTTCATCGTCTGCTTCCAGAGCAACAGTTGCTGTAACTTCCCAATTTTTAGTTTTTAAAAACGTATCTAAAGCATCTGCTTGTGGAATTGTTCTTGGAAATCCGTCAAATAAAAATCCTTTGGCATTTGGGTTTTTCTCAACCTCATCTTGAAGCATTTTTATGGTAACTTCATCAGGAACTAAATCTCCTTTTTCAATATATGACTTAGCTAATTTTCCTAAATCTGTATCATTTTTCATGTTGAATCGGAAAATATCACCTGTGGACAAGTGCACTAAATTATATTTCTCTTTTAAAAATTCGGCTTGTGTTCCTTTTCCTGCTCCAGGTTTTCCAAAAAGTACAATATTAATCATCTCGTTATTTATATTTTGTGTTGTTAATTGATATACTTGTTTTAAATTTCTACCTAAACCATCATAATCTAAACCATAACCAACAATAAATTTATTTGGAATTCGAATCGCTACATAATCCAATTTGATGTCTTTTGTATACGCTTCAGGTTTAAAAAACAATGTAGCTATTTTAAAATGCTTAACACCTTTCGATTTAAAAATGCTTTTTAGTTCTTCTATAGTGTTTCCCGTATCTACAATATCTTCAACAATAATCACACTTCTTCCTTCTAAACTTTGATTTAGACCGATTAATTGTTTTACATTATTCGTTGATTGTGTTCCTTCGTATGAAGATAGTTTCACAAATTCTATTTCACAAGGTCGGCTATAATGTTTCATCAAATCTGACAAAAACATAAAAGAGCCATTTAAAATTCCAACAAAAATGGGAACTTCATCATAAAAATCGTCTTCAATTTGCTTAGCTAAGTTTTTAACTGCATAATCGAGCTCTTTTTCTGAGATAAAAGCTTCGAAATGTTTGTCATGAAGTTGAATCACGGTGTGTTGTTTTTAAAAATAAACAACAAATTTAAGGAAGTAAGCTGTATTTATTTGTAACACATTATACTTTTTTTGCAAATTAGGTATATTTACAGCATGTTAACCGAATTAGAAATTAAGTTATTAGAAAGCGATGCGCATAGAACAAGCCGAATGAGCGCTTGCAACTATGTTATTCGCAAAGAAAAAATTGAAGAATTAACACAAATAGCATTCAATCTTTCCCATAAAAGTCATGTAATGGCGTTTTGGACACTCGAGTTTGTATGCGAAAAAAAATTAAAGCTATTTGTTCCTTTTATAGATAACTTTTGTGAAGCCTTTTCTCAATTAAAAGATGATTCTTCTATTCGTCCTGCTACAAAAATCAGTTATTTTTTAGCCAAAAGTAATCATCGGAAAAATGGAATTACAATTTCGCACGAACAAGAACATAATTTAATTGAAGCTCTAATCGACAGATTAATTCAAGAAGAAAAAGTAGCCGCTAAAGTGTATGCTATGAAAGCACTTTTTGTTTTCGGAAAAAAATACGATTGGATAAATAATGAATTGAAAGAGATTTTAGTTCAGGATTTCCCTAATCAATCTGCTGCCTACAAATCGGCATCAAAACATATTTTGAAAAAACTAAACAAATAACAAATTGTCAATTATCAATTGTTAATTATTAATTGTCTAAGTATCTTTGCAGGCAAACAACACAAAACTAATGAACTATTTTTCATCGGACTTTAGATTAGGAATTTTAGGAGGCGGTCAATTAGGTAAAATGTTATTGACTGACACGCGTAAATTTGACATTCAAACTTTTGTTTTAGATCCAAGTGAAGAGGCGCCAGCGCGTTTCGGTTGCAATGCATTTTATAAAGGAAGTTTATTAGATTATGATACGGTTTACCAATTCGGTAAAATGGTTCATTTATTAACTATCGAAATTGAAAACGTAAACCTTGATGCTCTAGACAAATTAGAAGAAGAAGGTTTACCTATTTTTCCTTCGCCAAAAACACTTCGCTTAATTCAGAACAAAGGAAAACAGAAAGATTTTTATGTAAAAAATGACATTCCAACATCAAAACATTTGCGTTTTGTAGGTTTAGATGATTTAAGAGAAGCTTTAGCAAAAGACCAACTAGATTTTCCATTTGTATGGAAAAGCGCGACTGGAGGTTATGATGGAAATGGCGTTAAAATTTGTCAATCAGCTTTAGATTTAATTAAACTTCCAGACGTGGAATGTGTTGTTGAAGATTTAATTCCTTTTAAAAATGAATTAGCCGTAATCGTCTCAAGAAGTACTAATGGCGAAGTTGCAACTTATCCAGTTGTTGAAATGGAGTTTCATCCAGAAGCCAATCAAGTAGAATATGTAATTTGTCCTGCTCGTATTGATGATGCTGTAGCACAAAAAGCACAAGAAGTTGCTTTAAAAGTTTCGGAAGCATTTAATCATGTTGGTTTGTTAGCTGTTGAAATGTTCCAAACGATGAACGACGAAATATTGGTAAACGAAGTTGCGCCAAGACCTCACAATTCTGGACATTACAGCATTGAAGCAAGTTATACTTCTCAATTTGAAAATCATATTCGAGCGATTCTTGGCTTACCTTTAGGCAATACAAATAGTAAAGTTGCTGGAATTATGGTAAATCTTGTGGGTGAAGAAGGTTTTACTGGACAAGTATATTATGAAAACATCGATAAGATTATGGCAATCGATGGCGTAACGCCACATATTTATGGAAAACGTGAAACACGACCTTTCCGTAAAATGGGACACGTTACCATTGTAAATCCAGATATGGACGAAGCTCGAAAAGTTGCGGAAGAAGTGAAGAACTCGATTAGAGTGGTTTCGATTTGATAATTTGAAGATTTGAAAATGATAAAACAATTTTTTAAAATTAGTTTTTACGCTTTTATCACTTTTTGTACATTCAACTTTACTTTACTAGTATTGTTAATTTTTTTTCAATCAAAAATCAAGGAAACACCTGAAATTTTTATTGGATTCCCGATTAATTTTTACAAACTATTTCCAAATGAAAGTATGATCTATGCAACTCGTTTAGATTGGGCAAACTTTTTTTATAATCTTTTATTATTTTGGATTTTAGTATTTTTATATTTTACTTTCAAAAACAATAAACAACAAACCATAAACAACAAAAATGAGTAAAGTAGCAGTAGTAATGGGAAGCATTTCGGATATGCCGGTTATGCAAGATGCCATCGAAATATTAAAAGGATTCGATATTGAAGTTGAAGTTGATATCGTTTCAGCACATAGAACACCTGAAAAATTAGTAGATTTTAGTTCAAATGCACACAATCGCGGAATATCAGTAATTATTGCGGGTGCTGGAGGCGCTGCACATTTACCTGGAATGGTAGCTTCTATGAGTCCGCTTCCTGTAATTGGTGTTCCAGTAAAATCGAGTAATTCTATTGATGGTTGGGATTCGGTTTTATCTATTTTACAAATGCCAGGTGGCGTTCCGGTAGCAACAGTTGCTTTAAACGGAGCAAAAAACGCAGGAATTTTAGCTGCTCAAATAATTGGATCAAACGACAAATGTGTTTTAGATAAAATAGTAGCTTATAAAGAAGGATTAAAACATGCGGTTTTGAAAGCTGCCGAAGATTTGAAAAACTCATAAAAACAGAAACCCCAACCGAAGTTGGGGAAATCTATTCACAATTAAGTGACAACTATAAAAAAAATTCTACTCTTTCAGGGCAAAAAGGAATGACTTTCACATCATTTCATCGACAAAATTATACACTTTATCGATAAAAGCAATATTATTTATGGTTTTTTTAGAAAATTTTAACACAAAATATCAAACTACACCGTTTTCGTTAATTAAGTTGTCAGATTATAAAGACAATTTTAAAGCGTGTATTTCCAAGGCAAAAAATGAAATAGATGCAATAATCCAAAATTCGGAAGAACCTACTTTCGAAAATGTTATTGCTGCAATAGACTTTGCTGGTCAAGAATTAGATCGTTTATCAAGTACTTTTTTTAATTTAAATTCGGCAGAAACTAGCGATGAAATGCAAAAAATTGCACAAGAAGTTTCGCCATGGTTAACTGAATTCAGTAACGACATTACACTTAACGAAGATTTGTTCCAAAAAATAAAAATTGTCTACGATAAAAAAGACAATTTAAATTTAACAACGGAACAACAAACACTATTAGATAAAAAATATAAAGGTTTTGTTCGTAACGGTGCTTTATTAAATGAAGAACAAAAGAAAAAACTTCGCGAAATTGATACACAACTAGCCAAATTAAAACTAACTTTTGGCGAAAATGTTTTGGCAGAGACCAATAATTATCAACTTCATATTACCAATGAATCCGATTTAAAAGGTTTGCCTGAAGGCGCTAAAGAAGCGGCAGCTGAATTAGCCAAAAGCAAAAATTTACAAGGTTGGGTTTTCACTTTAGATATCCCAAGTTATTTGCCATTTGTTACTTATGTTGATAATCGTGAATTGAGAAAAGAAATTTCTATCGCTTATGGTAAAAAGGCTTTTCAAAATAATGAATTCGATAATCAACAAAACATTAAAGATATCGTTCGTTTACGTCATGAGCGTGCCAATTTATTAGGATATCAATCGCATGCCGATTTTGTTTTAGAAGAAAGAATGGCAAAAAATCCAGAAAAAGTAAAATCGTTTTTGAATGATTTATTAGAAAAAGCAAAACCAGCTGCAGAAAGAGAATTTGCCGAACTTACAGCTTTCGCTAAAGAATTAGATGGAATTGATCATCTAGAAAAATGGGATAGCGCTTACTATTCTGAAAAATTAAAGCAAAAGAAATTCAATTTAGATGATGAAAAGTTAAAACCCTATTTCAAATTAGAAAACGTTTTAAATGGCGCTTTCACTATTGCTGAAAAATTATATGGCATTACCTTCAAGGAGGTTTTTGATATCGATAAATATCACGAAGATGTAAAAACCTATGAAGTATTAGATTTTGATGGTAATTTAGTTGCCGTTTTTTATGCCGATTTCTTCCCTAGAAAAGGTAAACGAAATGGCGCTTGGATGACTTCATTTAAATCACAATATATTAAAGACGGAATCAATGAGCGTCCACACATTTCAAATGTTTGCAATTTTACACCACCTACAAAAACAAAACCTTCACTCCTAACCTTTAACGAAGTAACTACTTTGTTTCACGAATTTGGACACGGTTTACACGGCATGTTAGCTAATACAACATATCCAAGTTTATCGGGAACTTCTGTATTTTGGGACTTTGTAGAATTACCAAGTCAGGTTATGGAAAACTGGTGCTACCAACCCGAAGCATTAGCTTTATTTGCGAAACATTATGAAACAGGCGAAATTATTCCACAAGAATATGTAGATAAAATTAAAGAAAGTGCCAACTTTTTGGAAGGATTAGCAACGGTTCGCCAATTGAGCTTTGGATTATTAGACATGGCGTATCATGGAAAAGCACAAACAATTGACGATGTAAAAGCATTTGAATTGGCTGCTTTTGAAAGCACAAAATTATATCCAGATGTTGCCGAAAATTGCATGAGTACTTCGTTCTCGCACATTTTTCAAGGTGGTTATTCTTCTGGATATTACAGCTATAAATGGGCTGAAGTTTTAGACGCTGATGCTTTTGCTTATTTTGAAGAAAAAGGAATTTTCAACAAAGAAGTAGCTACGAAATTTAAAGAATATGTACTTTCAAAAGGAGGAACCGAACATCCAATGGAATTGTATAAAAAATTCCGTGGCCACGAACCTACACCAGAGGCTTTACTGAAAAGAGCAGGATTGATATAGTTAAAGTCATTGCAAACAAAGTGAAGCAATCTTCTATACATTTAAAAACCGAAGCAAAATTACTTCGGTTTTATTTTTAATATATGATTTAAATCATTGGAAATTAAATTGTTCGAAATTAACTTTAATATAGAATTAGACAGGTTTAGTTCTTTGTTATTAACATTTAATTTTCCAACACAATGAAAACAAATTTTTTATCAGTTTTAGTATTATTAATTACTTTTTTTGGATTTTCTCAACAAAAAGTAGCATTAGAAAGTAATGGAACTACAACCATTTTTGATGGTTCGAATCCATTTTTAGACGCATACAACGCTGCTGTTGATGGTGACATTATTTATTTACCAGGAGCATCAATGACAGGCTTTGCGATTGATAAAGGAGTTACAATAATTGGAGCAGGACATTATCCAAATGCAACATTAGCAACTAATCAAACAGTTATAAATGGAAACATTACAATAAATGAAAATGCAGACGGGTTACATTTAGAAGGTATACAATTTACTGGAAGCATTACCTTTGGAAACAACGCACAAGTAGATGATGTAACCATAAAAAGATGTAGAGTTGTTAGCATTAATTATGCAGGAAATGCAACACCTATAACTCCTTGTTTAAATAATTTAATTGCTGAAACAATCATTACTGGCGATTTAACAATGACCAATTTAACTTCTTCAATGATAAGTAACAATATTATTCAAGGAAAATTAATAAATGGTTCAAACAATGGAATTACAAATAATATCTTAATGTATTCGGGATATTCAAGCTATACAAATCATTATGTATTTAACAATCAAGACAATTGTTTCATTTCGAATAATATTGTTTTTAGACCTTACGTAAATGAAGTGCATACAGGTTGTGAAATGAGTACATTTAGCAACAACATTTTTGCAGTTGCTCCTTTAGCTGGAAGTAATACATTTATAGATAATTATTTTAGTGTTCCTATTACTGGACTTTTTGTAAACCAAACGGGTGCAACTTTCGATTACACTCACGATTATCAATTAGCAAGTTCTGGAATTTATTTAGGAACTGATGGCAATGATGTAGGAATTTATGGAGGAGTCTTCTCTTACAAAACTGAATCTATTCCTCATAATCCACACATCGTTTCTAAATCAGTTGCAACACAAACTAATGCTGCTGGAGAACTACCCGTTCAAATTACTGTTGAAGCTCAAAATAATTAATCATGAAAATAGTGTTAACTTTTGTTGGGATTCTATTTTCATTAGGATTATATTCTCAAAATATCATTACTGAATTTCAGTATTGGTTTGATGATGATTATTCAAATAAAATAGTAATTCCTACAGGAAATGTGGCAACTTTTAGTGTTAATGAAAATATTGACACAAGCCATTTAGGCTATGGCCTACATACAATTAATGCAGTTGCTATTGACAACAATGGAAAAATGAGTTCAATTATTAGTGATTTTTTCTACAAAACACCAATCAATTATTCCATTTTAAATCCAAAAATAGTTGAATTTGAATATTGGTTTGATGATGATTATGTCAATAAAATTTTAGCACCAGCTAGCAACATGTCGTCTTTTTCTATCAATACAAATGAAGATGTTAGTAGTCTTTCTGATGGTTTACACGTAATTAATATTCGTTTCAAAGATGAAGAAAATAATTGGAGTAGTATAGCTAGTGACTTTTTTTATAAAATACCTACAAATAATTTAATCACAAATCCTAAAATAGTTGAGTTTGAGTATTGGTTCGATAATGATTATTTAAACAAAATTGTTTCCGCTGCGAATGATCAGGTCGTATTTTCTATAAATACTAATGAAGATGTAAATAGTCTTTTAGTTGGTTTACATACTGCAAATATTAGGTTTAAAGATGAAGAAGGAAATTGGAGTTCAATCTTAAGTTCTTTTTTCTATAAAACTCCTAATAATTCAATTGTTTTAAAAGATATTGTTACTTATGAATACTGGTTTAATGATGATTATGCTAATGTTACCAATTTAGCTATTGGTCCAAACCAAATAGAAAATTTAGACACTTTTGTTGTTCCAGAAAATGTAGGTTTAGGAATTGGTAATCATTATTTCAATATTCGTTTTCAAGACACCGAAGGAGAATGGAGCGCAATTCTCTCAGAACCATTTGAAATTGTCACACTAGAAACACCAACGAATAGTACAATTAAAAATTTAAATGTCTATCCTAATCCAACAAATGGAAATTTAAATTTAGATTTTGGTAAAATGTATTCTGAAATTAGTATTAACTGTTATGATTTTAATGGCAGAAAAGTATTTCAAACTAAAAAAGAAAACAGCATTAATACACAAATTCAATTAAATTTACCCAGTGGATTTTACATTTTAACCATTGAAGCCGATGATGAAATAGCTTCAAGAAAAATAATTATTAGATAGTAATAAAAAACCGAAGAATTAAACTTCGGTTTTTTATTTAAATCAATAACAACAACCATACAATTGGCAATGCTTCAACCCAAAAAGATGTATAATATTTGTTTCTTTTTTTTGATGTAAAATAAGTAAAAACTCCAAGTATTAAAGTAAAGACTAAATTTATTAAAAAAACTTTTAATGTAAAATCTGGTTTCAAAAAGTCTAATAAAATAAAAACAACAAGTAAGAGATAGGCTAAAATTTTAGTCTTCTTCTCTCCTAGTTGTTGAGGAATCGTTTTTAAATACAAACCATCAAACTGTAAGTCAACAATTTCAAAAATTAGCATTAACACGAAGACTAAAATAAACCGTTGTAAACTTTTTAAAACTACAAGAATATCAATTGGATAATGTGCATTTATAACTGGAAGCCAAACGGTTACTGCAACCCAAGCTACTGCAACCAAATATATTTTAATTCCGCTCCAATTTCTCATGTTTGATTTATTTGGAATGAAGGGAATCGTATATAAAACTGTTAAAAACAAAGCTCCTATTCCTAATAGTTTTGTTATGGTTTCAAGTTGCCAAAAATAATAGAGCGTAATCCAGAAACAAATAAAACTCAATCCAATTATAGCTTTAAATCGTTTGGAAAGCGCTACTCTTCTCACTCGAACTAATTCGTCATATTTTATAAAATTATACCCTACAATAGTACCGTAGAAACCAAAATAAGCTACGGGTTCATCATATGCCAAATTTAATTTTAAAAATGTAATTCGAATAAGTGCATAAACAGCAAAAGCAACATGTAAACTGCTTTCAATGTAAAAGTCGAGAAGTTTATAGAAGTACTTCATTAAGCAAAAATAACGAATGTGTTAATAACAAGCCTATTTTGTTCAAAAAATAACAAAAATTAGAACTTTAAAAAGAAATTATTACAAGATTAATAATTACATTTGCGTACCATAAAAACAACACAAACATTAGACCCTATTTATTTGTAAATGAGAACAGATGCTTTTGCTTTAAGACACATTGGGCCAAGAGAAACTGACCTAGAACACATGTTCAAAACAATTGGTGTATCTAACATGGACCAATTACTTTACGAAACTTTTCCAGACGGAATTCGTTTAAAAAAAGATTTAACACTTGCTCCTGCCATGACCGAATATGAGTACGCAACTCACATCATGGAATTAGGTAAAAAAAATAAGGTATTTAAATCATACATCGGATTAGGATATCATCCAACAATAGTTCCTGCTCCTATCCAAAGAAACATCTTTGAAAATCCAGGTTGGTACACTGCTTACACGCCTTACCAAGCTGAAATTGCTCAAGGTCGTTTAGAAGCTATTTTAAATTTCCAAACTATGGTTATTGAATTAACGGGAATGGAAATTGCTAACGCTTCTTTATTAGACGAAGGTACAGCTGCCGCTGAAGCAATGGCTTTATTATTTGACGTTAGAACAAGAGATCAAAAGAAAAATAATGTAAATAAATTTTTCGTTTCTGAAGAAATATTACCACAAACTTTATCGGTTTTACAAACACGTTCAACTCCAATAGGAATAGAATTAGTTGTAGGCAACCATGAAGATTTCGATTTTTCAAACGATTTTTTTGGAGCTATCCTACAATATCCTGGAAAATACGGACAAGTAAATGATTACAGTGCTTTTATAGCTAAAGCTACTGAGAACGAAATTAAAGTGGCAGTTGCAGCTGATATTTTATCATTAGCTACTTTAACTCCTCCAGGTGAAATAGGTGCTTCTGTAGTGGTAGGTACAACACAACGTTTTGGTATCCCAATGGGTTATGGTGGACCACACGCAGCTTATTTCGCTACTAAAGAAGAATACAAACGTTCAATGCCAGGTCGTATCATCGGTGTTTCAATCGATGCTAACGGAAATCGCGCATTACGTATGGCGTTAGGTACTCGTGAGCAACACATCAAGCGTGAAAAAGCAACTTCAAACATCTGTACTGCTCAAGTATTATTAGCGGTTATGGCTGGTATGTATGCGGTTTACCACGGACCAAAAGGATTACAATACATCGCAAATAAAGTACATGCTTCAGCTGTAACAACTTCAGATGCTTTAAATAAATTAGGTATTTACCAAACGAATTCAGCTTTCTTCGATACAATTTTAGTAAAAGCTGACGCTCAAAAAGTAAAAGCTGTTGCTGAAAGAAATGAAGTTAACTTCTTTTATGTAGATGCAGAAACTATTTCGATCTCATTCAACGAAACAACTTCTATCAACGATATCAACCAAATCATCGCGATTTTTGCTGAAGCTACAGGTAAAGAAGCTCTCACAGTTACTGAATTATCAACTGCTAGCCAATTACCCGCTTCTTTAGAGAGAACGTCGTCTTTCTTAACCCACGATGTATTCAACAACCATCACTCTGAAAGTCAGTTGATGCGTTATATTAAAAAATTAGAGCGTAAAGATTTATCATTGAACCATTCAATGATTTCTTTAGGTTCTTGTACTATGAAGTTAAATGCTGCTTCTGAAATGTTGCCATTATCAATGCCATATTGGAATAGCATTCATCCATTTGCTCCAATTGAACAAGCAGAAGGTTATATCACAATGCTTAAAAAATTAGAAGAGCAATTAAACGTAATCACAGGATTTGCTGGTACAACGTTACAACCAAACTCAGGAGCTCAAGGAGAATACGCTGGTTTAATGACTATCCGTGCTTACCATATGTCACGCGGAGAAGGCCATAGAAATGTATGTTTAATTCCATCATCAGCACACGGAACAAACCCTGCTTCCGCTGCAATGGCTGGAATGAAAATTATCGTTACCAAAACAACTCCAGAAGGAAACATTGATGTTGAAGATTTAAGAGCAAAAGCTATCGAACACAAAGATGATTTATCTTGTTTAATGGTAACTTATCCTTCAACTCACGGAGTTTACGAATCTTCAATTATCGAAATTACTCAATTAATCCACGATAATGGCGGATTAGTTTATATGGATGGTGCAAATATGAATGCTCAGGTAGGTTTAACAAACCCTGCAACAATTGGCGCTGATGTTTGTCACTTAAACTTACACAAGACTTTCGCTATCCCTCATGGTGGTGGTGGACCAGGAGTTGGACCGATTTGTGTAAACGAAAAATTAGTTCCATTCCTACCTTCTAACCCAATACTTAAAGTTGGCGGAGAAAAAGCTATTACTGCTATTTCATCGGCTCCTTACGGGTCAGCATTGGTATGTTTAATCTCTTACGGATACATCACTATGATGGGAGCTGAAGGATTAAGAAATGCAACTGAATTTGCTATTTTAAATGCAAACTACATGAAAGCTCGTTTATCTGAACATTATCCTGTTTTATATTCAGGAGAAATGGGAAGAGCTGCTCACGAAATGATTTTAGATTGTCGTGCATTTAAAGAAAAAGGAATTGAAGTGGGTGATATTGCAAAACGTTTAATGGACTACGGTTTCCATGCACCAACAGTATCTTTCCCTGTTGCTGGAACTTTAATGGTTGAACCAACGGAGTCTGAAGATTTAGCTGAATTAGATCGTTTTTGTGACGCTATGATTTCGATTAGAAAAGAAATTGAGGAAAGTACTAAAGATGAAGCTAATAATGTATTAAAAAATGCTCCTCATACATTAGCAATGTTAACAGCTAATACTTGGGAATTCCCTTATTCTAGAGAAAAGGCAGCTTACCCATTAGACTATATTGCTGAGAATAAATTTTGGCCTTCTGTACGCAGAGTAGATGATGCTTACGGAGACAGAAACTTAGTTTGTTCTTGTGCTCCAATTGAAGCGTATATGTAATTCAGTAGTTAGTCACTAGTAATTAGTGATCAGTATAATATTAATTGTCATTTCGAACAAAGTGAGAAATCCCATAAAAATAATGCGATTTTTCAACCGAGTAAATTCGGTTTCGAAATGACAATTTTCTTTTTAAGAGATTTAAAATGAAAGACATTCAAACCAGAGAAGATATAATTTTAGTGATGCGAAAGTTTTACGATAAACTTTTAGCGGATGATTCAATTAACTTTTTCTTCACGAAAGTGACTTTAGTTGACCAACATTTAGAAGAACATTTTGATACTTTAGCTACATTTTGGGAACAAGCCTTATTTTTAAAAGGTGGTTACAAAAACAATATGTTTCAAAAACATTTAGATGTTCATCAAAAATCTCCATTTAATCAGGAACACTACCAAACTTGGTTACAACATTTACATACAACAATTGACGAAAATTTTGAAGGCAATAATGCCGAACAAATGAAAACTATGTCGCAAAGTATGGCAACTATAATGCAGATTAAATTCAATTAAATTAGATTAATTTTAGATTTTTATTTTTTTTAAGCTATTTTTATATAATATTCATAAAAATCACAAAAACCAACACGTTACTCAAGTATTAACAAACAATATTTAGTAAATTCGAGTAACCAAAAATATAAATATGAATATTAAAATAACTGGTTCTGGTTCTTATATCCCAACAGAAAGAGTTAGCAATTTAGATTTCGCTAAACATAGCTTTTTAAATGAAGATGGTTCTCAATTTCCACACCCCAATGAAGTTGTTGCTCAAAAATTTCTTGAGATTACAGGAATTGAAGAAAGAAGATATGTTACTGACGATTTAACAGCTTCAGACATTGCAGCTATTGCGGCCCAACGAGCAATTGAAGATGCAAAAATTGACCCTGAAACTTTAGATTATATTATTTTAGCACACAATTTTGGTGATGTTAAAAAAGGTGCAATTCAGTCTGATATTTTACCAAGTTTAGCTTCTCGCGTTAAATATACTTTGAAAATTAAAAACCCTAAGTGTGTTGCATACGATATTTTATTTGGTTGCCCTGGTTGGATAGAAGGTGTTATTCAAGCTCAAGCTTATATTAAAGCTGGAATGGCAAAAAAATGTTTAGTTATTGGAGCAGAAACACTTTCTAGAGTTGTAGATATGCACGATAGAGACTCTATGATTTATTCTGATGGTGCTGGAGCTACAATCATCGAAGCCACAGAAGAAGAAGGCGGAATATTAGCTCATGAATCTGCTACTTTTGCATACGACGAAGCATATTATCTTTTTTTTGGGAATTCATTCAACAAAGACCATGACCCAGATGTTCGATACATTAAAATGTATGGACGCAAAATTTATGAATTTGCATTATCTAATGTCCCAAAAGCAATGGCCGCTTGTCTAGATAATAGTGGAATTGCAATTGATAAAGTAAAAAAAGTTTTAATTCACCAAGCAAATGAAAAAATGGATGAAGCAATTATACAACGTTTTTTTAGATTGTATAAACAAACTCCTCCCGAAGGTGTTATGCCAATGAGTATTCATAAACTTGGAAACTCAAGTGTCGCAACTGTTCCTACACTTTATGATTTATTAATCAAAGGAAAAATTGAAAATCAAAAATTAAACAAAGGTGATGTAATTATTTTTGCTTCAGTTGGAGCTGGAATGAATATTAATGCATTTGTATATCAAATGTAATTATTTCTTTAGAAATTTATTTACCCAATAATTAAAAGATGGAACTGTTTGGGTAAAATAAACAACAATTAAAGAAGCTGTAAAAACAAAACTAATTTTTGAAATAGTTTCTAGCCAAAGATTTTTAAAAGAAGGCAATAAAACTCCAGTCACAATTATTATACCCATGACTATAATAAGAAGGGCATAGTTTCGATCAAAAGGAATTATGCCTATTTTTTTATAAATAAAAACCAACTTTGAAACATTAAACAAAACTAAAGATATAAAAGTTGCTAAAGAAACACCCACAATTTCAAGCTCTGTTTGAGTAAGAAAAACATAATTCAGTAACACATTTACAACAACTAAAATTAAAACCGCTATAATGTTAAATTTATAATATTGTGAATAGGAAATAATTTCCGAATTAAAACCTGTTGCCATATTAAATAAAACATTAGCTCCTAGAATATAAATTACGGGTAATATGGTTACTAATTTATCTTTGGTTGCTAATAAATTAAAGAACGGTTCAGCACCCACTAAAACACAGCCTAAAATTACAGCACCAATAAAAAATAACAGTTTTGCTGTTTCGGTATATTTCATTTGTAATGTTTCATAATCTTTGTTTTTAATAAAAGTTGAAATTTGAGGCGAGTAAATTGTAAATAATCCGGTTGCAGGGATTGCCATTGCTGCAGCAAAATTTACCGCATTTCGATACGCTCCGTTTGCATCAAAATCTAAAAACTCGGGAATCATTAACCCATCAACTCTAAAGGCTAAGAATGAACCAAAACTTCCTAAAAAGGAATAAAAACAATAATTAAAATATTCTTTTCTTGAAACATCTGAAAAAAAGGATTCCTTTTTATTTTGTAATGAAATTGGAAACCTATTCTTTACATACTTAACAACAAAAAAAGCCAAGAATATATAAAAAACCACAAAAATTGAATACGCGATTTTTTCGGTTACATAACCTAAATAAAAAATTCCAAAAACAAATACCATCGCTACTTTTGGAATTATCTTTTCATAAAATGTTGGAATTGCTATTTTTTGCAAATTAGCTGCCTGACGCTTAAAAACTTCAATTAAAGCCATTAAAAGCCCTAGTGGTAAAGCAAAATATAAATACATTTTTTTGTCCCAATCAAAAATTAAAACAGCTACAATCAATAAAATTGTTAGACCAACAAACATCTTAAAAACAGTTTTAATTGTAAATTGAAATAAGCTTTGTTTATTGTTTGCACTTAAGGATGGATAAAAATGTATTAACGCTTGCGAACCTCCAAAAACCATAATAGGATATAGAATTTGCGCTAACGAATCGATGTATGCAATTTCGCCATAAAACCCGTAATCATAAGGATATAAAAATAATGTTGAAAGCAACCCAATAACTATTCCAATATAATTGATAATAGTAAACCAAAAAGCTTGTTTATGTGATTGTGAATCTTGCATTATTTATAGCTTTTTCTAGCTTTGAACAACGTAAAAAAATGAAACTTTAAAAGTATATAATAGCCTAATAATTGCAAAAACATTGAAAATACTTTTGAAGTAGAATAATATTTTGAAAAATATTTAGGCAACCCAATTACATTTCTAAAAGCGTTCAATAAACCATCAATATAATTATGATTTACATTTAAAACTTCAGCAAGCATTTTGTATTTCGACTGCTTTACATCTTTTTGAAAACTTCTAGTTATAATTCTATCGTGATAAATTTTGGAGTTCTTCACTACAACAGTTTTAAAACCATGATAGCGAACACGATCTGTAAAATTTCGATCTTCTCCATAATGATTAAAGAGCGGTTCAAAATAACCCACTTTCTCAATAACTTTTCTCGACAATAACCAAGCTGCCGCATTTACAAAGGGAACTTCATCAACATTTACAGAAATTGAATTTGTCTTTCGTTTCCAATATAGTTCAAAATTGGCATCTAAAGAAATTTCATCTGGCGAAAAATGCATCGGACTTACAATTCCAAACTTTTCATTTTGTGAAGCAACCTCAACTAAATTTTGAATAGCATCAGATTCAATCCAAGTATCTTGATTTAGTAAAAAATAATAATCGAAATTTTGTTCTAAAGCTTTTTGAATTCCAATATTATTAGCTTTTCCAAAACCTAAATTAGTTTCAGACTGTATTACCTCGACAAAAGAAAATTGCTTTAAAATGGCAACTGAATTATCTGTAGAAGCATTATCAACAGCAATAACTGAAATTGGTAAAATTGATTGTTGCAACGATTGCAAACATTTGTTCAACCATTTACTCCCGTTGTAAGTTACAATAATAACGACTACTTTTTGTTGCACTTAAAATGAATTAGTAAACAAAAATAAGGATAATTCTTCTGTAACTCAGGTTTTGTTTATTTTTGTTGAGAATTATCAAAATCAAATGAATTATTACGTTGTAATACCTGCACATAACGAAGCACAATATATTGCGCTTACTTTAGAATCACTTGTAGACCAAAGTGCTTTACCAGCTAAAGTTGTGGTGGTAAACGATAATTCTACTGATGAAACGGAAACAATTGTAAAATCATTTATTGATAAACATAATTGGATTTCATTAGTTAATAATCCATCTGAAGTAAAGCATTTACCTGGAAGCAAAGTTATTTTAGCTTTTAACAAAGGTTTAGAAAGTTTAGACCAAAACTATGACATTATAGTTAAAGCCGATGCCGATTTAATTTTTCCTGAAAATTACTTTGAAACAATAATCAATCATTTTCAGTCAGACAAACAAATTGGAATGGCTGGAGGATTTTGTTATATTGAGAAAAATGGAGAGTGGATTTTAGAAAATTTAACTGATAAAGACCATATTCGTGGTGCATTAAAAGCCTATCGAAAAGAATGCTTCGAGCAAATTGGTGGTTTACGAACTGCTATGGGTTGGGATACTGTTGATGAATTGTTGTGTAAATTTTACAATTGGAAAGTAAAAACTGATGAAAGTTTGCAGGTAAAACACTTAAAACCAACTGGGGCCAATTACAACAAAGCATCTCGCTACAAGCAAGGTGAAGCTTTTTACTCAATAGGCTACGGATTTTGGATTACTGCAATTGCATCTTTAAAATTAGCATTACGCAAGAGAAAACCACTTTTATTTATTGATTACATTAAGGGTTTTTGGAAAGCAAAATCAAGTAAAAAACCACTTTTAGTAACCCAAGAACAAGCGAGGTTTATCAGAAATTATAGATGGAAAAAAATGAAAGAAAAAATATTCCGATTTTAATTTTTTCAGTTCCCATTTCGAAACTTTTCAATTTTCAAATTGACACATTTTCAAATTGACACATTAATTTAGTATTTTAGCCAATATTTAGCGATTAGATAAAAATGTTTGTAATTAGAATTTTAGAACAAACCGGAAAATATTTCATGATGCTCAAAGAGGTTTTTAACCGACCGGTAAAATGGAGTGTTATGAGACAATTAATTTTTAAAGAAGTTGACGATTTAATTATCGATTCGTTAGGAATTGTAGCGTTCATCTCATTTTTTGTGGGTGGAGTGGTTGCCATTCAAACTGCATTAAACTTAACCAATCCGTTAATTCCCAAATATTTAATTGGTTTTGCCACGAGGCAATCTGTTATACTAGAGTTTGCGCCAACATTCATTTCCATTATTATGGCTGGTAAAATGGGGTCCTTTATTACTTCCAGTATTGGAACCATGCGTGTAACTGAGCAAATTGATGCTTTAGAAGTTATGGGTGTAAATGCTTTAAATTATTTAGTATTTCCAAAGTTAATAGCACTATTACTTTTCCCATTTGTAATTGGATTGAGTATGTTTTTAGGAGTTGTTGGTGGTTATTTAGCTGCAGTTTACGGCGGTTTCGCTTCTAGCAATGAATTTATTACTGGAATTCAAAAAGACTTTATTCCTTTTCATATTACTTATGCTTTTATCAAGACTGTTGTTTTTGCCATTATATTGGCAACGATTCCTTCTTTTCATGGTTTTTACATGAAAGGTGGAGCACTTGAAGTTGGTAAAGCAAGTACGATTTCCTTTGTTTGGACTTCAGTAGTGATTATTTTAATGAACTATATTTTAACCCAATTACTTTTGAGCAAATGATAGAAGTTAAAGATTTAGAAAAAACATTTGGCACCCAAAAAGTTTTAAAGGGAATTTCAACTCGTTTTGAAGCAGGTGAAACAAGTTTAGTTATTGGACAAAGTGGTTCAGGAAAAACAGTATTCTTAAAATCTTTATTAGGAATTCACACTCCAGAGAGTGGAACTATTTCTTTTGACGGACGTATTTATTCTTCTATGTCGAAAGATGAAAAACAAGATTTAAGAACTGAAATTGGAATGGTTTTTCAAGGAAGTGCACTTTTTGACAGTATGACCGTGGAAGAAAATGTTGGATTTCCATTGAAAATGTTTTCTAAAAAAACTCCGAAAGAAATAAAAGAACGTGTAGATTTTGTTATTGAACGCGTTAATTTAGTAGATGCGCATCATAAAAAACCATCGGAAATTTCAGGTGGGATGCAAAAACGTGTCGCTATTGCGAGAGCAATTGTTAATAATCCTAAATATTTATTTTGTGACGAACCTAACTCGGGTTTAGATCCAAAAACAGCAATTGTAATTGATAATTTAATTCAAGAAATTACAAAAGAATACAACATTACAACGGTTATCAATACGCACGATATGAACTCGGTAATGGAAATTGGCGAGAAAATTATTTTCTTAAAAAATGGTTTATTAGAATGGGAAGGTTCAAATAAAGAAATTTTTAAAACTGATAATGAAGCAGTAACCGATTTCGTTTATTCTTCCGAATTATTTAAACGAGTAAGAAAAATGTATCTTGAAGATGATTCTTTATAACAAAAAAGCTCAGTTTTAAAACTGAGCTTTTTTGTTTATTCTTCTGATTTTACCACCACTTTTTGATTTTTAAGTTTCGATTGTAACCATTTTTTATACTTCGCTACTTCTTCCGTTATCACTTTGTTATTTACATTATTTTTAAACTTAATAACAAAATGTGGAACTGTATCGATACTTTTAAAATTGGTATGTAAAATATTATAATACGAAACTTCTTCTATGTTATCATTTAAACTTTGTATTTCATTTGCAACATCGACAAAAGAAACTGTTGAACCATTACTCAATTTATTCTTTAAATCTAAAATTTCTTTCTCTTTTAAAAGTAACTGTTCTTCTTTTTGAGACAACAATTGTTGCGTTGTTAAATATGAATTTTCAATTTCTGAAAGTCGAGACAATGTTTTTTGATTCTGTAAATCTTGAACACAATGAATGATGGTATTATCGTAACCAAAGTCTTTCATTTTCTTCTCTAGCTTCTCAATTTCGTGTCCCTCCAAGTTGGTTCCTAAAACTGCAAAACTTACTTTTTGTTTTGAAAAATCTTTTTGAATATCGAAAACTCCAATTCCCTTTTCATCTTTTAATTCCGCTAAAACCAAATCAACTTTTTGTTCAAAATCTGACTTTTTATACAATTGATAAAAGAAATAAACACTCGGAATAAAAATTGCTAATGCTATAAAAGTTAATATTTGCGAAATACGTTTCTTTCTTTGAACATCGGCATATTCTTTTAATGGAAAACGCAAAAATTTAACCACTAAATATGTCGCAGTAGCTATAAAAATAGTATTGATTGTAAATAAAAATAATGCCCCACCAAAGAAATTCCATTTTCCTGTTGCTAATCCATATCCTGCTGTACAAAGTGGCGGCATAAGCGCAGTAGCAATAGCAACACCAGCTAATGTATTGGTTGATTTGTTTCTTCTACTTAACGCTACAATTAAAGCCAAACCACCAGAAAGTGCAATGATAATATCAAGTACATTTGGCGATGTTCTAGCAATTAATTCAGGCGTCTCATTTTGAAACATTGGTACACTAAAAAACAAGAACGATGTTACCAAACTCAGTACCACCATTACACCAAAATTCTTTAACGATTTTCGAAGTAACTCTAAATCGTAAATCCCTAATGAAAGTCCCATTCCTAAAATAGGCCCCATTAATGGTGAAATTAGCATGGCTCCAATTACAACTGCAGTAGAACTTGTATTTAAACCTGTAGATGCAATTAAAATTGAGAAGATTAAAACCCAAGCATTTTGACCTTTCATGTCGACACCTGCTTTAATATCGTCTATAGTAGCATTCCTATCGGTATCATTATAGATATCGAAGATTTCTTCTAAAAACTTTTTAAAACTCGCAACAGATTGGCTTAAAGTACTTTTGTTTTCGTCTTGCATATTATTTTATTTTTCCGACAATTTTTTTAATGTCTTGTTCTTTACTTTTTGGATAAATTAAAAGCGTATCATCTTTATCTACAATAATATAATCGTCTAAACCATCAATAACTACCAACTTTTTACCTTCTGCACGAATAATATTATTTGAAGCATTTTCTAAAAGAACTCTGGCATTTACAACAGCATTATTGTTTTCGTCTTTATCTAATTTTTCGTGTAATGAACCCCAAGTTCCTAAATCGTTCCAATCGAAAGTTGCGGGAAGAACAAAAACATTATGAGCTTTTTCTAAAATTGCATAATCGACTGAAATATTTTCTGCTAACGGATAATTCTCTTTAATAAACTGCTTTTCATTTGAAGTATTGTACACATCATAACCTTGCATAAAATGATCAAACATTACAGGTTGAAACTCTTGAAATGCATTTAAAACCGATTTTACACTCCAAACAAAAATACCCGCATTCCATAAAAAGTTACGACTTTGAATAAACTTACGAGCTGTTGCATAATCAGGCTTTTCTCTAAACTGTTTTACCTTTTTTATAGGTCTAGAATCTAGTTTATCATATTCAATATATCCATAACCTGTATTGGGAAATGTGGGAAGAATTCCTAGTGTCATTAAGTTATCTTCTCTTTCACAAAAATCGAAGGCATGTTGTAAATTGGCACAAAATTGTACCTCATCTTCTATCCAATGATCTGATGGCGCAACTACCATAACCGCATCAGGATTTTCTTTTTTTATCTTTAGAGAAGCATATAAAATACAAGGCGCTGTATTTCGCATAGATGGTTCTAAAATGATTTGCTCTTGTTTTACCATCGGTAATTGCTTTAAAACAATATCATTATAAACCTCATTTGTTAAAATAAGAATATTCTCTTTAGGAATAATTTGAGAAAGCCTTGTAAAAGTTTTCTGAATTAAGGTATCACCTGTTCCCAGCATATCGTGAAACTGCTTTGGAAAATCGGTTGTACTAACTGGCCAAAAACGAGAACCAACTCCGCCAGCCATTATAATCGCGTAATAATTTTTGTTCATTTTAATTAATTTGGTAATAATTCAACCTCAGCATTAGGCTGAAACAAATAAACTCTCCCCGATTGAAGTTCAATACATTCGTATCTTTTAACACGTAAAGCTATTTTTTTAAAAACTCTACCGTTATGAATACGGAATTTCGCTCCAATTGGTATTTCAAAGATATAATTTTTTATTCTTTCTTTATCATCATATCCCTTTAAAGCAACAGATAACAAGGCATCTGTATCGCTACTCGCCGAGGGATTTCTAAAATGTCGTGCAACTAAAGGTAATACTTTATTAGGAAAAATTTCGGGACGAATAAAAGGCACCATTAATTGTTGAAAAGTATACTTCCATTCTTGCCCATGAGGTTTAATATGACGCCCAAACTTTTCAAAAGCCACTAAATGTGCAATTTCATGAATTAATGTTATCAAAAAACGGTATTTATTTAAACTTGCATTTACCGTAATTAAATGATAGCCCTGCGCATCTTTTCGATAATCGCCATGACGTGTATTCCTTTCATTTACGATTTTAAGATGCACATGATTTGCTTTGATTAATTCAAAACAAGGTTGAACAGCGTGTTCAGGCAAATATTTTTGTAGTATATCCATATTTGGTAAAAGGTGAAAGCTAAAAGGTAAAAGGGGAAAAAACATTTACCCTTAACCCAAAACCTTTAACCTTATTAAGGTGTAGTTGAACTTACTTGTAAAACTTTGCCGTTGTAATACTTATTTCCGTTTAAACTAAAATCGAAAATATAATTTGCCATTTCTTTTGCCGATAAAGGTGCTTCATAACCTGGAAAAGCTTCTTGAAGCATTTCTGTATTAACAGAACCTAAAGCTAAGACATTAAATGAAATTCCGCTTTCTTTGTATTCTTCGGCCAAAAGTTCTGACAATGTAATTACAGCTCCTTTACTCGATGAGTAAGCTGCTAAACCAGGAAACTTCATACTTCCTTGAACTCCGCCCATTGAACTTACGGTAACCACATGACTTCCTTTTTTCATAAATGGAATACAGATTCGAGTTAATTCAGCAACAGCAAAAACATTTACTTTGTAAACTTTTTCAAAATCGCTAGTGGTTAATTGTTCAAATGGTTTATTGACTAACAATCCAGCATTGTTTATTAATACATCGACTTTATTGCTCCAAGAATCTTTTACAAACTTTTCAACTTGTTCCATTTCATTTTCATCAGAAATATCTATAGACAAACAAGTTATATTTGAATGCTCCATTAAGCTTTTTGGCATTTTACGGGAAATTGCCAATACTTGATGTCCAGCATCGGCAAATTGTAAAGCTAATTCGAAACCTATACCTCTTGAAGTTCCTGTAATAATAATGTTTTTATTTTCCATTTAGTTCAATCTCTTTAGTTGGTGCATTCATCATTTGTTCTAAAACTGGGATCATTTTATTAACCACTTTTGCCATATGCTCAGGTTTCGTTAATTCAAATTCATCATCTGGTTGATGATAAAATTCAAAATTTTCAAAATCGAATGTTGATACCGTTTGAGCCGGCACATTAAATTCTGTATAAAATGGATAATTATCTGACGCTCTAAATAATTGATATTGGGTTTGCATTGGAATATATCCAACTAAATTTTCTCCTGCAATCTCATTTATTTTCGAAGCCATGTTACTTTTTCCGAATCCTGTAATATACATTAACATATCTGTTCTTTTCATTGGTACACCAATCATTTCAAAATTGAACATGAAATACAAATCCATTTTTTCATCATGAAGCTTTTTTGCCAAATGTTTTGAACCTAGCAAACCTTTTTCTTCAGCTGAAAAGAAAACAAACAGTAAACTTCTTTTATTGCCTTTATTCTTTCCAAAATACTTAATCAATTCAGTAACTGCAGTAGACCCAGAAGCATTATCATTTGCTCCATTTCCTATATCATCGCCATTAACAGCTTTAATTCTTCCAATATGATCGTAATGCGCACCAATGATTACAAATTCATTTTTCAATTTTGAATCGTTTCCTTCTAAATATCCTACAATATTATAAGCGGGTTTGTCAAAATTTGAAAGTGTATCGCGATAAGTTTTAAAATAGGGTTTTAAACTATTTTCTTTCATTAATTTTTCAAGAAAAACAGCCGCTTTTTCTATTCCTTCACTCCCGGTATCTCTTCCTTCTAATTCATCCGATGCTAGATAAGATAATGTTTTAGCCACACTTTCAGAAGTTGAAAAATTAGTTAGAGTAATTCCTTGATTATTATTAGCTGCTTGTTGTGTTGGCTTACACGAATAAAGTACAAGCAGTAATAAAGCATATTGAAATAATTTCATTTGAATGTATTTTTGTAAAAATAAAAAAATCCCAACAATTGTTGGGATTCTCTATATAAATATTAACTTTTATTATGCTAACATAGTTACTGGATTTTCCATAAACGCTTTTAACGTTTGTAAGAATTGAGCCCCAGTTGCACCATCAATAGTTCTGTGATCACATGCTAATGTAACTGTCATTGTGTTACCTACTACAATTTGACCATTTTTAACTACTGGTTTTTCAATAATAGCCCCAACAGATAAGATTGCAGAATTTGGTTGGTTAATGATTGAAGTAAACGATTGAATTCCAAACATTCCTAAATTAGAAATTGTAAACGTACTTCCTTCCATTTCAGCCGGTTGAATTTTCTTAGCTTTAGCTCTAATAGCCATATCTTTTACATTAGCACCAATTTGAGACAAGCTCATTTGGTCTGTAAATTTTAACACTGGTACAACAAGTCCATCTTCAACTGCAACTGCAACACCAATATTCACGTGATGATTTAATACCATTGCATCTTCTCTCCATTGTGAATTTACTTGTGGATGTTTTTTTAATGCCATTGCACAAGCTTTAATTACCATATCATTGAATGATACTTTAATATCTGGCAAAGAATTAATCATTCCACGAGAAGCAATTGCATTATCCATATCTAACTCAATAGTTAAATAATAATGTGGTGCTGTAAATTTAGATTCTACTAAACGACGCGCAATAGTTTTACGCATTTGAGAATTTTTAACTTCCTCTTGGAAAACCTCACCTGCAGGAACAAATGGTTTAACCGCAGCAACTGCTTGAGATGCTTCTGCAACCGCTTGAGCTGGAGTTGAAGTCGACGATGGAGTAAAGTTCTCCACATCACTTTTTACGATTCTACCATTTTCACCACTTCCTTTTACTTGAGAAAGGTTAATTCCTTTTTCTTCAGCAATTTTCTTAGCTAAAGGAGAAGCAAAAATTCTTCCTCCAGTATTTGTATTTTGAGATGTCTCGACTCCGCTCGACATGACAGTTGATGGAGTATCTGATTTAACTTCTTCATTTTTAACTTCTTCTGTAGAACCACCAGCCGTAAAATTAGCAACTACTCCAGAAACATCAGTTCCTGCAGGTCCTAAAACAGCTAAAATAGTATCTACTGGAGCAGAACCTCCTTCTTCAACACCAATGTACAATAATGTACCTGCGTTGAAAGATTCAAATTCCATTGTAGCTTTATCAGTTTCAATCTCTGCTAAAATATCTCCCTCTTTAACTGCATCACCAACTTTCTTTAACCAAGTTGCAACAGTACCGGTTGTCATTGTATCACTTAATCGTGGCATAGTAACAACTTTAATACCCTCAGGCATTTTGAATTCAGAAGTAGCAGTGGCTTTAGACTCTTCTTTAACTTCAGCTTTTGGTTCTTCAGTTGGAGCAGAAGCTCCTCCACTCAATAAAGCAGAAATATCTTCTCCTTCGTTACCAATAATTGCTAAAAGTGAATCTACTGGTGCAGATTCGCCTTCTTGGATACCAATATGCAACAATGTTCCAGCATTGAAAGATTCAAACTCCATTGTAGCTTTATCAGTTTCAATCTCTGCTAAAATATCTCCTTCTTTAATTTTATCTCCTACTTTTTTAAGCCATGCTGCCACGGTACCTTCTGTCATGGTATCGCTTAAACGGGGCATTGTAATAACTGTAGCCATATTGCTTATAATTTATGAGGTAAAAATGGATAATTCTCTTGTTCGTATACTACGTCATACATTACACTTAAATCTGGATATGGAGATTCTTCAGCAAATTGCTCACATTCAGCAACTAAATCAGAAACTCTTTGATCCATAGCTTCAATTTCAGCTTCAGTAGCGTAATTATTTTCTTTAATGATATCTAAAACCTGCGTTATAGGGTCAATTTTTTTGTATTCTTCTACCTCTTCTTTGGTTCTATAATGTTGCGCATCAGACATTGAGTGACCTCTATAACGGTATGTTTTCATCTCTAGGAAAGTTGGACCGTCTCCACGACGTGCTCTTTCAATAGCTTCATGCATTGCTTCAGCAACTTTGATAGGATTCATACCATCAACTGGTCCACATGGCATTTCATAACCTAGACCTAGTTTCCAAATATCTGTATGGTTTGCAGTTCTTTCTACTGAAGTTCCCATTGCATAACCATTATTTTCAACGATAAAAACCACTGGTAATTTCCAGTTCATCGCCATATTGAAAGCTTCGTGTAAAGAACCTTGTCGTGCAGCACCATCACCAAAATAAGTTAAAGTAACTCCACCTGTTTCAAAATATTTATCAGCAAAAGCAATACCTGCTCCTAAAGGAATTTGACCACCAACGATACCGTGTCCACCATAAAATCCTTTTTCTTTAGAAAAAATATGCATAGAACCACCTAATCCTTGAGAAGTACCAGTTGCTTTACCTAAAAGCTCTGCCATTACTCTACGCGGATCTACACCCATACCAATTGGCTGTACGTGATTACGATAAGCAGTAATCATTTTATCTTTAGACAAATCCATAGCGTGTAAGGCACCCGCTAGAACAGCTTCTTGTCCATTATATAAATGAAGAAATCCTCTAACTTTTTGTTGGATATATAATGCAGCCAACTTGTCCTCGAATTTTCTCCAAAACTGCATTTCTTCATACCACTTTAGGTATACTTCTTTTGTGATTGGTTTCATGTTTAGTTTGTTTTTTAAAAAAATTTTTTTTGCAAAAAATTTATAATTAGCAAAAATACTACTTCAAAAAATATTGAAAAAATTAATCTTCAATATTTTTCCTGCTTTTTGTTAATTTTTATCAATTTTATCAACGAAATCGTTATAGATAATTCTTGTCGAACAGTAACGGCAATAAATTCCTCAATGAATCACTCTTATATACCTCTCCTGTGCCTCCCATAAAATAAATTTCTATTGGAGTTTCTTGTTTAATTTCATACTCTGCGATAGATTGCCTGCAAGCTCCACAAGGTGGAATTGGTTTTGCTAATAATTGATCTTCAGGTGAGGCAGAAATAAACAATTTTTTAAATCCAACATTTGGATAATTTGCACCTGCGTAAAAAATCGTAACACGCTCTGCACATAAACCTGAGGGATAAGCTGCATTTTCTTGATTTGAACCTACCACAACTTCATTATTTTCTAGTAATAAAGCAGCCCCTACCTTAAATTTTGAGTAAGGTGCATAAGCTTGTTCTCTTGCCGAAATGGCTTTTTTCATTAATTCTTTTTCAACCTCATTAAGTTCATCAATAGAACTATAAACGGTAAAATTTGCATTAACAGAAATTTGCTTCATATTTAAGGAAAAAAAATCCAAATTCTAAAGAATTTGGATTCAGTTAAAGTTATACTTTTTTATAATTCATCGTAATCATCACCAAAGTTAAATGTAAGAGAAAAACGCAATGTGTTTTCCAATGGATTTCTAACTTTCGATGCAGAGAACAAATAAGAAACATCTACTTTTACAATATTATATTTAAATCCTGCTCCTAAAGTAAAAAATTTACGAGCTCCTTTTTGTTCGCTTTCATGAAAATAACCCGTTCTTAATGCAAATGAATCTTGGTACCAATATTCTGCTCCTAAAGCCCATGTTACTTCTTTTAATTCTTCTGAAAAACCTCCTGGAGCATCGCCAAATGAATTAAACATTCCACTTACCCAACCTGTTTTTCTGTAATCTATAACAGCTTGACCGTAAGCAAGAGTTGCCGCATCTTCTTCAGCTTGATCTATTTGTCCATTCTCATTACTATCTACCGGCTGAACTTTGGCCGGTGGTGTTGGCACCATAAGTTTGGTAACTTCTCCTGTTACACAAACTTTATTATATTCATCTAAAATAAAATCAAAACCAGCGCCTAAACGTAAATTAGCAGGCAAAAAGTTTGCGTTTTCATCTAATTTATCTTTATTGTAGTTGATTTTTGGCCCCATGTTTTGCAGATTAATACCTGCTCTCCAACGACCATTAAAATCGCTGTATGCAATTTCCTCAGATTGATAATATGCCGCCACATCTACAGCAAAACTTGATGCCGCAGAGGCGTCATTTGTTCCGTCGTTAATTTGCAAATTAGAACGTATATATCGAGCACCTACTCCCATTGAAAATTGATCACTTAATTTTAGTGAATATGAACCATCAACTGCAAATTCATTTGGATTTACATTCGTAGTTGGATTTCCATTAGAATCAGTTAATTGAATATCTCCTAAACCAAAATATCTAAAACCCGCTGCAAAAGCACTTCGTTCATTTAATCTATTATAATAAGTTAACTGTGCCAATTTAATGTCATTTGCAATTGATGCCAAATATGGGGTATAACTTACAGAAAAACCTTGTTCTTTTAAAGAGAATGCATATTTAGCAGGATTGTATTGTTGAGAAAAAGCATCGGCAGATGTTGCTACTCCCATATCTCCCATACCTGCTGAACGAGCATCGGCAGCAATTAATAAGAACGGCACACCAGTAGTTACTACTCTTCTATCTGCATCTTGAGCTTTTAACAACTGAACTGAAACAATTAGAGTTAAAAAAAACGCTATTTTTTTCATTATAAAAAATTATTAAGTTGACAAATATACTATTTTATTATAGGATTACAAGTTTCTCATGTTTTTCTACTTTTTTACCTGTTAATGTAGAACGAACTGTTAATTTATAGACATAAACACCTTTACCTATTCTATCTCCAAAATCATCTCGACCATCCCAAGTTACTTCACGCGATAGAAAACCTTCAGTGGTTATTTGTTGATTTATAGTTTTTACTACTTTACCTGTTATTGTAAAAATTTGAACTTGAACATCAAGCGGTTCAAACGGCATATTATGAGTGAACCAAAATTCTGTATAAGTAGAAAAAGGATTAGGATAATTTAAAACTTTATCAATTCTTAATCCATCGTTTGAACAAACAGCATTAAACTGAATTTCCAATGTGATTAAATTATTATAAACATCCCAAGCTTTAAACAAAATGGTATGTATTCCTGGCTCTAAATCTCGTAATGGAAAACGAACATAGCCTCGAGTAAAATCATCTAATTCTGTTTCGTAATAATCGTTTAGTATGTAAGGATTTGTTTCGTCTCCATCTAAAATTGCCACAATATCGTGTCCAATTCCACTTGCTGTATTAATTCCACTTTCATCGAATAAATGTGCTAATAATATTGGAGAACAATTTGTAACACCACCACTTACAAAACTTTCATCATTCATATACAATTGAACCGTTGGTGGTGTATTATCTACTGGAGCATTCGTATTCACTCCGCCCACTTGAATATCTAAATTATATCCTGTTTGATCTTCTAATAAAGGTGAATTGCGTTTTGCATAAAAACTAACCTTACCATTTCCGACAGGGATTCTAATATCTTGAGGTACAATAAAGTTAAATTCAAAATTACCGTTTGTAACCGAAGCATTACCTCTAACAACTGTTTCTCCTAAAGTTACAAAATTCATAATGATTACTTGCCCTGAACCATTAGTAGCCCCGTTGTTACCTAATGTAGATCGATTAATGTCTTTATCAAAAACTTGAATTGCAACATCTCCATTGTAATTAGAAATTAAAACATCGTTTTCATCTACAATTTGTCCTTCGATTTTCATTGGTTGTAACGCTTGAAATACTGGCATAACTTGATTTACCGGAACATCGTTAACTTCAGTTAGAACAACTTTAGGTTTTGGAATAGCTAAATGCAATGCAGGATCGCCAATATAAGCTACTACTCTTCTATCTGAAGATGGCGTTAATAATTTT
>JAIXHM010000003.1 GCA_030145825.1 Flavobacterium sp.
CTTGAGGACTTACTAAAAATGCCGATTCATTTTCGATTAATGCTTCTGAAGCCCACCCAATATTTGAAGCTACAATTGCCTTTTTCATAGCCATAGCTTCTAACCATGATATGGGGAAAGCTTCAGCAAATGAAGGAAAAATACAAATTGTAGATTTTGCTATTTCAACATTCATTTCTTGATAAGAAATAACACCTTTATACTCTACATTTTTTAGTGCATCGCTTGTAAAAGCATCTTGCATTAATTCCCATGTACTCCTTTGCTCATTAAAATCAACTGAATCTTTACCTATGAGTATTAATTTAACCTCTTTATTAATGGTATTTAAATAATTAAAAATATAAGGCAATTCTAATACTCCTTTTTTTCTTGCTAAAGTTCCAAAATATAAAATACTATGATTTTCATTTATTCCTTCAATAGGATTAAATCTAGTAGTATCGATACCGTTATAAATTACTTCAAAATCAAAATTTTTAAATCCGAAAACTTGTTTCGTTTTCATTCCAGAAAATTTACTAACTGCAATTATTTTATTGGATTTTCGTAAAGCAAGCTTTTCGAAAAAATATATGATTTTAGATTTTTTTTTATTTTCTAGATTATTAAAGTATGTTACCGAACCGTGTATTCTTGTTACAAGAGGCACATCAAGTTTAAAAAAAGCGTGATACCCTTCCCAGTCGGGACATTCTATAATATCAATTGCATTATTTTTAATATATGTTTTAATTATTTTAGAGATATACAATCTATAGAATAATGCTCCGATACTGCTGTTTTTCTTTTTTATTTCAACAATAGTTATTTCATCTTCTGTTTTCCATTCGGCATTTTTATTTGAATTAATAATGAAAACTGTGACCTGGTGTCCTAAATTTATTAATTCTTTACTTAAATTTTTAATAAAAGAACCTATTCCTCCGGCAGCCGGAAGATTATTATGGGGAAACTCGGTTGATAAATACGCTATATGCATTACAGGGAAGGTTTTTTAAATCTTTTATTTATCGGTTTTTCGAAAAAGTTATAAGCGATATAACTTAAAACTACACTTATAAGAAACGATAACAACGTTATCAAAATCGAAGATTTTGTAAAATGTAATTTAAAATTTAAAGCCCATAATACCTTTATTACTAATTGATGGATCATATAAAATGAAAAGCTAATTTCTCCAAGTAACAATAAGGATTTATGTGATAAAATTTTTGAAATTAATCCTTTTGCTAAGGAAAACACCAAAATAATCCATGTCATTGGTATCCAATAATAAATAGACCATCTGAATGATTGATGCACTTGATCTTTAAAAGACACAAAACAAACTAGCATTAGTATTGCTGTAATTTCTACAAATGTGAAATTTATTTTGAAATTGAATTCTTTTAACTTTAAATAAACCTTAAACAAGAGTATTCCGATAATAAAATCAAAAATTCTAAAAAAGGGATTTACATAAAATAACCAGTAACTATTTGAATAATTGTAAAAAAAAGACAATGCTAAAATAGGAATGCATAATGATAAAACTGCTAAAAAATAATTTTGTTTCTTTTTATAAATCCACAAAACAAGCAAAGGGAATAAGGTATAAAAAAACATTTCATCAGAAATACTCCACGAAACCCCATTAAATCCAAAATAAAAATCCTTTACAGGTACAAAACTTTGCAATAAAAATGTGTTTGCTGCTAATTTTAGTAAAAAGCCAGTAATATTATTAATATATGCGATTGATAGGAAGATTGAAACAATTAAAGTTAACCAATGCAAAGGCACAATTCTAAAAAATCTTGCCCTGATATAGTTTTTATAACTAATAGTTTTATTTTTAAATTTATCTAAGTAATTATAACTAAGAATAAAACCACTTAAAATAAAAAAGAAGCTTACACCTAAATAACCTTCTTTAAATGAAATATATTCTCTTACAAAAGAATCTAAACCAACATCAGTTTGTGCATTAATACCATACAAGAAACCAAGATGGCTTAAAAAAACCATTAATGCGAAAAAAAATCTTAAAGATGTTAGTGGTTTTATCATTCTTTAAATTTTAAAAAATATTTTTTCTCTGTTTTATCTAATGCATGGTAAAATATGGCAACAAAAATTATTGTATATACCACATTACTAAAAAGAAACTTATACCATGAACATGATGTAAACTGTTGCATTATAAAAAAAGAAACAATAGTTACCAAAACAAAAATAAGAGTAAACTTAAATAATGCCTTCAAAAAAAACTTAGGCATATTTAGTTTTAATTTTAATTGATAGTAAACATTCATTACTATTTGTAAAACAACTACTGCTGAAACCAAGCCTAAAATCATTCCATACATTCCGAATTTTTTCGATAAAAAGTAACCTAAAAAAGCTCCTATTATACTGAAGAAAAAGAAATTTAAGGATTTAAAACGTAACATCTTCTTGGCATCTAAAATCGCATGAGAATAGCCTTGCGCAATTGGAATAATATAAACTGCCATTATAGATAATGCAATCCAATAGGCTGGTAAATACAATTCGCCAATCCATAGTTTAATGAAGTCTTGACCTGTTAATAAAAATGCCCCAAATACATAAATGAGTAACAAATAGGAAATGCGACCAACTTTAATCATTTGGTCTGTTAAAACTTCATTTGATACATTATTATAAACAGCTTGTACTGCTTTTGGCAACAATAAACTATTTATGATATTACCAAACGTCGTAAAATAAACTCCTAGCATAACACCAACTCCAAAAATTGCTACAATTGTTGTATTTGTAGTTGAACCTAAAATTACTTGTCCGGTTCTCCATTGAAATTGATAAACTAAAGCAAAAAGGAAAATCCAAAAAGAATATTTAAAAATTTCTTTTACAAAAGAAAAATCCCATTGATGGAGTTTTATCTTAACCTTCAGTTTAAAAAATGTATACCAAATTGTAGTTAAAATAAATACAAGATTAACAATTGTATCCAAAACAACAACGCCAATAGAATTTGAACCAAAATGTAAAATAAATATAAGCGTAATGGTTCTAATTATAACTTTTAGTATTGAAAGAATTCTCGGAAAAATAAATTTTTCGTATCCTGAACAAATACCTGTAAAAGCACCACCTGGCAATGTAAAAGCAATATTAAAAACCAAAATTATAAGCATAATTTTAGCTTTATGCAATTCTTCTATTGTAAGTGATTTAGAAAAAAAATAATCTAGATTAAAATAGAATAAGCTTCCTAAAACTGTTAATAAAACAGCAATAGCACAATAAATGATTAAACTGGTAGCTAAAAAATTTTCTTGTGATTTTTCGTCTTTTTGTACTCTATATTGTGCTACATAACGAATGATGGCATTGTTTAACCCTAAATCGAGTACTGATAAATAACCGACAAAAGCACCTATAAGCGTATACAAACCATACTCTTGGTTGCCTAAAGCCTTAATAACATAAGGTGTTACCAAAATTCCTGTTAAATTAGTTAAACCTAAATTAACATAAGAAAGTAAAGCCGCAAACTTATGTTCTTTCACAAATTAAACTCTTAATATTTTCTCTTCAGAAAAATTAGTTAATTATCATTCCTGCCGCAACAGTTTCGTTTGTTCCTTCATCAATTAAAATAAAACTACCTGTATATCTGTTTTCTCTGTAAGAGTCTATCATTAAAGGTCTTGTGGTTTTAATTTTAATTCGTCCAATATCATTCATATTCAAATCTTGATCGTCTTCAATTCGCTCATAAGTATTGATATTAACTTTATAAACTACTTCTTTTATCATAGCCTTTTGCTCATTAGAAGTATGAAGAATTGAATATTTTGCTCTTGGTTGTGCTGATTTTCCGTTTAACCAACAAATCATTGCATCAAATTCTTGCGATTGCTCGGGTTTGTTATTCGATTTTACAATCATATCGCCTCGACTTACATCAATATCGTCTTCTAATGTAATAGAAACTGACATTGGTGCGAAAGCTTCTTCTAAAGAATCTTTATAGAAATCGATAGTCTTGATTTTTGACGTAAATCCAGAAGGTAAAACAGTTACTTCATCTCCTTTTCTATAAATTCCGCTTAAAATTCTACCTGCATAACCTCTATAATCGATAAACTCATCTTTTTGCGGACGTAAAACTGTTTGCACAGCAAAACGCGCATCAATCTTATTATTATCGCTACTAATATGCATGGTTTCTAAAGTATCTAATAATGGAGAACCTTTGAACCAATTCATGTTTTGAGATTCGTTTACCACATTATCGCCATCTAGTGCACTAATGGGAATAAAACGAATATCTTTTATTAATAATTTAGATGAAAATCCTTCGTAATCTGAAACAATACTATTGAAAACTTCTTCTGAATACTCTACTAAATCCATTTTGTTCTCGCATACAATTACATGCGGAATTTGTAGAAGTGAAGCAATATAAGAATGACGCTTTGTTTGTTCGATAACTCCTTTACGAGCATCAATCAAAATAATGGCAACATTTGCAGTTGAAGCTCCTGTAACCATATTTCGTGTATATTGAATATGTCCTGGAGTATCCGCAATAATAAATTTTCTTTTTGGTGTTGTAAAATAACGATAAGCAACATCGATTGTAATTCCTTGCTCACGTTCATCACGTAATCCGTCAGTGAACAAAGCTAAATCTACACCGTCATATCCTCTTTTCTTACTTGTATTTTCGATAGCCGCTACTTGATCTTCAAAAATTGATTTTGAATCATAAAGTAAACGCCCAATTAATGTACTTTTTCCGTCATCAACACTACCTGCAGTAGCTAATCGTAATAGTTGATTGTTATCTATTTGCATAATTTTATTTTAAAAGTAACCTTGTCTTTTTCTATCTTCCATTGCTGATTCTGAACGTTTATCATCAGCTCTATTTCCTCTTTCTGTTAAACGCATTGTAGAAACTTCTTCTACAATTTTAGCTAAAGTATCAGCGTCAGATTCAATTCCTCCCGTAATAGTAATATCGCCAAGCGTTCTGAAACGAATAGTTTTAACTTCAATTTTTTCGTTATCCTCTAATTTTAAAAACTCAGAATTTGGAATCCAAGAATCGTTTCTCCAAACTACTTCTCTTTGGTGTGAAAAGTATAATGAAGGAATGGCGATATTTTCTCTTTTGATATAATTCCAAACGTCTAACTCTGTCCAATTACTGATAGGAAATGCTCTGAAATGTTCGCCTTGAAAGTGTTTTCCATTTAACAAATTCCATAATTCTGGACGTTGATTTTTAGGATCCCATTGACCAAAATCATCTCGGTGCGAGAAGAAACGTTCTTTAGCACGAGCTTTTTCTTCATCTCTTCTTCCACCACCTATGGCACAATCAATTTTATTTTCTTCGATAGTATCTAACAATGTGGTAGTTTGCAATGCGTTTCTTGATGCATTTTTACCTTTTTCTTCGGCTACTCTACCTTTATCAATTGAACTTTGAACCGAACCCACAATTAATTTAGCTCCTAATTCATGAACCAAATCATCTCTAAATTGCATGGTTTCAGGAAAATTGTGACCTGTATCGACATGCATTAAAGGAAAAGGAATAGGCGAAGGATAAAATGCTTTTCTTGCTAAATGAGTCACTACAATAGAGTCTTTTCCTCCTGAAAATAAAATAACAGGATTTTGAAATTGTGCCCATACTTCACGCAATATAAATATTGCCTCTGCTTCTAATTCGTCTAAATAGTTTAAATAATACTTACTCATTTAGTTTTATTTTGTCATTAATCTTTTCAAAAATCAAATTTACTGAATTTTCTATACTTAACTTTGATGTATCTATTAATATATCTGGATTTTTTGGCACTTCATAAGGAGAAGAAATTCCAGTAAAATCTTTAATTTCTCCTAATCTCGCTTTTTTATACAATCCTTTTATATCTCTTTTTTCACATTCTTCAATAGATGTATTTACAAACACTTCAACATAATCTTCACTTCCCACAATTTGTTTAACCAATGCTCTATCTTTTTCAAATGGAGATACAAAACAGGCAATAACAATTGTTCCAGCGTCTAGAAACAGTTTTGAGACTTCGGCTATTCTTCTAATATTTTCACTCCTGTCTTCGTCACTAAAAGTTAGATTTTTATTTAATCCACCTCTAATATTATCGCCATCCAAAGTGTAGGTTTTAAAATTTAATGAGTGCAATTTACTTTCTAAAGCATTAGCAACAGTAGATTTTCCTGAACCCGACAAACCCGTAAACCATATCAATATAGATTTTTGGTTTAATAATTGTTCTCTTTGATTTCTACAAATGTGGAAATCTTGTTTAAAAATGTTAGTACTCATCTTCTTTACTTACTCCAAATTTAACCCTATACCAAACTCTTTCGTGCAAATAATATAAAATCATTTTGGTTGCCACCTCAAAAACGCTAATTTTTGCTCCAGTAAATGGATTTCCAGTAATTACCCATCCTAAAATAAATGTATCGATAGAACCAACCACTCGCCACGAAATTGTTTTAAAAATATGTCGTTTTCTACTATCTGATTTTGCTCCAAACTTACTTAAATCGACTCTATACCAAATTCTTTCATGAATGTAATATAAAACCATTTTAGTAACTAATTCGGCTAATCCAACTTTCAAGCCCAACATTGCATTTCCTGTAATTAACCAGGAAAGAAACATGGTGTCTAATGTTCCAATTACTCGCCAAGTAATAGCTTTTAAAATATGTCGAATTGGTGAAACCTTTGACATTATATACTCACTATAAAACTTGGGTTCAACAAATTTTCTTTATTGTAAAGCAATTCTTCATTCGTTACTTGAGAAATTACTTTAACACCTACTGCATTGCAAATAGCTTGTCCGGCTGCCGTATCCCATTCCATTGTGGGTGCTAATCGAGGATAAACTTGCGCTTTGCCAGAAGCCACTAAACAAAACTTTAACGAACTTCCTGCATTTACACTATTTACAACTTCAAACTGCTTTTTTAAATCATCAATATAAGATTGCGTTTCTTCGTTTAAATGCGAATTACTACAAACTACATTAATAATGTTATTTTGAACTTTTACTGGTTCCAATTCTGAAGAATTATTTATGAAATCTTCTATCGAAAACTCTTCTGTATTTACTTTACAATAAAGACTTTTATTCTCATTTACTAAACCAACATATAATTCCTTAGTAACTGGAACATAAATCACTCCGAAAATTGGCTTACCATTTTCAACTAAAGCAATGTTCACAGTAAACTGTCCATTTCTTTTGATAAACTCTTTTGTCCCATCAAGTGGATCAACTATCCAACAAGTATTCCAATTTTTTCTTTCAGAAAAATCAGCATTTTTGATTTCCTCACTAATAATTGGGATTTCAGTTTGAAGTAAAAACTTCTTTATGATTTCATTTGATTCTTTATCTGCGATTGTAAGAGGAGAATCGTCATCTTTTGAAATAAATTCGCCATCGAAATCATCATAAATTTCAACAATCTTATAACCCGCTTCTACAGCCGCTTGAATCGCTATATTTTGATTTTTATCTAAATTCATTATAATCTTCCGTCTGCAACTTCACCCAAAATTCCTTTTACATCATAGAGAACACTTGCAGATTTTCTAAGTTTGTTTAAATCAATTTCTTTAAACTCTTTATGAGCAACACCTAAAACAACAGCATCAAATTGGTTTGATGGTAATTCTCTAGTACTTTCAATATTATATTCGTGCTTTACTTCTTTTGGATTTGCCCAAGGATCAAAAGTGGTGACTTTAATTCCGTAATCTTCTAAAGCTTTAATAACATCAACAATTTTAGTATTACGAACATCAGGACAATTTTCTTTGAAAGTGATTCCCATCATTAATACTTCTGCGCCATTTACATTGACACCTTTTTTAATCATTTGCTTCACTACTTGTGAAGCAACATATTCGCCCATAGAATCATTTAGTCTTCTTCCAGCTAAAATAATTTCAGGATGATAACCTTTTTCTTGAGCTTTTTGAGCCAAATAATAGGGATCAACACCAATACAATGTCCACCAACTAAACCTGGTTTAAATGGTAAAAAATTCCATTTGGTACCTGCCGCAGCTAAAACGGCATGTGTATCAATTTCTAATAAATTAAAAATTTTTGCCAATTCGTTTACAAATGCAATATTGATATCACGTTGTGAGTTTTCAATTACTTTTGCTGCTTCGGCTACTTTAATTGTTGGTGCCAAATGCGTACCTGCAGTAATTACACTTTTATATAATGCGTCTACTTTTTGACCAATTTCTGGAGTTGAACCAGACGTTACTTTTAATATTTTCTCAACAGTATGTTCTTTATCACCTGGATTAATTCGTTCTGGTGAATATCCGGCAAAGAAATCAATATTGAATTTCAATCCCGATATTTTTTCTAAAACTGGTATACATTCTTCTTCTGTAACACCAGGATAAACAGTTGATTCATAAATTACAACATCGCCTTTCTTTAAAACTTGACCTACAGTTTCACTTGCTTTATACAAAGGAGTTAAATCGGGCTTATTATGTTTGTCTACTGGAGTTGGCACCGTTACAATATAGTAATTACAATCAGTAATATCTTCCAATAGATTTGAATTATACAACCCAATTTCATTTGAATTTGAGGATTTTAAGACTGCTTTTAAAATATCGTTCTCTACTTCTAAAGTAGCATCAATTCCTTTATTTAGTTCTTGAATTCGGTTTTGATTAATATCAAAACCAACAACAGCATACTTTGTAGCAAATAATCTTGCTAAAGGTAAACCCACATAGCCTAAACCTATTATTGCAATTTTAGAATTCATTATTTTCCTATTCCTTGGTATTTAAAACCTATTCTTTCCAATTCTTTTCCGTCTAAAATATTTCTTCCGTCAAATACAAAAGCCGGTTTCAACATATTATCATAAATTTTTTGCCAATCGTACGCTTTAAACTCATCCCATTCGGTTAAAACAGCAATTGCATGAGCATTTTTACAAGCCTCATAAGGGTTGGTTTCTATTGAAATACCTTTAGCGTTCTCTTCTTGAGAACGTGATTCTAGATAATTCAAATCGAAATGAATTTGTTTTGATTCAACTTTAGGATCAAAAATTGAAATGTGAGCTTGTTCTGACAGTAAATCGTCAGCTACGTAAATTGCTGCCGACTCTCTAGTATCATTTGTATCCTTTTTAAATGCCCAACCCAAGAAAGCAATTTTCTTACCTGAGACGGTGTTGTATAATGTTTTAATTATATTTTTAGCAAAACGTCTTTTTTGGTGGTCGTTCATAATAATTACTTGCTCCCAATAATCCGCCACTTCATTTAAACCGTAGGATTTTGCAATGTAAACCATATTCAAAATATCTTTTTGAAAACAAGAACCTCCAAAACCAACTGAAGATTTTAAAAATTTTGGTCCAATTCTACTATCCATTCCAATAGCTCTTGCGACTTCATTTACATCGGCTCCTGTTTTTTCGCATAATTCACTCATAGCATTAATAGAAGAAACACGTTGTGCTAAGAAAGCATTTGCTGTTAACTTAGAAAGTTCAGAAGACCAAACATTTGTAGTTAAAATTCTATCTTTTGGGACCCAATTAGCATAGACATCAACTAAAGCTTGAACAGCTTTTTGACCTTCTGGAGAAGTTTCTCCACCGATTAAAACTCTATCTGGAGCGAATAAATCTTCTATAGCTGTTCCTTCGGCTAAAAATTCTGGATTTGATAATATTTGAAATTGTACTCCATTTCCGGTATTATCTAAAATATCTTTAATGGCTTGGGCAGTTCTAACTGGTAATGTAGATTTTTCAACCACAATTTTATCAGTTTTTGCTACGCGAGCAATTTGTCTTGCACAAAGCTCAATGTATTTTAAATCGGCCGCCATACCTTTACCAACACCATAGGTTTTTGTAGGTGTATTAACCGAAATAAAAATCATATCTGCTTCTTCAATGGCTTTATCTACTTCAGTAGAGAAAAATAAATTTCTTCCTCGAGCCTCTTTTACAACTGCATCTAATCCCGGTTCATAAACGGGAAGTTTTGACAAATCTTCGTCATTCCAAGCGTTAATTCTGTCTTGATTTAAATCTACAACGGTAACTTTTATATGAGGACATTTTTGTGCAATTACTGCCATTGTTGGGCCACCAACATATCCTGCTCCGATACAACAAATTTTTGTAATCATTTTATTTTAAATTGTTCCAATACCATAGAACAGCTTCTTTAAGCCCTTCTTGCATTGAATATTTAGGTTTATAATTTAATAACTCTTTTGCTTTTTCTATACTTGCTAAAGAATGAGGAATATCTCCCACTCTGTTTGGTCCATGAATTACTTCAACATCAGCTATTTTACTATCAAATGCAGACAAATACTCTTTTAAACTTTTAACCAAATCATTTAAAGTTGTTCGATCTCCAAAAGCGGTATTGTATACTGTATTTATGGCTTGTTTATTCTCAGTTAACATGGCCAATTCATTCATTTGTATTACATTATCTATATAAGTAAAATCTCTTGAAAAGTTTCCATCTCCATTAATTACTGGACTTTCGTAATTCATAAACTGCATTACAAACTTTGGAATTACAGCTGCATAAGCTCCGTTTGGATCTTGCTTTCTTCCAAAAACATTAAAATAGCGTAAGCCTATGGTTTCTAATCCGTATGTTTTACTAAAAATATCTGCATAAAGTTCGTTTACATATTTAGTAATGGCATAAGGAGATAATGGTTTACCAATTCTATCTTCCACTTTTGGTAACTCTTCAGAATCTCCGTATGTTGACGAACTTGCAGCATATATGAATCTTTTAACTTGAGCTTCTTTTGATGCCACTAACATGTTTAAAAACCCCGATATATTTACCTCATTAGTAGTAATGGGATCGTTTATTGAACGTGGCACGCTACCTAAAGCCGCCTGATGCAATACATAAGTTACACCAGCAACCGCTTGCTTACAAACATTAAATTCTCGAATATCGCCTTCTATTAATTCAAAATTTGAATTATTTAAAAAAGTTTCAATATTGTAACGATGACCCGTTGAAAAATTATCAAGACATACAACCTGAAAATTTTTACTTAAAAAATATTCCGTTAAATTAGAACCAATAAATCCAGCTCCACCTGTGATTAATATTTTTATTTTTTCTTCCATTTTGTCATCATTTTTTGGAAAAAACTTGGTTCTCTAACATCCTCTAAATATGCTTCTCCATAAGTTCCATAACCATAACCATAGCCGTAACCATAGCCGTAACCGTAACCATAACCATATTTTGCTTTATTTTGGAAACCATTTAACAAAATACTTATATTATGTAACTCTCCTCTTTTATGTTTTTCGTTAACTACTCCTAACATGCCTTTTTTAGTATATCCTTGTCTGGTAACATATAAAGTAGCGTCGCAATAATGTGCTAGTTCTAGAGCATCAGAAACCAATCCAACAGGAGGTGTATCTAGAATAATATAATCATATTTTGTTTTTAATTCATCTATCATCTGTCTCATTGCATCACTCATTAAAAGTTCTGCTGGATTCGGTGGAATTGGCCCCGATGAAATTAAATCTAGATAAGGTATGTGGGTTTTTTGAATTACTTCATCAATATTCTTTTGTCCTATTAAATAATTTACGACTCCTGTAACATTATCAATATTGAAATCCCCAAATATTTTAGGTTTTCTTAAATCTAATCCCACAATTACCGTTTTCTTCTCGCTTAATGCAAAAACTGTTGCTAAATTTATTGAACAAAATGTTTTACCTTCTCCACTAACTGAAGACGTTAACATAAGTATTTTTGCACCTTCTTTTTCTTGTTTTTTATACAAAAATTGTAATGAAGATCTTATAGCCCTAAAGGATTCTGCTAAAGGTGATTTTGGTTTTTCAAAAACTGCTAAATTATTAGTAGTATTCTTTTTACCTACTACTCCAATAAGTGGGATTTTTGTTAATTTAGAAATGTCTTCTGCAGTATTGATACTGTTATCTAGCAAGACAATTAAAAACACAATTATAAATGGAATTAAAAAACCTACTAAAGCTGCCAAAATATAATTAATACTAGTTTTTGGTCCTTTTAACCCTCCACCAACATCTTTTGCCGAATCGATAAATTCTATATCGGAAATATTTGCGGCTTTTACAATTTCTGCTTCACTTCTTTTTTGTAAAAAAGTATTATAAATGTTATCTTTAAGGTTATATTTTCTAGTAATCTTTATATGTTCTTGATTAAGTTCTGGCAATTGACTTACTTCTCCTTCTGCTCTTGAAATTCCATTGTTAACTACACTCAAATCTATTGCAATAGCTCCTTTTGCCGATGCAATATTTTCTAACAATACTTTTTTAACCGCTTCCATTTCAGAATCAAACTCTGAAAAATAAGTATTATTTTTAACTGCATAACCTAATTCATCTCTTTGAGTAGACAATTGTATTAATCGACTAACATTAGCCAGAATATTAGGATCTTCGATACCTGCAACTGAAGGTGCAGGAAGTTTTGAAAAATCGTTGTTTTTTTCTAAATAAGCTTTAAGATGATTCAAATACTTTAATTTCCTATCTATATCATCTTTTTGAACATCATATTCCGAAAGCTTTTGAGTTAGCATAGCTCCACCAGTTTCTAACTCATAAATATTTTTACCTCTTCTAAAATCTTTTAATTCATTTTCAGCGTCTTTTATTTGATTTTCCATCACTAAAAGAGTACTGTCGATAAAATTAATAGTGTTTGTAGCAAACTTGTTTTTACTATCTAATTGTTTGTCTTTAAGAACTTCTACAGTTTCATTGAGGTATTCAACTAATCGATTCTTATTAGTACCTTGTAATTGCAAAATAACAACTGATTGTGCTTTCACATCTACTGATACATCAATTGATTTATATCGAGCAACTGTTTCATTAAAATCATCAAATCGAATTAAATATTCACTTCCAACATAATTATCTGCATCGGGATTTATGTGTAATGAAAAATTTGCAAAAGGTAAATTAATCTGTTGATTTATTTTAAATTTCGCTTTAAACTGTTTTTCATACGTTTTATAGTTACTTCTTGTATCATCAATGTAGTGACACAATTGTACATTAGGTCTTTCTTTAAAATCTGCAAACAGTTCGAATTCTGTAGGAGAAACAAATTTTATGGTTAAAGGAAGCATTAAAACTTGCCCTTTATTTTTATCTAAATTTATATAAAACGGTGTTTCTCCATAAACATCTTTTAAATAATATTTCCCTTGTTTAAAGTAATTGATATAATATTCTAATTTACCTACAACTTGTTCGTTATGTGATCTCGATTTTAAAGTAGTAATTACCGTTTGTACTTTATCGGAAACTCCTCCCCAATTAAATACTAAACTTGTATTTGAGGTAAAAAAAGAATTATTCTCATCTTTAACGACGATTGAAGCATCTAAACCAAAAATTTTTTCTTTTCTAATGTTAATATTGTAAGCAACTAAAAAAGTAATTACTAAAGAAATTACAAACCATTTCCAGTAACCTAAAAGCTTTAAAGCAAAACCTTTAAAATCGAAGGTAGATTGTGACTCAAAAAAATTAAAATCTTTTGTATCTAACATATTATAGGTTTTTTATCAACAAATAAGTGGTTATTACTAACGTAAAAGCTGAAACAACAGCACTTAGAGTTTGAGTACCAGTAGTTCCTGTTCCCCAAGATTTTTGCGGCAATGGTTTAATATAGATGTAATCGTTAGGTTGAATATAAAAATAAGGTGATTTCATTATATTAGCATCTGTTAAATCTAAATAATGTGTTTCAAATCCCTGTGGAACTTTTCTAATTATTTGTACTTTTTTCCTATTTCCAGTAATATTTATATCACCAGAATTAGCGATAGCTTCCATTATTGTTGCTTTATCTTGATACAATACATTTGTCCCGGGCGAACCAATTTCACCATTAATTGTATATCTTAAACCTGCTAGTTTAACATTCACAAAGATTCTTGCTTCTTTTTTAAAGTATTCGTCGAGTAATTTTTTTTCGACAGTTTCTCTAATTTCTTCTACTGTATAACCTAATACATTTATTTCTCCCAAAACAGGAATTCTTATATTTCCGTGATCATCAACAGAATATCCATTAAAATATAAATTATTAATATTTGTTTGATTTTGACTTCCACTAGTTGAAGACGCATTAAACATTTCAACAAGCTTTTGGTCTAATGCTTTAATGGTGATATTTAAGATATCATTTGTTTGAACACGGTATGGTTTTGAAAATGAATTATCTACTTCAATAGAATATTCATTTTTATTTTTATCTTGAAGATAAACCAAATCTTTATTTGGAATACAAGATACAACTCCCGAAATAAGTAATGTAAAAAGTAGTAATTTATATATATTATTCATTGAAATCAACTTAAGGAAACAAATATAGTTTTTTGGATTAAAAAACCGAAAAAACAAAGGCCTTTTAATATAAAATAATCGTTATTTTTTTAATTTTCTAAATATGGTATTCTTTGAAGCAAACTTCGTCCTAATGTAACTTCATCTGCATATTCTAATTCGTCGCCAACAGCAATACCTCGCGCAATAGTTGAAGTTTTAATATTATAACTTTGAATTTGTTTGTAAATATAAAAGTTTGTAGTATCTCCTTCCATTGTAGAACTCAATGCAAATATCACTTCTTGAACATTTCCAGATGCCACTTTCTCTACCAATGTTTTTATATTTAACTGACTTGGACCAACACCTTCAATTGGATTAATTTTTCCTCCAAGTACATGATAAACTCCTTTAAAAATACCCGTATTTTCAATTGCCATTACATCGCGAACATCTTCTACTACACAAACTAATGATTTTTCTCTAGAAGTATTTGAACAAATATCACAAATTTCTAAATCAGAAATATTATGACAACTTTTACAATATTGTATTTGATTACGCAACACTACTAATGCATTTGCTAAATCATTTGTTTGCTCCTGTGGTTGCTTTAATAAATGCAAAACTAAACGCAAAGCAGTACGCTTACCAATTCCTGGTAATTGCGAAATTTCGTTCACTGCATTTTCTAAAAGTCTAGATGGTAATTCCATAACTGCAAAAATACAAAAGTCTAATTTTAGATAAGTATTTATTCTTTTATATTTGCTAAAATTAATAGATATGCAACCTACTACCATTTTAGTTTTAATACTCGCCTATTTTTCAGTTTTAATTCTGTTTTCTTACTTTACAGGAAGAAACGAAACCAGTAATAATAATTCGTTTTTTAAAGCAAACAAACAATCTCCTTGGTATTTAGTTGCATTCGGAATGATAGGCGCTTCACTTTCTGGAGTTACTTTTATTTCAGTTCCTGGAAAAGTTGAAACCTCGCAGTTTGTCTATTTTCAATTAGTTTTAGGTTACATTTTAGGATATTTTGTAATTGGTACTGTTTTACTACCACTTTATTACAAATTAAATTTAACCACAATTTATACTTATTTAAAAGATCGATTTGGAAACTATTCTTATAAAACTGGAGCTTGGTTCTTTTTAATTTCAAGAACAGTAGGCTCAAACTTAAGGCTATTATTAGTGGCTAATGTTTTACAAACTTTAGTTTTTGATCCTTTAAACATTCCATATTGGATTACTGTAACTGCAACTATTTTATTAATATGGTTATACACTTTTAAATCAGGAATAAAAACTATTATTTGGACAGATACTTTACAAACTCTTTTTATGCTGGTTTCAGTTGGAATTTGCATTTATGTTGTTTCTTCCGATTTAGGCATTTCTATTTCAAATTTTTCAGATTACTTAGCAGAAAGTTCTTTTTCCAAAACATTCTTTTTTGAAGATATTAGTTCTCCTAAATATTTTTGGAAACAATTTCTTTCGGGAGTGTTCATTGCCATTGTAATGACAGGACTTGACCAAGACATGATGCAAAAAAATTTAACTTGTAGGAGTTTAAAAGATGCGCAAAAAAATATGTTTTGGTTTACAATTGTTTTAACTATTGTAAATTTCTTTTTTTTAGTAATGGGATTACTTTTTACAGAATATGCCGCAAAAAATGGAATTGACGCTCATGGCGATAACTTATTTCCAATATTAGCCAATCATCATTTAGGAATTGTAGTTGCTTTTAGCTTTATACTTGGACTTATTGCAGCTGCTTATTCTAGTGCCGATAGTTCGCTTACCTCTTTAACCACTTGTTTTTGTGTTGATATTTTAGATATAGAATCTAAACACAGTGAAGTAAAACAAATACAAATAAGAAAGCGAATTCATTTTTCATTTGTAATTGTTTCGATACTGGTAATTTTATTTTTCAAATATGGTTTTGAAGATAAAAGTATTATTGATAAAGTATTGAAATATGCAGGATTTACGTATGGACCATTACTAGGATTATTTGCTTTTGGTTTATTTACTAAATGGCAAATAAAAGATAAACTTTCACCAATCATTGCTCTTAGTGCTGTTGCTATTTCATTAGTTTTAAATGCTAAAAGCAACGATTGGTTTGGTTTTGATTTCGGATTTGAAATATTAATCGTAAATGGAATTTTAACTTTCTTAGGTTTAATATTGATTCGTCGCCAACAGCACTAAAGTACAAGCTTCTTCACCTTTAATATTATGTTGTTTTAATAAAGATTTAAACTCATCGTTTTCAGTTCCAGGATTGAAAATCACCCTTCTTGGTTGAAGCGAAACGATGTAATCATAATATTCTTTTTGGTGTAGTGGATTCAGGTAAAGTGTTACGGTATCAATTCCATGAAAAGGCAGTTTTTCTGTTTCAATGGGTACGTCTAAAGCCATTCCTTTTTTAGCTCCAATAGCTACAACTTGATGACTTTTATCTACTAAACTATGAATTGCTTTGTAAGCATAACGCTCTTTATTGGTTGTAGCCCCTATTACTAAAGTCTTCATCTTTTAAAATTATTTTCTATAAAGTTAAAAAATATTGCTAAATTATAACCTTGAAATAACTTTATTTTAAACCCAACTTTTTAATTAAAAATATAATTTTGTAAAAAAATTCTATGGACAGTTTTATTTATTTATTTGCCGCTCTATTTTCAGTTTTAAACCCGCTGGGAACAATCCCTATTTTTGTTGGATTAACCTCCGATTACACACAAAAAGAACGTGCAGTAGTTTCTTTAAAAACATCCATTAATGTATTTATTATTCTAATAATTTCTTTCTTTGTTGGCCAATATGTTTTAACGTTTTTTGGCATTACCATAACCGCATTAAGAATTGCAGGAGGTTTAATTATTACAAGTTCAGGATTTGGTTTATTAAACGGTCAGTTTAGTAAAAATAAAGGAATTAATAAAAAAGTAAGAAAAGAAGTAGAGGAAAGACATCATATTGCTCTTACTCCACTTGCAATGCCCATGCTAGCAGGACCTGGTTCTATTTCTCTCCTAATTGCATATTATCAAGACCATCATTCTACAGTTGAAATAATTGCTTCAAGTTTAGCAATTTTAGCTGTCGCAATTACTATTTATTTTATTTTAAGAGGCGGGCATTACTTAGCTAGAATTTTGGGCTCATCAGGAATTGTTGCTATTTCAAGAGTAATAGGTTTCTTAACTATTGCTATTGGAATTCAATATATAATAAGTGCTATAATTAGTATAATAAATGAAATGTAATTCTTGGCTGAGAATTACATTTCAATAGTTTAATTATTTTCTTCCATATGAATGTGGAGCCCACATTCTTTTTTCCCATTCTCCCACCACCAACGACCGGCTCTAAAATCTTCACCTGGTTCTAATGCTCTAGTACAAGGTGCGCAACCAATACTTAAGTATCCATTTTTATAAAGACTATTAATTGGAATATTAAATTCATTTACTTGAGCTTCAATATCCTTTAAAGTAAAATGTAAAAGCGGATTAAACTTCACTAATTGATGTTCTTCATCCCATTCTAAAAACTGCATACTTTCTCTATTAGCAGACTGCTCTGCGCGTAAACCAGTAATCCAAATGGAAGCACCTTTTAAAGCTTTATTCAAAGGTTTTACTTTACGAATAAAACAACATTGTTTACGTTCTTCTATACTATTATAAAAACCATTAACACCTGATTTTTTGTAATATTCTTGAATATCAGCTTCATCTGGATAATAAGCTTTTATAACTAAATTAGGATACTTACTTTGTGTTTTTTGAAACACTTCATAAGTTTCATTAAACTGGCGACCAGTATCTAATGTAAAAACTTCAACTTTATTATAAAAAGGATTCAAATAATGTGTTAAAACCTGATCTTCAACACCAAACGAAGTAGAAAAAACTATTTTACTTTCATCATTTAAACTTGTTATAACAATATCTAGAATTTCTGGTAGCGAAAGTTTACTTAACTTTTCATTCCAAAAATTTAATTTTTTTTTATTAATTATTTCCATTCTACAATCGCATAAATTTACAAAAAACAAATATACTATTATTCTATAGATTTTATAGATTAATGGCTTAAAAATTTACTTTGTTAAATCATATAAAGTTTGTCTTTCTAAAATTGATAATGCATTATCTCTAACTTGTATCATAACTCTATTTAACGAACATGTTTCTTCACTTGGACAATCGTCACATTTTTCATAAAAATTAAGACTTACGCATGGTAAAAGAGCAATTGGCCCATCTAATATTCGAATTAATGATGCAATTTTAATTTCATGTGAACTTTTTAGAAGATAATAACCGCCTCCTTTACCCATTTTAGAACCTAAAACTCCGTTCTTCTTTAAATCGAGTAAGATTGTTTCGAGGAACTTTTTAGAAATATTTTCGTGTTCTGCTATTTCAGAAATTAATACAGGCTTTGATTTATCTTGTTTTGCAATATAAATCAAAGCTTTTAATCCGTATTTTGTTTTTCTTGTTAGCATTAAGTTACGCTTTAGGTAAAAAAACTTCAGCCATCATACAACGTGCACTTCCACCACCACATGCTTCAATAATATCTAAACTTGCATACACAATTTTACAATGCTTTTCAATTTTAGTAACTTGATCTTTTGTTAAAGACTGATACGCTGCATTACTCATTACAAGAAAACGTTCATCATTTGCTCCGCGAACTTGCAACATATTCCCAGCAAAATTATTAACTTGAGTTTCTGTGATTAAAATAATTTCTTTTCCACTATTCTTCAAGCTTTCTAAAACCATTTTGCGCTCTGCTTTATCGTCAATGCAATCTGCACAAATAACTGCAAATGTTTCCGCAATACACATCATAACATTAGTATGGTAAATATGTTTTCTTTCACCCTCTACTGTTTGAAATGCTTCAAAAATAATTGGATTATATTCAAAATCTTCACAAAATTCGATAAACAATTCTTCATCTGCTCTAGGAGATAAAGCACAATAAGCAATTTCATTTGTCCTATCCAAAATGATACTTCCTGTACCTTCTAGAAAAATATTATCTTCTTCAGCAGAAGTGTAATCCATTATTTCATTGATTTGAAATCCAGATTCTTCTAAGATATCTAAGACATCTTCTCTACGTTCTAAACGACGATTTTCGGCAAACATTGGATACAAAACAACATCTCCACTTTCGTGAAATGATATCCAGTTGTTTGGAAAAATACTATCTGGTGTATCTGGATTGATTGTATCGTCTACCACAACAACATTTACTCCTACAAAACGCAACTTTTCAACATAAGCATCAAATTCTGCCTGAGCTTTAGCATTAACTGTTGCTGGCGTTAAATTATCTAAAACTTTTTGGTAATAATTATTAACCGCAGTTTGTTCGTTCATTCGGAATGCAACCGGACGAATCATTAAAATAGTATTAGTTGTTTGATTCATTTTTTTATGTTTATGTTAATTGTTCATCGTTTTTAGTTTACTAACAATAAACCACAAACTCTAAACTACAAACTTTTTAATCTCTAATTAACGGTAATGTTGAACATCTTAAAAGTCCTTCTTGTTTTGCAATTTCAGCATACGGAATTTCTTCTACAGTAAATCCATTATCTCGTAACCAATTATTTAATCTTGTAAAGTTTTTTTCCGAAACTACAACATCAGGAGCAATAGAAAACACATTCGAATTCATGTGATACATTTCTTCTCTTTCGATATGAAATAAATTTTCTTTACCAAATAAATCTACTAAATACATATAATCTGCTTCTTCACGGAAGCCACTTTTATAGATTATACCTTTGTTTGGTCCTACAGGCTGAAAACAACAATCTAAATGTAATGCATTATCACGCGGTTCAATTTTAGATTTAACTAAATCAAATTCTTTAACAATTTTATTTGGAAATAATTCTTTTAGATAATTTACGCCATGCATATTTGTTCTAGCCGTAATGTAGTCTTTATAATCTGAACCTTTATATGTTCCAACAAAAATATGGTTATTCCACAACATTACATCACCACCTTCTACATGAACTTCTTCAGGAGGTCGAACTACTTTTAACGGATCAATTTGATCAATAACATATTGTATTGCATCTAATTCTCTTTCTCTATCTGGCAAAATATTGGCTTTAATAAAAATATCATCAATTACGAAACCAATATCACGGGAAAAAATTTGATTGTAGTTTTCGATAGTTTCGGGCCGAAAAACTTGAACATTATATTTTTGAAACACTTGATTAAAAGCTTCCATTTCTTTCACCATATCTTCCTCAACAGGATAAGTTCCTGCTTTAATATGTTCTAATGATTTTGGATCATATGCTTCATCTATTGTAGGTGTAGGTCCATTACTTACAGCAGTACCTAAAACTACAGCACGTAATCTAGATGTTTCATCTTTTACATTTAACTGTAACATAAAGTTTGGTTTAGTTTTCTAGTTTGATTTGTAGCAAAGATAGAAAAATAGCACTACTAGAAAAAAAGAGTTATAAACAAAAAAATCCCGATTGCTCGGGATTTTTATTATCTATCTTTTACTTCTTTGAAAGGTCTTAAAGGAGAACCTGTATAAACCTGACGCGGACGCCCAATAGGTTCTTTGTTTAAACGCATTTCTTTCCATTGTGCAATCCAACCTGGTAATCGACCAATAGCAAATAATACTGTAAACATTTCAACAGGAATTCCCATAGCACGATAAATAATTCCAGAATAGAAATCTACGTTTGGATATAAATTTCTTGCTTTGAAATATTCATCTTCTAAAGCTACTTTTTCTAATTGCTTAGCAATATCTAATAATGGATCATCAACACCTAAAGCTGATAAAACATCATCAGCAGCTTTTTTAATAATCGTTGCTCTAGGATCGAAGTTTTTGTAAACTCTGTGTCCGAATCCCATTAAACGGAAAGGATCGTCTTTATCTTTTGCTTTAAGAACGAATTTAGCTACATCACCTCCATTATCATGGATTTCTTGTAACATTTCTAAAACCGCTTGGTTAGCACCACCATGTAATGGTCCCCAAAGAGCAGAAACTCCAGCAGAAATAGATGCAAATAATCCTGCATGAGAAGAACCAACAATTCTTACAGTTGAAGTAGAACAGTTTTGTTCATGATCAGCGTGAAGAATGAATAATTTATCTAAAGCACTAACAACTTTTGCATCTGCTTTATAAGGGCCAGTTGGTAATTCAAACATTAAACGCATGAAATTCTCTACATAGCCTTTAGTGTTATCATAATAATTTAATGGATAACCCATTCTTTTTCTATAAGTCCAAGTTGCAATAACTAAGAATTTACCCATAGTTTTACAAACTGCCTCATACATTTCTTTTTCATTATCAACATTAACAGATTTAGGATTAAAAGCTGTTAAAGCACTTGTTAACGATGATAAAACACCCATTGGGTGAGCAGTTTTAGGGAAACCATCAATGATATTTTTCATTTCTTCATTTACAAGTGTGTACTTGCGAATATCATTTTCAAATTTCTCTAATTGAGCAGTAGTTGGTAATTCACCAAAAACTAATAAATAAGATACTTCAAGGAAGTTTGCTTTATCAGCTAAATCTTCAATAGCATATCCTCTATAACGCAAAATTCCTTCTTCACCATCTAAGAAAGTAATTTCACTTTTACATGAACCTGTATTTTTGTATCCCGGATCAATTGTGATTGCTCCTGTTGCACCACGCAACTTTTCAACATCGATAGCAACTTCGTTTTCAGTTCCTACAATCACAGGAAACTCATACTTATTACCATCTAACTCTAATATTGCAGTTTTAGACATATATATTAATATTTTTTTATAATGAAACTCTGCGAATTTAATCAATTTCAATCGATTTCTAAAGAATTTAATATTATTTTATGCTTAATTATTATATATAAAAAAACCCAACACATTGATGTTGGGTTTTTTAAATTATTTTTATAAACTATTTCACTTTAAAAGCATTTACGCCGGGAAAATAAGCCACTTCAGCTAATTCTTCTTCAATTCTTAATAATTGATTGTATTTTGACATACGATCTGAACGTGAAGCTGAACCCGTTTTAATTTGTCCGCAGTTTAAAGCAACCGCTAAATCAGCAATCGTATTATCTTCAGTTTCTCCAGAACGATGAGACATTACAGAAGTATATCCAGCATTATGTGCCATATTTACAGCTGCAATAGTTTCAGTTAAAGTACCAATTTGATTTACTTTAATTAAAATTGAGTTCGCAATTCCTTCAGAAATACCTCTTGATAAACGTTCCACATTGGTTACATATAAATCATCTCCAACTAATTGTACTTTATCTCCAATTTTCTCAGTTAATAATTTCCAACCAGCCCAATCATCTTCATACATTCCATCTTCGATAGATATAATTGGATATTTTGCAGCTAATTCAGCTAAATAATCAGCTTGTTCTTCAGAAGTTCTGATTTTTCCAGTTTCACCTTCAAATTTAGTGTAATCATATTTTCCATTTACATAAAATTCTGAAGCTGCACAATCTAAAGCAATCATTACGTCATCGCCAAAAGTATAACCTGCATTGGTAACAGCTAATTTGATAGAATCTAAAGCATCTTCTGTTCCACCAGCTAGATTTGGTGCAAAACCACCTTCATCTCCAACTGCTGTCGATAAATTTCTATCGTGTAACACTTTCTTCAGGTTATGAAAAATTTCAGTACCCATTTGCATAGCATGTGTAAATGATTTTGCTTTAACTGGCATAATCATAAACTCTTGAAATGCAATTGGAGCATCTGAATGTGAACCTCCGTTGATGATATTCATCATTGGAACAGGTAATGTATTTGCAGAAACACCTCCAATGTAACGATATAAAGGCATTCCTAATTCGTTAGCAGCAGCTTTTGCAACCGCTAAAGAAACTCCTAAAATAGCATTTGCACCTAAGTTTGATTTATTTGCAGTACCGTCTAATTCAATCATAGCCTTATCAATAGCATTTTGACCAAAAACAGACATTCCAACAATTTCTGAAGCAATAGTAGTATTAACATTTTCAACTGCTTTTAAAACACCTTTTCCCATGTAATTTTTACCACCATCACGTAATTCAACCGCCTCATGTTCACCAGTTGATGCGCCACTTGGAACAGCTGCTCTACCTAAAACTCCGTTTTCAGTTATTACATCTACTTCAACTGTTGGGTTTCCTCTTGAATCCAAAATTTGTCTTGCATGTACTTTTATAATAATGCTCATTTTTTTATAATTTTTTGTTATTAGTTTTGTGTATTAAACAAAAATATAACTATTATTTTTAATAATTTTTATTTCTAAAAAAACTTATAAACGATAACGTTTTAGTTTTTTGAAGCTTTAATATTTTCAATAAATTGATCGAAAAGGTATGAAGAATCGTGAGGCCCTGGACTCGCCTCTGGATGATACTGAACTGAGAAACAGTTTTTAGATTTCATTCGCATTCCTGCAACTGTTCCGTCATTCAAATGCATGTGAGTTAATTCGAAATCATTATTCTTATCTAACTCTTCTTTTGAAACCGCAAAACCATGGTTTTGAGACGTAATTTCTCCTTTTCCTGTGATTAGGTTTTTAACAGGGTGGTTAATTCCTCTATGTCCGTTAAACATTTTATAGGTAGAAATTCCGTTTGCTAAAGCTATTACTTGATGTCCTAAACAAATTCCGAACAAAGGTTGGTTTTCATTTAAAATATCACGAGCTACTTGCTGAGCTGATGCTAATGGTTCAGGATCTCCAGGACCATTTGACAAGAAATAACCATCAGGATTAAACGATTTCAAATCATCATAAGATGCGTTAAAAGGAAAAACTTTTATATAACAATCTCTTTTAGCTAAATTTCTAAGAATATTAGTTTTAATACCTAAATCTAAAGCTGAAATTTTAAAGGTTGCATTTTCGTTGCCAAAAAAGTAAGGCTCTTTTGTTGAAACAACAGATGCTAACTCTAACCCATTCATATCTGGGACTTCAGCTAATAAAGTTTTTAATTCTTCAATTGGAGTACCATCAGTACAAATTACAGCATTCATAGCTCCATTATCTCTAATATAACTCACCAAAGCCCTTGTATCCACATCAGAAATTACGATTAAATTTTGTTTTTCGAAATAATCGAATAAACTTTCAGAGGCAACTGTACGTGAATAATTGAAACTAAAATTTTTACAAACCAAGCCAGCTATTTTCACTCCGTTCGACTCAACTTCTTCAGAATTTATGCCATAATTACCAATATGCGCATTTGTAGTGACCATTATTTGTCCATAATAAGATGGATCAGTAAAAATTTCTTGATAACCAGTTGTCCCGGTATTAAAAGCAACTTCACCAAAAGTTTTCCCCTCAATACCAATTGATTTACCATAAAAAATTGTTCCATCTTTTAGCAATAAAACTGCTTGTTTTCGATTTGTGTATTTCATTGTTGTGTTGTTGTAATTATTGTGCAAATTTAATTCTATTTCAAACTATTTAAAAATAAAAAATAAAAAAAGGATAAACTAAGAAGTTTATCCTTTGAACTTACAATGTATTATAATATGTAATAATCTTTATTACATCTTTTTCATTCGAAAAAGATAATTTATTTCTTTTTGCAAAGTCTTTAACTTCTTTTTCTTTGTCACTCATATGATTGATTATATCATTTTTTTTCAATTTAATATCGAAAATTTTATCATTTAACCTTATCACATAATGTTCAACCTTAATAATTTCTTCAGGTGTTAACTCATCATGTGTTAAAGGATTGAATACCGCATCTTTAGTTTTTAAGCTATACTTAATATATAAACCAACTTTTCCAGCGATTAATTCTTTCATAAATTCAGAATCAATCAATTTAAAAGTAGAATTCATTATTCTCACCTTTTCAATACCCTCACTATTAAATTGAAAAACTGAATCATTAGAAATTTTGGCTTCTAATTTTTTACTTTTAATATTATAATTTAAATTGGTAACTCTAAAAACATTTCCATTTTCAGAATGTATATTAGCAAAATTTTCCCATTTTTCAAATAAATAATTAGAACCTTTAATGTTTTTATTAATTTTCGATGCAGGAATCCAAAAGCCAGATGTTAATAAATCACCGGTACTTTGTGTTCTATAGTTTTCACTATCCTGAGAAAAAACAAAACCAGAAAAGAAACCGAAAACTAAAAGAAAAAAACTTTTCATAAATTATTATTTTTTAAATTTTGGTAAATATAAAAAAAAAGGGATGAACTAACAGTTCACCCCTTTTATATTTAACATAATTTCATGATTATTCTTGAGTTTCTGAAGTTTCAGAAGCATCAGCTGCAGGTGCTTCAGGAGCAGCAGTTTCAGCTTTTTTAGATCTACCACGACGAGTAGTTTTCTTAACTTCTTTCTTACCTCCGTTGTAAACTGTATTGAAGTCTACTAACTCAATCATTGCCATATCAGCGTTATCTCCTAAACGGTTACCTAACTTGATGATACGAGTGTATCCTCCTGGACGGTCACCAACCTTAGCAGCAACTTCTCTGAACAACTCAGTTACAGCATATTTATTTCTTAAATAAGAAAAAACAATACGTCTGTTGTGAGTAGTATCTTCTTTAGATTTTGTTACTAAAGGTTCAACAAACTGCTTTAAAGCTTTAGCCTTAGCAACTGTAGTATTAATACGTTTGTGCTCAATTAACGAACACGCCATATTAGCTAACATTGCTTTTCTATGACCTGTTTGTCTACTTAAGTGATTTACTTTTTTTCCGTGTCTCATGACGTTTCTATTTAACCTTCATCTTGCATCAATCCTTTATGGAGCGCAAAATATGAAGTAATTTATTCTTTATCTAATTTATATTTGCTTAAATCCATTCCGAAGTTTAAACCTTTAGAAGCTACTAATTCATCTAGCTCAGTTAAAGATTTCTTACCGAAATTACGGAATTTCATTAAGTCGTTTTTGTTGAAAGAAACCAAGTCTCCTAATGTATCAACTTCTGCCGCTTTTAAACAATTTAATGCTCTCACTGATAAATCCATATCAACAAGCTTAGTTTTTAATAACTGACGCATGTGTAAAGATTCTTCATCATAAGATTCAGTTTGAGCAATTTCATCAGCCTCCAATGTAATTCTCTCATCAGAAAACAACATAAAGTGATGAATCAACGTTTTAGCTGCTTCAGTTAAAGCATCTTTTGGATGTATTGAACCATCGGTAATGATTTCGAAAACTAATTTTTCATAATCAGTTTTTTGCTCAACACGATAGTTCTCAATTGAATATTTTACATTTTTTACCGGTGTATAGATAGAATCTGTAAAAATAGTACCAATAGGTGCATTTGCTTTTTTGTTTTCTTCAGCAGGAACATAACCTCTACCTTTTTCGATAGAAAGCTCCATGTTGATAGTTGTTTTACTATCTAAATTACAAATTACTAAGTCTGGATTTAAAACTTGAAAACCAGAAATAAATTTTTGGAAATCTCCAGCTGTAATTTGCTCTTTACCAGATAATGAAATTGAAACTGATTCATTATCTACATCTTCAATTTGACGTTTAAAACGTACTTGTTTAAGATTTAAAATAATTTCAGTTACATCTTCAACTACTCCAGTAATTGTAGAAAATTCATGCTCTACACCTTCAATTCTTACTGAAGTAACAGCATGACCTTCTAATGAAGATAGTAATACTCTTCTTAATGCATTACCAACAGTCAATCCGTATCCCGGTTCTAAAGGTCTAAATTCAAATTTACCTTCAAAATCGGTTGAATCGATCATGATAACTTTATCGGGCTTTTGAAAATTAAATAATGCCATATTGGACTAAAGTCAATTATTATTTGTTATACAACTCAACGATTAGTTGCTCTTTAATGTTTTCAGGAATCTGAATTCTTTGTGGAACAGCTACAAAAGTACCTTCTTTAGTATCATTGTTCCAAGTAATCCACTCGTATACAGCAGATGCGCTAGATAAAGAGCGATCGATTACATCTAAAGATTTAGATTTTTCACGAACCGCGATTTTATCTCCTGGTTTTAAATGATATGAAGGGATATTTACAACTTCCCCATTTACAGTAATATGACGGTGAGAAACAATTTGACGTGCAGCTCTTCTTGAAGGAGCAATACCCATTCTGTAAACAACATTATCTAAACGAGCTTCACATAATTGTAATAAAATTTCACCAGTTACCCCAGATGCAGCAGATGCTTTTTCATATAAGTTTCTGAATTGTTTTTCTAAAATACCATAAGTATATTTAGCTTTTTGCTTTTCCATTAACTGAACAGCATATTCAGATTTTTTACCTCTTTTACGAGCTAAACCATGTTGCCCTGGAGGGTAATTTCTTCTTTCGAAAGATTTATCGTCACCGAAAATTGCTTCACCAAATTTACGTGCGATTTTAGTTTGTGGACCAGTATATCTTGCCATTTTAAAAAAAATTATAAAGGTAGGGATTATGAATTCAGGTCTATATCCTTCGATAATCGTAAACCTACCTTAGTTTATACTAAAAAAATTATACTCTTCTTCTCTTTGGAGGACGACATCCATTGTGAGGAATTGGAGTAACATCAATAATTTCTGTAACTTCGATACCACCATTGTGGATAGAACGAATTGCAGATTCTCTACCGTTACCTGGACCTTTAACGTAAACTTTTACTTTTTTAAGTCCTGCCTCAAGTGCTACTTTTGCACAATCTTCTGCTGCCATTTGAGCTGCATATGGAGTATTCTTTTTAGAACCTCTAAAGCCCATTTTACCAGCTGAAGACCAAGAAATAACTTCCCCTTTTTTATTAGTTAAAGAGATAATGATGTTATTAAAAGTAGCATTAATATGTGCTTCTCCTGAAGATTCAACGATAACTTTACGTTTTTTTGCTGTAGTCTTAGCCATATTACTTACTTATTATTTAGTTGCTTTTTTCTTGTTAGCAACAGTTTTTCTCTTACCTTTTCTAGTTCTAGAATTATTCTTAGTTCTTTGACCTCTTAATGGAAGTCCAGCTCTGTGACGAATTCCTCTTTGACATCCAATATCCATTAAACGTTTGATGTTTAATTGAATTTCTGAACGCAATTCACCTTCAATCTTGAAATAAGAAACAGCCTCACGAATTGCGCTGATTTCATCATCATTCCAATCTTGAACTTTTTTATCTTCACTCACTTGAGCTTTAGCTAAGATTTCTTTAGCTCTACTTTTACCTATACCAAAGATATAAGTTAAAGCAATTATTCCTCTTTTTTGTTTAGGTACATCTACCCCTGCGATTCTTGCCATAATTATCCTTGTCTTTGTTTAAATCTAGGATTCTTTTTATTGATCACGTATAATCTTCCTTTTCTACGTACGATAATGCACTCTGCACTTCTCTTTTTTACTGATGCTCTTACTTTCATTTTAATAGCTTTAGTATCTGTATGTAATTCTTGCTTTTGACAAATCGTAAGGGCTCATTTCAAGTTTCACCTTGTCTCCTGGTAATAATTTAATATAATGCATACGCATTTTACCAGAAATATGAGCTATTACAACATGTCCATTTTCTAATTCAACTCGAAACATAGCATTTGATAATGCTTCTACAATTGTTCCGTCTTGTTCTATTGCTGATTGTTTTGCCATAAATATTAAGCTACTGCCTTTCTATTTTTACCACTTTTCATCAAACCATCATAATGTCTATTCAATAAATATGAATTTATTTGCTGAATAGTATCAATTGCAACTCCAACCATAATTAACAAAGAAGTTCCACCATAGAAATAACCCCATGCTCCTTGAACGTTTAATAAGCTTACCACTATTGCAGGTAATATTGCTATTAAAGCTAAGAATAATGAACCAGGGAAAGTAATTAAAGACATTAACTTATCTAAATAATCACTTGTCTCAACACCTGGTCTAACGCCTGGGATAAAACCACCACTTCTCTTTAAATCGTCAGCCATTTTGTTTGTTGGTACAGTAATTGCGGTGTAAAAATACGTAAAAATAACGATTAATAAACCAAACACTATATTATAAACCAATCCAAATGGATTGTTAAACATTGTTGTTAACGATTGAGCCGTTTCAGATTCTTTAGCAAAACCTGAAATTGCAGCTGGAATAAACATGATAGCTTGTGCGAAAATGATTGGCATAACTCCAGAAGCATTTAACTTCAACGGAATAAATTGTCTTGCACCATCTTGCTCAAAATCTCCAGAAACTGTTCTTCTTGCATATTGTACAGGCACTTTACGCACTGCCATTACTAATAATATAGATGTAATAATTACTAAGAACCATAAGATTACTTCAATAATTATCATCATTGCTCCACCACCAACTTCTTGAGATGTTCTTGACATCACCTCTTGAATAAAGGCCTGTGGCATTCTAGCAATAATACCTACCATGATCAATAATGAAATACCATTACCAATACCTTTATCAGTAATTTTTTCACCTAACCACATTGCAAAAATAGTTCCTGTAACTAAAATTAAAACAGAAGAAAACAAGAATGCAAACGAGCTAAACCCTAATAAAAAAGCATCACTTGGTAGTGTTCTATACAAGTTATAGATATAACCTGGCCCTTGAACTAGAGTAATTAAGATAGTTAACCATCTTGTAATTTGGTTGATTTTTTTTCTACCGCTTTCTCCATCACTTTGTAATTTTTGCAAATAAGGAATTGCAATTCCCATTAACTGAACTACAATCGATGCAGAAATGTATGGCATAATACCTAAAGCAAATACAGAGGCTTGCGAAAACGCGCCCCCTGTAAATACATTTATTAACCATCCGATACCACCTTCTGTTTGATTAGTAAGATTTCCTAATTTAGTAGCATCAATACCTGGAAGTGTTACTTGCGCACCAAAACGATACACTAATAACAAACCTAGAGTTAATAAAATTCTATTTTTTAACTCTTCAATTTTCCAAACATTGATAAAAGAATCTATAAATTTCTTCATGTTACTAAAAGGATTATAATGTTACAACTTCTCCTCCAGCAGCTTCTATAGCAGCTTTTGCAGACGCAGTAAACTTGTGAGCACTTACTTTAAGTTTAGCTTTTAGCTCACCTCTTCCTAAAATCTTTACTAAGCTATTTTTTGTAGCTAAACGATTCTCTACTAACACGTTGAAGTCAACTGTATCAGTAACTAAACCATTGTCTACTAACAATTGTAATGTATCTAAGTTTACACCTTGATACTCAACTCTATTTATATTTTTAAATCCAAACTTAGGTACACGTCTTTGAAGTGGCATTTGACCTCCTTCAAAACCAATTTTCTTAGAATAACCAGAACGTGACTTAGCTCCTTTGTGACCTCTTGTTGAAGTACCACCTTTACCAGAACCTTGTCCTCTACCTACTCTTTTATTTTGGTTGTGAACTGAACCTTCAGCTGGCTGTAAGTTACTTAAATTCATAACGAAAATTATTATTTAGTTTCTTCTACAGAAACTAAGTGTTTAACTTTATTTACCATTCCAAGGACTGCAGGACTTGCGTCATGCTCAACAACTCGTCCTAATTTTCTTAACCCTAAAGAATCTAAAGTTCTTTTTTGGGTTTCTGGACAGTTAATTCTACTTTTAACTTGTTTTACTAAAATTTTTGCCATTTTCCTTGAATTTTTTATCCTTTAAATACTTTATCAAGAGAAACTCCTCTTTGTTTTGCAACAGTAGCAGCACTTCTCATTTGTAATAAAGCATCAAAAGTAGCTTTAACAACGTTATGAGGGTTAGATGAGCCTTGAGATTTTGACAATACATCATGAATCCCAACTGACTCTAATACCGCACGCACAGCACCACCAGCAATTACTCCAGTACCGTGAGAAGCAGGCATTAAAAATACTCTAGCTCCACCAAACTTACCTTTTTGCTCATGAGGAACAGTAACACCACTCAAAGGAATTCTTACTAAATTTTTCTTCGCATCTTCAACTGCCTTTGCAATTGCTTCAGAAACATCTTTCGATTTACCTAATCCGTGACCCACTACACCGTTTTCATCTCCTACTACAACAATAGCAGAGAAACCAAATGCTCTACCACCCTTAGTAACCTTAGTAACACGATTTACACTAACCAAACGATCTTTTAACTCAAGACCTCCTGGTTTTACTAGTTCTACATTTTTATAATTTTGATACATAACTTCTTAGAATTTTAATCCAGCTTCTCTAGCGCCTTCAGCTAATGATTTAACACGTCCATGGTATAAATTACCTCCTCTATCAAAAGAGATTTCAGATATACCTGCTTTAAGAGCTCTTTCAGCTACTAATTTACCTACTGCTGATGCAGTTTCAGTTTTTGTACCTTTTGCTACTTCTTTTTCACGAGAAGATGCAGAAACTAATGTAACACCGTTTACATCATCTATGATTTGCGCATAGATTTCTTTATTAGATCTAAAGACAGAAAGTCTAGGTTGAGAAGCAGTACCGCTTACAATCTTTCTTATTCTGAACTTAATTCTTTGTCTTCTTTCAGTTTTTGTTAATGACATAACCTTAATTTTTAAGCTGATTTACCTGCTTTTCTTCTTAATTCTTCACCAACAAACTTAATTCCTTTTCCTTTATAAGGTTCAGGCTTACGGAAAGATCTGATTTTTGCAGTTACCTGTCCTAATAATTGTTTGTCAAATGATGATAATTTCACTATTGGGTTTTTCCCTTTTTCAGAGATAGTTTCTACCGTTACTTCTGGCACAACTTCAAGAACTATGTTGTGAGAATAACCTAATGCTAAATCAAGTTTTTGTCCTTGATTAGAAGCACGGTAACCAACACCTACTAATTCTAATTGTTTAGTAAAACCTTCAGAAACCCCAACCACCATATTGTTGATTAGAGCACGATATAACCCATGTTTCGCTCTCTCAACTTTATTATCTGATGAACGTTCAACAACCACTTGATTGTCTTCAACTTTAACCGTTACATCAGAAAATTCTTGAGAAAGCTCGCCTAATTTTCCTTTTACTGTAACTACAGCATCTTTCACTTCTACAGTTACTCCTGCTGGAATTGCAATTGGATTTTTACCTATTCTTGACATGCTTTCGTCTTTTTATTAATATACGTAACAAATTACTTCTCCACCAACATTAAGTTGTTTTGCTTGTTTTCCCGTCATAACACCTTTTGATGTAGAAACAATAGCACAACCTAAACCATTTAAAATTCTTGGTAAGTTAGAAGAGCTAGCATATTTACGTAAACCTGGTTTACTAATTCTTTGGATATCTCTAATTACAGACTCTTTAGTTTCTTTATCATACTTAAGAGCGATTTTAATAGTACCTTGCACACTATTATCTTCGAATTTGTAACTCAAGATATAACCTTGATCGAATAAAATTTTTGTAATTTCCTTTTTTAAATTAGATGCAGGAATTTCAACAACTTTGTGTTGAGCTCTAGATGCATTTCTAACTCTTGTAAGAAAATCTGCAATTGGATCTGTATACATATTAAACAATTTGCGGTTCCGGTTTTCAAGAGGCAACCCACTCCTTGAACCTAAAACCAATTAATTTCAAATTTATATTTACTCCTATAAGCCGCAATAGCACTCTTTTTAGAGCACTTTTGCGACTTACAAGAATACTTTTCAAACAAAAAGTGTGCAAATGTACACTTTTTATTTATAATAACAAATTTTTCTTACCAGCTTGATTTTTTAACACCTGGAATTAATCCTTGGTTAGCCATCTCACGGAATGTTACACGTGAAATACCAAATTGACGCATGTAACCTCTTGGTCTTCCTGTTAATTTACAACGATTGTGTAAACGTACAGGTGAACCATTTTTAGGTAATTTCTGTAATGCTTCATAATCTCCAGCTTCTTTTAAAGCTTTTCTTTTTTCAGCATATTTAGCTACTAGCGCTTCTCTTTTAGCCTCACGGGCTTTCATAGATTCTTTAGCCATGTCTTAATTCTTTTTAAAAGGTAAACCTAATTCTGCTAATAATGATTTTGCTTCTTTATCTGTGTTAGCAGATGTAACGAAAGTGATGTCGAAACCAGCAATTCTATTTACTTTATCGATATCAATCTCAGGGAAGATGATTTGCTCAACAACTCCTAAGTTATAGTTACCTCTACCATCGAAACCATTAGATTTGATTCCACCGAAGTCACGTACACGAGGTAAAGATGAAGTAACAAGTCTATCTAAAAACTCATACATTCTTTCGCCACGTAAAGTAACTTTAGCACCAATTGGCATACCTTTTCTTAATTTGAAAGACGCAACGTCTTTCTTAGAAATAGTAGCTACTGCTTTTTGACCAGTAATTTTGGTGATTTCTTCTACAGCGTGATCAACTAATTTTTTATCAGATACAGCTGCACCAACTCCACGGCTTACAACAATTTTTTCAAGTTTAGGAACTTGCATTACATTTTTGTAACCGAACTCTTCTGTAAGAGCAGCGATAACTCTACTCTTATATTCTTCTTTTAATCTAGGTATATAAGCCATAACTATAATACTTGATTAGATTTTTTTGAAAATCTTACTTTCTTATCTCCTTCAATTTTATAACCAACTTTAGTAACCGATTTTGTTTTAGAATCGATTAAAGATAAGTTAGAAATATGAATAGGAGCCTCTTTCTTAACGATACCACCTTGAGGGTTTTTAGCACTTGGCTTAGTGTGTTTAGACACCATATTTACACCTTCAACTATCGCTTTATTTGCTTCACGAAGAACGCGCACAACTTTACCTTCAGTACCTTTATGGTCACCTGCGATAACTTTCACAACGTCTCCTGATTTAATTTTTAGCTTTGCCATCATTTTTAGAATTAAAGCACCTCAGGTGCTAATGATACAATTTTCATGAATTGTTTTTCACGAAGTTCTCTAGCTACAGGGCCGAATACACGAGTACCTCTCATTTCACCTGCTGCGTTTAATAAAACACAAGCATTATCATCGAAACGGATGTAAGATCCATCAGCTCTTCTAACTTCTTTCTTAGTACGAACAACAACTGCAGTTGAAACAGCTCCTTTTTTAACGTTTCCGTTAGGAGTTGCATCTTTAATTGCAACTACAATTTTGTCACCTACAGAGGCGTAACGACGTTTCGTTCCTCCTAAAACACGAATAGTTAAAACTTCTTTAGCTCCCGTGTTGTCTGCTACTTTTAATCTTGACTCTTGTTGTACCATAATTACTTCGCTCTTTCAATGATTTCAACTAATCTCCAACATTTAGATTTACTTAAAGGACGTGTTTCCATGATTCTTACAGTATCTCCAATATTACAATCGTTCGTTTCGTCGTGTGCAACATATTTTTTAGTTTTCAACACGAACTTACCATATAATGGGTGCTTCACTCTTCTAGTTTCAGAAACAACAATAGATTTCTCCATTTTGTTACTTGTAACAACACCAATTCTTTCTTTTCTTAAATTTCTATTTTCCATCTTTCAGCAGAATACAATTATTGTAACTCTCTTTTAGTTAACTCTGTAGCTATTCTCGCAACCGCTCTTCTTACATTTCTTAATTGAAGAGGATTTTCAATAGGAGAAATAGTGTGAGCATTTTTAAGGTCGGCATAAGTTTTCTTTAACTCACTAAGTTTCTCTTGTAACTCAGCTGCAGATAGATTTTTTATTTCTGATTGTTTCATAATAATTAATTAATTATGCTTCGAAATCTCTAGCAACAATAAACTTAGTTTTAACAGGAAGTTTTTGTGCAGCAAGACGTAAAGCCTCTTTTGCAACAGATAGTGGCACACCACCAACTTCAAACATAATTCTTCCTGGTTTTACAACTGCAGCCCAATATTCAACTGCACCTTTACCTTTACCCATACGTACTTCAAGAGGTTTCTTTGTAATAGGCTTATCTGGGAAGATTTTAATCCATAACTGTCCTTCTCTTTTCATAAAACGAGTTGCAGCGATACGTGCAGCTTCGATTTGACGAGAAGTAATGAAAGAATAATCTAAAGATTTAATTCCGAACATTCCGTTAGAAAGTTCATGACCTCTTTGAGATACTCCTTTCATTTTACCTTTCTGTACCTTACGGTATTTTGTTCTTTTAGGCTGTAACATTTTTCTTTAATTTAAAATAATTACTTTCTTTTACGAGCTGGTTTACCAGATTTACCTTGATTTCCATTTCCTGAAGATTTAGACTTTTGTTTGTCCATACCTACAAGTGGAGATAAATCTCTTTTACCGTAAACTTCACCTTTCATGATCCATACTTTGATACCCATTCTACCGTAAGTAGTATGAGCTTCAGCTAAAGCATAATCGATGTCTGCTCTAAAAGTTGATAGAGGAATTCTACCTTCTTTGAAGTGCTCTGAACGAGCCATTTCAGCACCGTTTAAACGACCAGAAATCATAACTTTGATTCCCTCTGCATTCATTCTCATTGCAGCAGCGATAGCCATTTTAATAGCTCTTCTGTAAGAAATTCTGCTTTCAATTTGACGAGCAATACTGTTAGCTACTAAATAAGCATCTAACTCAGGTCTTTTAATTTCAAAGATGTTAATTTGAACCTCTTTGTCAGTAATTTTCTTAAGTTCTTCTTTTAACTTGTCTACCTCTTGACCACCTTTCCCGATAATGATACCAGGTCTAGCAGTAGTGATAGTAACGGTTACAAGCTTTAAAGTTCTCTCGATAATTATCTTAGAAACACTAGCTTTTGATAAACGCGCATGGATATACTTACGGATTTTGTAATCCTCAGCGATTTTATCTCCGTAGTCATTTCCACCGTACCAGTTTGAGTCCCATCCTCTGATGATACCAAGTCTATTTCCGATTGGATTTGTCTTTTGTCCCATACTGTTTATTAGCTTTGTGTGTTATTATTTTCTCCTAACACGATAGTTACGTGGTTAGAGCGTTTTCTAATTCTGTGTGCACGACCTTGTGGAGCTGGACGAAGTCTTTTTAACATCATACCACCATCAACACGGATCTCTTTTACAAATAAGCCAGCTTCTTCTAAATTAGCCTCAGCATTTTTTTGCTGATAGTTGTTAATTGCTGATAACAACAATTTTTCTAATTTTCTAGAAGCTTCTTTTTGACTAAATCTTAATATATTTAGAGCTAATTCTACTTTCTTACCTCTTACTAAGTCAGCTACTAAACGCATCTTTCTAGGTGAAGTAGGGCAATTGTTTAATTTAGCGAAAGCAACTTGTGCTTTAGCTTCCTTAACTTGCTCGGCTCTTTCTCTTTTACGAACTCCCATAGCTTCTTATTATTTTTTACCTTTATTTTTTGCACCAGCGTGACCACGGAATGATCTAGTTGGCGAAAATTCTCCTAATTTATGACCTACCATGTTCTCAGTTACGTAAACAGGAACAAATTGACGACCATTATGTACTGCGATAGTTTGTCCAACGAAATCTGGAGTAATCATAGAAGCTCTTGACCATGTTTTGATCACAGCTTTGTTTCCATTCTCAGCGTTTTCTAAAACTTTCTTCTCTAATTTATAGTGTACGTAAGGTCCTTTTTTTAATGAACGTGCCATGTCTATCTAATTATTTCTTTCTACGTTCTACAATATACTTATTACTCGGGTTAACCTTAGAACGAGTTCTATAACCTTTAGCAGGTAAACCTTTTCTTGAACGTGGGTGACCTCCAGAAGAACGTCCTTCACCACCTCCCATTGGGTGATCAACAGGGTTCATTGCTACCGGTCTAGTTCTAGGTCTTCTACCTAACCATCTTGATCTACCGGCTTTACCTGATACAACTAATTGGTGATCTGAGTTAGATACTGCTCCAATTGTAGCCGTACAAGTTAACAAGATTAATCTTGTTTCGCCAGAAGGCATTTTAATTGTAGCATATTTTCCATCTCTTGCCATTAATTGAGCAAAAGTTCCTGCAGAACGAGCAATAACTGCTCCTTGACCTGGTCTTAATTCGATACAAGAAATAACTGTACCTAGAGGAATTTTACTTAAAGGTAATGCATTTCCAATTTCAGGAGCTGCATTCTCACCAGAAACTACAGTTTGTCCAACTTGTAATCCGTTTTGCGCAATGATGTAAGTTTTAGCTCCATCAGCATAAGCGATTAATGAAATAAAAGCTGAACGATTTGGATCGTACTCAATAGTTTTAACTACAGCTGGAACACCAGCTTTAGCTCTTTTAAAATCTACAACACGATACTTTTGTTTGTGACCACCACCTGTGTAGCGCATGGTCATCTTTCCTTGACTATTTCTACCTCCTGAGTTTTTTTTCGGAGCCAATAATGACTTTTCCGGCTTATCAGTTGTAATAGTGTCAAAGCTATTTACAACTCTAAAACGCTGACCCGGGGTAATAGGTTTTAATTTTCTAACTGACATTTTCTATTAGATATTATTATAAAAATCTATTGTTTCACCCTCTTGAACTTGAACAACTGCTTTTTTGTAAGCATTTGTTTTTCCACTGATTAAACCACTTTTGGTGTATTTAACACTTCTATCAGCTCTATAGTTCATAGTATTTACAGCAACAACATTCACTCCATAAGCAGCCTCAACTGCATTTTTGATTTGAATTTTGTTAGCATTCTTAGCAACTACAAAACCAAAACGGTTAAAAACTTCACCATCTTTGGTAATTTTTTCAGTAATAATTGGCTTAATAATGATACTCATAACCTTATTATTAACTTAAATTAGATTCAATTCCGTTTACCGAACCTTCAGTTAAAACTAAACTTTTTGCATTCATTACTGCATAAGTATTTAATTCTGAAGCAGTTACAACAGAAGTTGATTGTAAATTGCGTGACGACAAATATACATTTTTATTTGTATCACCCAATACGAATAATGACTTTTTACTTTCTAACCCTAAAGCTTTCAATACATTAATGAAATTTTTAGTGCTTGGTGCTTCAAATGTAAAATCCTCAACAACTACTAAGTTAGACTCTTGAGCTTTTAATGATAAAGCAGATTTACGAGCTAATCTTTTTAAGTTTTTATTTAATTTGAAAGAATAGTTTCTTGGTTTTGGACCAAAAATTCTACCACCACCTACAAATACAGGAGATTTAACACTACCTGCACGCGCTGTACCTGTACCTTTTTGTTTTTTAATTTTACGAGTACTTCCAGCTACCTCAGCTCTCTCTTTAGACTTGTGAGTACCTTGTCTTTGATTTGCTAAATATTGTTTAACATCAAGATAAAGAGCATGGTTATTAGGCTCAATTGCGAAAACAGAGTCAGAAAGTTGTACTTTACGACCTGTATCTTTTCCGTTGATATCTAATACTTTTACTTCCATTACTTCTGAATGATTACGTAAGAGTTTTTATGACCAGGAACACAACCTTTAACAACTAAAAGGTTTTTTTCCGCAACCACTTTTAAAACTCTAAGGTTTTGAACTGTTACATTTTCTCCTCCTGTTCTACCCGCCATACGCATTCCTTTGAATACTCTTGATGGATAAGAAGATGCTCCAACAGAACCTGGCGCTCTTAAACGGTTATGTTGACCGTGAGTTGCTTGCCCAACACCACCAAATCCGTGACGTTTCACAACCCCTTGAAAACCTTTACCCTTAGACACACCTTGTACATCTACAAATTCTCCTTCGTTGAATAAATCAACAGTTAACACATCTCCTAAATTGTGTTTTTCTTCAAAATACTTGAATTCAACGACTTTCTTCTTAGCATCAGTTCCAGCTTTCTTGAAGTGACCTGCTTCAGCTTTTACTGTATGCTTTTCAGTCTTGTCATCGAAACCAAGTTGAAGAGCTTCATACCCGTCAACCTCGTTGGTTCTGACTTGGGTAACAACGCATGGACCTGCTTCAATAACTGTACACGGAATGTTTTTTCCGTTTTCGTCAAAGATACTAGTCATGCCGATTTTTCTTCCGATTAACCCAGACATATTTAACAATTATTAATTAATATTCTTATTTTCAAACACATCTATACAGATGCACTACCTCAATTTGAGGGTGCAAATATATAATTTTATTTTAAATCAAACAAATTTAATTAGTTACAAATTTTTTATCATAATTTGTAACCAAAATGAACGATTTAAAACTTAAAAAAAACCGCTGAACCTTTGGATTCAGACGGTTTTTATATCAGATTAAAATATTATCAAACTTTAATTTCTACTTCAACACCACTTGGCAACTCTAATTTCATTAAAGCATCAATAGTCTTTGAAGAAGAACTATAAATATCTAATAATCTTTTATAAGAGCTTAATTCAAATTGCTCTCTAGATTTTTTGTTTACGTGTGGAGAACGTAATACAGTAAAAATCTTTTTATGCGTTGGTAACGGAATTGGACCAGTTACAACTGCACCTGTACTTTTTACAGTCTTAACGATTTTCTCAGCTGATTTATCAACTAAGTTGTGATCGTATGATTTTAATTTTATTCTAATTTTTTGACTCATCTTTTTAAAAATTAAGCATTAGCACCTTTAGCTTTCTTAATAACTTCTTCAGAAATATTAGAAGGAGTTTCTGCATAGTGAGAAAATTCCATAGTTGAAGTTGCTCTACCAGAAGACAATGTTCTTAAAGTAGTTACATAACCAAACATTTCAGAAAGCGGAACAGAAGCTTTAATTACTTTAGAACCCGCTCTATCATCCATATTGTTTACTTGACCTCTTCTTCTATTTAAATCCCCAACGATATCACCCATATTTTCTTCCGGAGTTAACACCTCTAATTTCATGATTGGCTCAAGGATTACAGCACCTGCAGCTTTAGCAGATTCTTTATATCCTAATTTAGCTGCCAATTCGAAAGAAAGCGCATCCGAATCTACAGGGTGGAAAGATCCATCTAACAAAGTTACCTTTAAACTATCAACTTCATAACCTGCTAAAGGTCCTGATTTCATAGCTTCTCTGAAACCTTTTTCTACAGCTGGAATATATTCTTTAGGTACATTACCACCTTTTACTTCGTTAACAAATTGCAACCCTACAGGCACTTTTCCATCAACTTCGTCAGCTGGTCCAATTTCGAATACGATATCACCAAATTTACCACGTCCACCTGATTGTTTCTTATAAACTTCTCTGTGTTGTGCTTTTCTAGTGAATGCCTCTTTGTACTCAACCTGTGGTTCACCTTGATTCACTTCAACTTTAAACTCACGACGCATACGGTCTACAATGATATCTAAGTGAAGCTCACCCATTCCAGAAATAATTGTTTGTCCTGAAGCATGGTCAGTTCTTACTGTGAAAGTAGGATCCTCCTCAGCTAATTTAGCTAAAGCCATACCCATTTTATCAACATCAGCTTTTGTTTTAGGCTCAACTGCGATACCGATTACAGGATCAGGGAATACCATTGATTCTAACACGATTGGGTGTTTTTCATCTGATAAAGTATCACCTGTTTTGATGTCTTTAAATCCTACAGCTGCTCCAATATCTCCAGCTTCAATATATTCAATTGCATTTTGCTTGTTAGCATGCATTTGGTAGATACGAGAGATACGCTCTTTGTTTCCTGAACGATTATTCAATACATAAGAACCAGCATCTAAACGTCCTGAATAAGCACGGAAGAAAGCCAAACGACCAACATAAGGATCAGTAGCAATTTTAAATGCTAAAGCCGCGAATGGATCATTTACAGATGGTTTTCTTGAAATAGGCTCATCAGTATCAGGGTTTGTTCCTTCGATAGCTTCTTTATCCAATGGAGAAGGTAAGAATTTACAAACTGCATCTAACATGAACTGAACTCCTTTGTTTTTGAATGAAGATCCACATAACATTGGAATAATAGCCATATCGATAGTTGCTCTTCTTAATGCATTATTGATTTCTTCCTCTGTAATAGAGTCTTCATCTTCCATGAATTTCTCTAATAAGTTTTCATCATATGCAGCAACTTCCTCAATTAACTGCGCTCTATATTGTTTAGCTTCAGCAACTAAATCCTCTGGAATTGGAACAATATCAAAAGTAGCACCTTGAGTTTCATCATGCCAAACAATTGCTTGGTTTTTGATTAAGTCAACTACTCCTTTGAAATCAGCCTCATCACCGATAGGTAAAACTAAAGGCACTGCATTTGATTTCAACATATCTTTTACTTGCTGACATACCGCTAAGAAGTTAGAACCTTGACGGTCCATCTTATTAACAAATCCCATACGAGGAACTTTATAATTATCGGCCAATCTCCAGTTAGTTTCTGATTGAGGCTCAACACCATCTACTGCAGAAAACAAGAATACTAAACCATCTAATACACGTAAAGAACGATTCACCTCTACTGTAAAGTCAACGTGACCTGGAGTATCGATAATATTAAAGTGGTAA
>JAIXHM010000004.1 GCA_030145825.1 Flavobacterium sp.
GGTAAAAGAGGTCTTTTTTTGGCCTGTCTTTTTCTCATGTCTTTTCTTTAAAAGTTTTTAAAATTACTTTTTGTCTTTAGGGCGTTTAGCACCATATTTAGATCTTCTTTGTAAACGACCGTTAACTCCGGCTGTATCCAAAGCACCACGAACGATGTGGTATCTAACTCCTGGTAAATCTTTTACCCTTCCACCTCTAACTAATACTATCGAGTGCTCTTGTAGATTGTGTCCTTCTCCTGGGATGTAAGCATTTACTTCATTACCATTTGTCAAACGCACACGCGCAACTTTACGCATTGCTGAGTTTGGTTTTTTAGGTGTTGTAGTGTAAACACGCGTACAAACCCCTCTTCTTTGAGGACAAGAATCTAAAGCAGCCGATTTACTCTTCTTAGTTATTTTGGCTCTTCCAGTTCTTACTAATTGTTGAATTGTTGGCATAATTACTAATAAATTAATACTTTTTTTAACTACCCTATTTTAGGGACGGCAAAGGTAGAAATTATTTTTTATAATCCAAACCTTAATTATTTAATTTTCAAGTTATTTAAAACAAAAAGCATTTGGTACGAACCAAATGCTGTAAAATTTTAATTGAAAGCTATTTTATTCTTCTAATATAAAATACTGCCAAGGTTTTAATTTTAAATAAGATGTAGATGACAAATCATATTTTTCATTTTTTATATAATCTGTAAAAGATTGATGAAATGGATTTTCAAATCCTTGTACTTCATTACTTAAATTAGCTATGAAAATTATTTTATTACCATCTTTAGCTCTTTCAAATGCTAAAATGTTAGGATTAGACGTTTCAATTTTCTTATAACTCGCTTTTTGTTTTCCTCCAGCTAAAGCGATTCTGTTATTTTTCAATTTTCCTAACTTCGTTAGCAAATCCCATTCCTTCCCTTTTATTTTTGGAATAGAATCCTTTTCAAAAAACTTTAAACTATGGTCTAATCCATATTCATCTCCGCTATAAATCAAAGGCATTCCCGGCGTCACATAAGACAAAGTTATCATAGCTTCTCTAGCTTTACCTAACCTTGAATTGATTGTTCCATTCCAAGAATTTTCATCATGATTATCCACAAAATTCATTAGAATATCATTTGCTTCATATTCTTTAGAAACTTTTTGCATGTAGTTATCCCAATCAGCAACCAGCTTTTTGCCTTTTGCAATATCATTCATTAAATGATGACCTTCCCAAGCATACGCCATATCAAACAAACCCTCTTTTAATAATTCTGGTTCCCAAGCTTCTGCTAACATGAAGATATTTTTTTCTTTTCTTAATTGCGGAATCGCTTGTTGCCAAAAATCTAAAGGCACATTACTTGCTACATCACAACGGAAACCATCAATATTTTCGTTCTTCACCCAATGCAACATATCAGAAGTCATTTCTTTGCGCAATTCTTGATTGTCGTAATTTAAATCCGCTACATCTGACCAACCCCAAGATTCTCCAGTTTCTGGATTGATTGGATCGATGATTTCTCCTTTCTCATTTTTAGTATAATATTCTGGATGTTCTTTAATCCAAACATGATCCCAACCAGTATGATTTGGCACCCAATCTAAGATTACATACATTCCATTATCATGAGCTGTTTTTACTAAATTTCTAAAATCTTCAATTGTTCCAAACTCTGGATTTACTTTTTTGAAATCGGAAACCGCGTAGTAACTACCTAAATATTTGTGTTGTTCTTCTTTTGGCATTTCAGAAGCGAATTTGCTATCATCGCCTCCTGTTGCTTTTCTTTTGGTTTGAGAAATGGGAAAAATAGGCATTACCCAAATGATTTTTACTCCCAATTCTTTCAATTGTGGAATATCTTTTGTAAAGGCATTAAACGTTCCTTCAGGAGAATATTGGCGGATATTAACTTCATAAATTACCGAACTTTCTTCTACATCTGAAGAAAATTTAGCGATTTCAGTTTTTGAATTTTCTGGTGTTTTTTCTGTTTCATTTTTACAACTAAATAATGTTAAAACAGCTAAAGCAGTAATGAGTGATTTTTTCATTTTTTTATAATTTTATTTTCCAAACATAAATTCTAACGGAATGTGGATTCTCTTTTGCCAAGATGCTTCGGAATGGTTTTCGCCTTCAAACTTTAAATTTCGAGAATCTACTTCTGTATATCCCTTTGCTTTTAAAATTTCATCAACTCGATATTCGTATTTTAAGTAGAAAGCATCCAAAGTTTCCGTTCCGTAATCAAAATATATTTTGTGGTGTTTAGCTTCTGGTAATTTCTTTTCCATATACGCGAAAAAAAATTCCGGAATAGGATTGTTTTCAAATTCTCTAAATCCAATCCAATGCGTTGACAAACAAGCTGCTTTTCCGAATATATTTGGATATTCACATAAGGCATACATCGAAATCAATCCGCCCATACTCGAACCCATAATAGCAGTGTGATTTGCAGTAGTAAAAACCGAATACTTTTTATCTATATATGGCTTCAATTCTTCTACAATAAATTTCAAATAGTTATCCGAGTTTATTTTGCTATCATCAAATGGAAATTGCGATTTTTTAGCTTCCATTTGAATTTTCTCTTTTAACTCATTTGAAAGAGATTCGTAAGGTTTTTTTGGATACAAATCCATGTGACGTAAATTTGGAATGTTCCAAATGGCCACAACAATAAAATCATTTACTTTATTTTCTAGCATAAGTTGGGATGCCACTTCATCAACTTTCCATTCTTGTTTGTTCCAAGTTTTAGTTGAATCAAAAAGCATTTGTCCATCATGCATGTATAAAACATTGTACTTTTTTGTTATAGAATAAGTTTTTGGCAACCAAATATCAACCGTTCTTGGCACAATATATTTTGATGGAAAACTATCTACTCTTTCTATATTTCCTTCAAATTTTCCTGAATTTTCAAGAACATATGATTTTATCTTACTTTGAGAAAAAGTAAAACAAGAGCATAATAGAAAGAGTAATAGTTGTTTCATTATTTCAATTCTAAAATCATAGATGATTTTCCATCTATCGCTAATTCAGTTTTCAAATCGATGGTTTCTCCTGAAAGAATATCATTCCCAGAAGTAAACGATTTGATATTTTCTTGAAAACGAGAAAGATTCAATTTTTGAGCATCTGGTGCATTATTAATAACCACCATAACCGTTTCTTTGTCATTATGACGGAAATAGACATAGACATTATTTTCAGGAATGTAATGCGTTAATTTTCCAGTGTGAATAACTGCTTTGTTTTTTCTCCAATTCAATATTTTTTTTGAAAAGTCAAAGTATTTGGCTTGTTCAGCTGTTCTTCCACTTGCAGAAAAAGCATTGTTTGTATCGCCTTTCCATCCTCCAGGAAAATCTTGACGAATATCGGCATCTCCTTTTCCTTTATCGCCCGCCATTCCAATTTCAGAACCGTAATACAATTGTGGAATTCCTCTCATGGTTGCCATTATGGTCATTCCCAATTGGTATTTCGCAAAATCATTTTTATAAATCTGATTAAAACGACCTGTATCGTGATTCTCTAAAAATATCAACAAATTATTTGGATTTGCATACAAGAAATCATTAGTAAAATTGTCGTAAAATTTGATTACACCATCATTCCAACCTGCTTTATCTTCATTAAAAACATTCCCAAAAGCATCGTGCAACGTAAAATCCATTACACTTGGTAAATATGAATTATAACTTTGGATTTTAGCAATTGGGCTATCTTTTTGCCAATAAGACATTTGTGCTTGATCGTGCATCCAAACTTCCCCTACAATGTTAAAATAGGGATATTCGTCAGTAATCGCTTTTGTCCATTTTGCAATTCCGTCTTTATCGTTATACGAATACGTATCTACTCTATAACCATCTAAATCTGCATATTCTATCCACCAAATCGCATTTTGAATTAAATAATTCAACACTAATGGATTCGACTGATTTAAATCAGGCATACTTGGCACAAACCATCCGTCCATGCAATATTTCGCATCGCGCTCAGAAGCGTTCGGATCAAACTGCGTAGTCATGCGATAATTACTTTGGGCGTAACCCGGAAATTGATGAAACCAATCGTATGTTGGCATATCTTTAAACATCCAATGTTCGGCTCCCCAGTGATTCGTTACATAATCTTTGATTAATTTCATGTCACGTTTGTGCATTTCCGCAGCTAAACGTTTGTAATCTTCATTGGTTCCGTAACGCGCATCGATTTGATATACATCCGATTGACCGTAGGTGTGATACGAATAGCCTTTATCGTTGTCTTCGCAAAGTGGTGTTGACCAAATTGCCGTTGCGCCTAATTCTTGGATATAATCTAAATGATCGATGATTCCTTGAATGTCGCCACCGTGTCTTCCACCTGGCAAATTTCTATTTCCTTTTTCTTGTAATTTTGAAGAAGAATCGTTGCTTTCGTCACCATTTGCAAAACGATCTGGCATTAGCAAATACATTACATCAGAAGCATCGAAGCTTTTTCTATTAGCAGAATTTTCTTTTCTTTTTTTGATTTCGAAATCTTTTGAAAATGATTTTTTAACGTTTTTAAATTGAAACTTCAGCGTTTGCGCGGCAACATTTTTAGTATCAATCGTTACGAAAAGATAATTCGGATTTTCAGTTTTAGTGACATTCGTAATCACAACATTATTCGAAACCGAAACTGAATTTTGCGCTATATTTTTTCCGTAAAACAGAATTTGAATTTCGCTTTTATTCATTCCTTCAAACCAAAATGGAGGTTCCATTTTATCAATTTGGGCAGAAATTGAAATTGTAAATAGCGTTGTAAGTATGTACAGTAGTTTTTTCATAATCTAAAATTGTCTACTTAATAAAATTCCTCCAATTGTCATCATGACAAAAGGAGGAATCCATGATTATTTTACCTCAACAATACTGATAGCGTAACCACCACCTGCAGCTGAAGTCATTTTTAGTTTTGTTTTATTGGTAACTTTTTGTTTCGAAATTACATAAGCTTGAGGATTCGTTTTATAATCAGCATCTTTTGCATCAGCATAAATTATTGCTTCATATTTTTTCCCTTTTTCTAAGAAATCTAAGCTAATTGTTGCGCTTCTTTTGTTGTAACCATTAGTATTACCCACAAACCAATTGTTTGAATTTTTATCTTTTCTAGCAATTGTTAAATAGTAACCTGGCTCAGCTTCCAAATATTTTGTAGTTGACCAATCAACTGGAACATCTTTAATAAATTGGAACGCATCTAAGAAACGATTGTAATTTTCAGGTAAATCAGCAGCCATTTGAAGTGGCGAATACATCACTACATACAATCCCAATTGATTCGCTAATGTTGTATTCACATGTGAATTGTTGTTTGGATTTAATTTTGATATATTCATTTCAAAAATTCCTGGTGTGTAATCCATTGGACCACCTAATAAACGTGTAAAAGGCAACAAAGTAGTATGATTTGCTTTTGAACCACCAAACGCTTGAAATTCTGTTCCACGAGCTGATTCGTTACCAATCATGTTTGGATACGTTCTGCAAATTCCTGTTGGGCGAACTGCTTCATGCGCATTAATCATGATTTTATAATCGACTGCTTTTTCAATCACATATTGATAATGATTTAAAATCGATTGACTATAATGATGTTCGCCTAAAGGTAAAATATTACCTACATAACCCGTTTTAGCTGCGTCATAACCATTGTCATTCATAAATTGAAAAGCCTTATCTAAATGACGCTCATAATTTCTTGTTGAACCAGAAGTTTCATGGTGCATAATCATTTTTACACCTTTAGATTTCGCATATTCGTGAATTCCTTTTACATCAAAATCAGGGTAAGGAGTAACGAAATCGAATACATAATCTTTTTCGTGACCGAACCAGTCTTCCCAACCTTCGTTCCAACCTTCTACTAAAACCGCATCGAAACCATGTTTAGCAGCAAAATCAATATATTCTTTTACGTGTTTGGTATTCGCTGCATGTTTACCATTTGGTTTAGCTTTGGTGAAATCCGTCACTCCTAATTGAACGGATGGAATTTCATCTGTGTATGCCCAAGAGCTTTTTCCGGTAATCATTTCCCACCAAACACCGATATATTTTACAGGTTTAATCCAAGACGTATCTTCGATTTTACAAGGCTCATTTAAGTTCAATGTCATTCTAGAAGCTAAAATATCTCGAGCATCAGCACTTGCAATTATGGTTCTCCAAGGCGAAACACAAGGTGCTTGTAAATGTCCTTTATTTCCTTTAGCATCTGGAGTTAAATGCGATTGAAAAACCAAATTCTTATCGTCTAAATTCAAGTGCATGCACGAATAATTAATTAATGCTGCTTCGTGAATGTTGATGTAAATTCCGTCCGCAGTTTTTAGCATCAAAGACGTTTGAACTCCGGTATCTGAAAATTGTTTTTGTGATGCATTTTCAGAAACAGCACCACGGAATAACTTTCTAATTTCGGTTAATTTACTTTCTGTAAAATCGTATTCTTGTGTATCGTAATCACCTGGAATCCAAAATGCGGTGTGATCACCTGTCATGGCGAACTCAGTACGTTCTTCTTTTAAAACGAAGTAAGTCAAGTTTTTTTGTTCTGGAAATTCGTAACGAAAACCTAAACCATCATTGAATAATCGAAAACGAATGATTACTTGTCGTTCCGTTTCGTTTTGTTTCAGAGTTAATGCTAATTCGTTGTAATGGTTTCGGATTTCGGTTTCCTCACCCCAAACGGTTTTCCAAGTTTCATCGAAAGTGTTACGAACTTCGTTTACCAATTTAAAGTCATTTAATAACGACTTTTTATCTTTTTGAAGTTCTAAACCCAACTTACTTTTTTTGATGATTTCTTTGTTCTTCATGAAAAGTTGGTACGTTGGTGTACCATCATTTTCTAAAGCAAAAATCATCTTGAAATTCCCATTTGGCGATTTTAATTCTTGAGCATTCATCCCAAAAATCGAAAAAACCATCACTAATACTGAAACAAAATATTTATTCATATGTTTAAATTTTATTTTTTAGCGGTAACATATGGTATCGCCTTTTTTAATCATAGGTGTTTGCTTGTGCAAACTTTTTGTTAATGGCGATTTCATGTCTTACTATTTAATTAATTGCGATTCACCATTTACAAACACTTCCACATCTGAATTTCCTTCAATAGAAACGTTTGTTCCTTCTTGTTTTACTTCTACTTTTACAATAGCGTTTCTGAAATTCACTTTGAAAGAATAGCCTTTCCATTGTGCTGGAATTTTTGGTTCAAAATGCAATTGGTTATTTCTAACACGCATTCCGCCAAAACCTTCAACGATACTCATCCAAGTTCCAGCCATTGAAGTAATGTGTAAACCTTCTTCTACTTCCTTGTTGTAATCGTCTAAGTCCAAACGTGAAGTTCTTAAATAAAACGTATACGCTTGTTCCATTCTTCCCAAAACAGCTGCTTGAATCGAATGCACACAAGGCGAAAGCGAACTTTCGTGAACCGTAAATGGTTCGTAAAAATCGAAATGTTTTTCCAATTCTTCTTTAGTAAAATGATCTTCGAAGAAATAGAATCCTTGTAACGTATCGGCTTGTTTGATATATGGTGAACGTAAAATTCTATCCCAAGACCATTTTTGATTAATTGGTCGTTGCGATTTATCTAAATCCGCTACGGTAATCAATTCTTTATCTAAGAAACCATCTTGCTGTAAATATACACCGTGTTCTTCGGAATAAGGAAAATACATATTATCAGCTACTTTTTTCATTGCTGAAATTTCGGCTTGTGATAATTTCACTTTATTCATGATTCGGGTATAATCCGATGGATATTCGTTTTCAATTTTGTTGATTTGCTCAACAGTGTAATCAATACACCATTTTGCTATGTAATTTGTGTACCAATTGTTGTTTACGTTATTTTCGTACTCATTTGGACCTGTTACTCCTAAAATCACATATTGATTTCTATACGTTGAAAAAGTAGCTCTTTGATGCCAAAAACGCGCAATTCCGATTAAAACTTCTAAACCTTTTTCTGGAATATACGAATAATCTCCTGTAAATCGGTAATAGTTATAAATAGCGAAAGCGATGGCACCATTTCTGTGAATTTCCTCGAAAGTAATTTCCCATTCGTTGTGACATTCTTCACCATTCATCGTTACCATAGGATACAAAGCTGCACCATTTTTGAAACCTAATTTTTCGGCATTTTCAATCGCTTTATCCAATTGATTGTAACGATATGCTAATAAATTTCGAGCAACTTGTTGGTCTTTGGTAGCCATATAAAAAGGAATACAATAGGCCTCGGTATCCCAATAAGTAGAACCTCCGTATTTTTCACCTGTAAATCCTTTTGGACCAATATTTAATCTAGAATCTTTTCCTAAATAGGTTTGATTCAATTGGAAAATATTGAAACGAATTCCTTGCTGCGCTTTCACATCGCCATCAATAGTGATATCGCTCATTTCCCAAATTTTTGCCCAAGCTTGTTTTTGGTTTTCAGTTAATTGTGAAACTCCAATTTCTAATGCTTTTGCGATACTATTTTTTGCTCCAATGATAGTATTTTCATGATTCATTGAAACGGCATAACCGCCAATTTTTTGAATCGTTGTGGTTTGCCCTTTTGTAACAGCAACTTCATATGAAAATTGAATTTTATCTTTTGTTTCTTGAACACTTACAGGTGCTACACTTAAATTAGAACCTTCTAACAAAATACTGTTATGCATGAAAGTAGTAGCTGTGAAATGTGTTTTGAAAGTTCTAGCGGTTACGAAAGCTTCGTTTCCTGAATGTTTTACGCTGATTGGTTCCCAAAATTTCTCTTCCCAATTAGCATCTTCGTTATGAACTCCAGCATCAACATAGGGTTTGAAAACAATTTTTGCATCCGAATTTAATGCGGTGATTTCGTAATTGATAACGCCAACTTCGTCCAAATCTAAAGATAAGAAACGTTGTACCTTAACAGCAATTTCAGTTCCGTTTGCTAAAGTTGCTTGGAAAGAACGATAATAGATACCTTCTTTCATGTTCAACTCGCGACGGAAATTAGAAACCGACTGACATTTGGCTAAATCTAAATTTTCGCCATTGATTTCGATGTCAATTCCTATCCAATTTGGTGCGTTTAATACTTTAGCGAAATATTCAGGATAACCGTTTTTCCACCAACCTACTTTTGTTTTATCGGGATAATAAATTCCAGCAATGTAACTACCTTGAAACGTTTTGCCTGAATAGTGTTCTTCAAAATTAGCGCGTTGCCCCATAGCACCGTTTCCGATACTAAATAAACTTTCAGAAGATTTAACTCGTTCTACATCAAATCCTTCTTCAATAATCGACCAATTGTCGGGTTTTATATAATCTTGATTCATTTTTGTAATATGTCAATTTTGTTAATGTGTCAATTAGTCAATTTCTTAACCAATTAATTGCGATAGAAAGGCTTCATCCATAAAGGTGAAATCTTTAAAATTGTACTTTGCTTCGTGTAAGACAGATGCCTCACCAATTCCTACACTTATCATGTTAGCAATATTAGCCGCTTGAATTCCCGCTACTGAATCTTCAAAAACGATAGCGTTTTCATTTGAAACTCCAACCAATTGAGCTGCTCTTAAAAAAACTTCTGGATCAGGTTTTGCGTTTGAAACGTCATTCCCGTCAACAATAGCATCAAAAAAGTGCATGATATTGGTTTTTTCTAAAATAGGACGTGCATTTTTACTTGCCGAACCCAAAGCAATGAATTGGTTTTTACTTTTCAGATATTCCAATACTTTTAGTACACCTGGAAGAATTTCACTTTCGTCCATGTCTACTAAATAGGAAAGGTATTCTTCATTTTTTTGAACCAACCATTTGTTTTTATCTTCTTGGGAAGCTTGAACATTACCCAATTCTAAAATAATGTCTAACGAACGTACACGGCTCACGCCTTTTAAACCTTCGTTATGTTCGTGCGTAAATTCGATTCCTAATTGGTTGGCCAACTTTTGCCAAGCTAAAAAATGATATTTAGCCGTGTCAACGATTACGCCATCAAGGTCGAATATGAATGCTTTTCTCATGGTCTAAATATCTTTTTGATCTTTAACTTTTAACACCAAAAGGGCAGCCAATAGGAAACTTACACCACTCATAACAATAGCATAAATAGCATGATCGTTATAAACGTATTTCACTAAAGGACCACCAATTAAAGCGTTAATAATTTGTGGAATTACAATAAAGAAGTTGAAAATCCCCATGTAAACACCCATTTTTTTAGGTTGAATGGAGCCCGCTAAAATTGCATAAGGCATTGCTAAAATACTTGCCCAAGCAAATCCGACTAAAATCATTGAGAGGATTAAAGCCTCTTTGTTAGGCATAAAATAAATTGAGATTAATCCGATTCCTCCTAAAACTAAACAAAGTGCGTGTGTTTTTCTTCGTCCAATTTGTTTTGCGATGTATGGTAATGCAAAAGCTACTACAGCAGAAACCGCATTGTAAACTCCGAAAATAATTCCAACCCAGTCTCCTGCTGATTGAAATTCTGGACTTTTCGTATCATCAATAGATAAACCATAAATATGCTGAGCAATTGCTGGCGTTGTAAAAACCCACATACCGAACAATCCAAACCAAGAAAAGAATTGTACCCAACTTAGTTGACGCATCGTTTCTGGCATTTTAGCAAAATCCGAAAAAACATCTGAAAGCTTGGCTTCTTTAGTTTCTCCAAGAGCTTCTTTGTGTTCTTTTTCGTCTCTAAATTGTTCTAATTCCTCTGGAGAATATTCTTTAGTTGTGAAAATGGTAATTAATATTGAAGCCACTAAAATGATTGCTCCAATAATAAAAGAATAAATTAAGTTTAATGGAACAGCAGAAGTTTCTGAAGGTTGATTACTGATTCCAAACCAATTAGTTAAAACATAAGGCAACCATGATCCTACCACGGCACCTATTCCAATTAAAGCAGTTTGAACACTGAACCCAAGCGTGTGTTGATCGGCTCTTAAATTATCCCCTACTAATGCACGGAATGGCTCCATTGCAATATTAAAAGATGCATCCATAATCATTAACATTCCTGCTCCAACCCAAAGTGCTGGCATGAATGCAATAAAAATTTCAGCCTGAGGCATTAAAATTAAACCTACTGATGCTAAAAGAGCTCCCGTTAAAAAATAAGGTTTTCTTCTTCCAAATCTTGACCAAGTATTATCACTGTAATGTCCGATTATAGGTTGCACAATTAATCCCATCAGAGGAGCAATTATCCAAAACCATGATAACTCATGAACATCGGCACCAAAAAGTTGAAGAATTCTACTTGCGTTTGCATTTTGTAGGGCAAAACCCATTTGGATTCCTAAAAAACCGAAACTCATGTTCCAAATTTCCCAGAAACCTAATTTACGCTTTTCCATTATCGTAATTTATTGATTAATAAATCGATAAGCGTTATATGTGCTTATCAAAACTTAATTTTTGGAAGTGATATAAGCTTTGATTTCACAAATTTATTTTTATGTACAAAAAGTTAGTTCAAATTTAACAAAAAAATTAAATGTTCTTTTAAAAACCTTAGTTTAAAATATTTAAAATCAGAATTTTACAAAAACTATCTCGTTTTCGTAGATTCTCTTAAAATCAAACTTGTCTCTATAACTTCTGTTCTGTAATATTCACTATCGTACTCCTCAAATTCATTTTCTTCTTCCTCTAACCTTCTTATTAACATCTCAGCCGCCTTTCTACCCATCTTAACTCCATTTTGACTAACGGTAGTTATTGTTGGCGTAGAAAATTTAGAAATAATTCCGTCAGTAAAGGCGATAACGGATAAATCATTTGGCACATTAATATTTAAACTATTTGCAATTTTAATAGTTACCACTGCAAATAATTCATTCACAGCAATGACTGCGTCAACTTTTTCGCTGTGTAATAAATAATGTATTTTAGAATCGCAAGTCTCAATGTCTTCAATTTTAACGATATACTTATCCTCTACTTTAATATCATTATCTTTTAAGGCTTTTAAATATCCTTCAGTTCTTAATTTCCCAACACTTACATAATCTACTGTAGTAATTAATGCTATTTTTTCAGCACCATTTTGAATTAAGAAATTGACTGCTTCGTAAGCTGCTTGATAATCATCAATAATAACTTTATCCGTTAGAATCTCGTTTGCTACTCTATCAAACATGATTACTGGCATACCCTGATTAATAACTTCTTTAATATGATGATAATCTCCTTTTTGTTGAGTTTCTTTAGAAAGCGACATAATAAAACCATCAATACTACCATTTGCCAGCATTTCCATGTTTATTACTTCTTTATCGAATGACTCATCAGACAAACATACAATAACATTGTAGCCTGTCTCATTTGCTACTTGTTCAACTCCACTAATTACTGTTGCAAAAAAATGATGTACAATTTCAGGAATTATAACCCCTATTGTCTTTGTTTTTTTGTTTTTTAAACTTAATGCAATATTATTAGGCTTATAGTTATATAGTTTAGCAAAAGCTTGAACTTTTAAACGCGTATCTTCACTAATCTCAGGACTATCTCTAAGAGATTTTGAAACTGTTGAAACCGAAACATCTAATTCTTTAGCGATTTGCTTTAAAGTAACTTTTTTCTTCATATCATTTATAATATAGCAATAAATGTAATTCATAAATTTTAATATGGCAATTTTAACTGTTAAAAATAACTTAATTTACAAAGTTTTCAACACGAAAACGTTTTCGGTGAGCAGCTAAACTACAAATGTTTTTTAAAATCATTTTTTTACATAAATTTAACATTGGAAGTAGATATAAGCTAGAATTAAATAGCGTTTAACTTAATTAATTTGTATGAAAACACTGCAAAAAAAGTTTTTACTTTTATTACTTATTCTGCCTTTAAGTATGTTTGCACAAAACACACTAAAAGGTGTAGTTACAGATAGTGGTACACAAGAACCTTTACCTGGTGTGAACATTGTAGTAAAAGGAACAACTAATGGAACAACCACAGATTTTGATGGTAATTTTTCATTAGAAAAAGTAAAACAAGACGATATAATTGTATTCAGCTACTTAGGCTATAAAGAGAACACAATTATTTACACGGGACAAAAAAACATTTCAGTTTCACTAACAGAAGATTCTCAACAATTACAAGATGTTGTAGTTATTGGTTATGGAACTGTGAAAAAAGAAGATGCAACTGGTTCTGTCAATACAATAACTGAAAAGTCTTTCGTTAAAGGACCCGTTGTTGCTGCCGATCAAATGATTCAAGGTAAAGTAGCTGGTGTACAAATCACAAACGGAGGTGGAGCTCCAGGTGAAGGCGCAACTATTAGAGTAAGACAAGGTTCTTCCCTAGGAAGTTTTGGATCCTCGAACGACCCTCTATTTGTAATAGATGGAGTTCCTGTAGCTGCTGATAATACAGGAGGTCGTAATCCTTTGGCTACAATTAACCAAAATGACATTGAAAGCGTAACAGTTTTAAAAGACGCATCAGCTACTGCAATTTATGGATCAAGAGCTTCAAATGGTGTAATTATAATAACTACCAAAAAAGGAAAAAGCGGTGAAATGAAAGTTAACTATAATGGTAATGTATCTTATAGTTCTATTGCAAAAAAAGTAGATGTTTTAAACGGTAATCAACTAAGAAATTATGTTACTACCTATGGAAATGCTAATCAACAAGCGCTTTTAGGTACAGCAAATACTGATTGGCAAAAAGAAATTTACAGAGATGCAATTGGTACTGATCATAATATTTCATTATCTGGTGGCGCTAACAATATAACTTACAGAGCTTCTGCAGGTTATACAAACATGGATGGTATTTTAAAAGAAGATAATTTTTCAAGAGCAACAACCAGTGTTGCTTTAGTAGGAAATTTTTTTGATAATCACTTAAAAATCGAAGCAAACAACAAAACTTCTTCAATGCAAAACAACTACAGTGAGAGAAGTGCTATTGGAGCTTCATTGGCTTTTGATCCATCACAAAATATAACAAACCCTGATGGTTCATATTTTGAATGGAACCAACAATTGGCAAGTAGAAACCCTGTTGGATTGATAAACAAATCACACAATTATGGGACTTCATTTAGAAGTTTAGGAAACATTCAAACCGAATATAAATTACACTTTTTTCCAGATTTAAAAGCAGTAGCTAACTTTGGTTATGATTACACTTCTGGAAGAAGTTATGGGGGTTATGATAATGATTATGTTTACAATAATGTAAATGCGGAATATGACTACAGAAATGAAAGTAAAAATAGATTGATGGATTTATTTTTAAATTATAGAAAAGACATTTCTGCAATTAAAGGTTCTATTGATTTAACCGCTGGATATAATTATCAAAACTTCGATTACATTAATAATCCAGGATTTTCAACTACGTTAGCTGGTAACACAAGTACATCTCAATACAAAAAACAAGGATATAATATACAATCCTATTTTGCAAGAGGTATTTTTAATGTTTATGACAAATATGTTTTAACAGCAACCATAAGACGAGATGGAACTTCAAGATTTGCTCCTGCATATAGATGGAGTAATTTTCCATCGGCTGCTTTAGCATGGAAATTAGACAAAGAAAAATTTCTTGAAAATATCAATTCTATATCTTCATTAAAATTGAGATTTGGATGGGGAATTACTGGACAACAAGATATTGGTAGATTGTATCCATCTCTACCTACCTATTTAAGTGCTGACAATCAAGCACAATACCAAATAGGAGACAGTTTTTACAATCCTATTAGACCACAAGAATACAATCCAAATTTGAAATGGGAACAAACTGAAACTAGAAATATAGGGTTAGATTTTGGTCTCTTCAAAAATAGAATTACTGGTACAGTTGATGTATACGAAAAAAGAACAAAAGACCTTATTGCATACATACCAAATCCTCCTTTTTATGGTTTCTCAAATTATAACTACTACAATATAGGTAAAACTAAAAACCAAGGTATTGAAATGGCATTAGAAGCAATAGTAGTTGCTAATGACGATTGGAACGTTACAATTGGAGGAAATGTAACGCTACAAAACGCAAAAGTAACTGGTTTAATTGATGGCGCTTCAGAATTTGGTATATCTACTGGTGGAATCGCTGGTGGAATCAACAATGAAGTACAAAGAATTCAAGTTGGTTATTTCCCTAATGCTTATTATGTATATGAACAAGCATATGACGCTGATGGTAACCCAATAGATGGTGTATTTATTGACAGAAATGGAGACGGTCTAATTAATAGTGCTGACCGATATTTTTACAAAAAACCACAAGCAGATGTTTATTATGGTTTTTACACTAATGTAAGCTATAAAAATTGGGATTTTGCAATGTCTTGGAGAGGTAGTTGGGGTAATTACAACTATTACAATGTAGATTCTAATTTAGGTTGGCAAAATCAAATCTTAATTAGAGATACAGATTTAGGAAATGCTACTACTGAAGTTTTAAACACTAACTTCACTTATGCTGGTCCTGAAAGATACTTATCTGATTATTATATAAGAGATGCTTCTTTTGTAAGAATGGACAATGTAACAATTGGTTATAATTTCAAAAATTTCTTAGGTAGTAAAGCTAACGCGAAGTTATCTTTAGGTGGACAAAATTTAATATTAATTACTGATTATAAAGGAATTGATCCTGAAGTAAATGGTGGTATCGACAATACAATTTACCCAAGACCTAGAATGTATACTTTAGGTTTAAATGTAAACTTTTAAAAAAAAAACTATGAAGAATTTAAAATTTAACCTTTTAAGTTTATCTTCTTTTCTTCTTTTGTTTTTAACAATATCTTGTACAGATGAGTTAAATACAAAACCAGAGGGAGCTGAACAAACAGCTGACGAGGTATTTTCTGACCCAGATTCTTATAAAAATTTCTTAGCAAAACTATATGCAGGACTTGCTACAACAGGACAACAAGGTCCCGCAGGTGCTGGAGATGTTGCAGGAATTGATGAAGGCTTTAGTTCTTATTTAAGAAATTATTGGAACTTTCAAGAATTAACAACAGATGAAGCTATAATTGCTTGGAATGATGCTACTATTAAAGATTTTCATTGGCATACATGGACTACCTCGGATGGATTTGTTAAAGCAACTTTTTACAGATTAGCTTATCAAATTACTAATTGTAATGAATTTTTAAGACAATCTACAGACGAAAAACTTGATAGCAGAGGTATTTCAGGTACAGTAAGAGATGAAATCAAAGCATATAGAGCTGAAGCAAGATTTTTAAGAGCACTAAGTTACTGGCATATAATTGATTTATTCGGAGGAGCTTCATTAACAACTGAAGACTCTCCTACTCAATATTATTTACCTCCCTATGCCTCTAGACGAGAACTTTTTGATTTTGTTGAACAGGAACTTACAGACATGGAAGCTGATTTAAAAGATCCAAATACAAACGAGCAATTTAGAGTAGATAAAGCTGCTGCTTGGATGTTGAAAGCTAAATTATTTTTAAATGCTCAAGTTTATATAGGAGAAGATAGAAATTCAGATGCTTTTACTTATGTAAATAAAGTTATCAATGAAACTAGTTATTCATTACATAATAATTACAGACAATTATTCATGGCTGACAACAATTCAAACGGAGCTCAAAATGAATTTATCTTTGCCGTTGCTTTTGATGGATTACATACAAAAACCTACGGTGGAACCACTTATTTAACACACGCTGCCGTGGGTGGTAGTATGACTGCTTCTGATTTTGGAATCAATGGTGGTTGGGCAGGTTTAAGAACTACATCTGCATTTGTAAATAAATTCAATGGCATGGACAATGACTACCGTAAACAATTTTACACTAACGGACAAAGTCTAGAGATAAATGATGTGGGAAGTTTTACAGATGGATATGCTATTTCAAAATGGAAAAATGTTGACAGTTTTGGAAATCAAGGCTCTGACTCATCTGGAGACTTTGTAGATACTGATTATCCTGTTTTTAGACTTGCAGATGCTTATTTAATGTATGCAGAATGTTATTTAAGAAATGGTGGTGGAGATGCAAGTACTGCCGTAGGATATATTAATGATCTTAGAGAAAGAGCATATGGAAATTCTTCAGGAAATATAACATCGTCAGATTTAAACTTAGATTTTATTTTAGACGAAAGAGCTCGCGAGTTACATTGGGAAGGACATAGAAGAACAGATTTAATTCGCTTCGGAAAATTTTCAGGCAGTTCATATTTATGGCCATGGAAAGGAAATGTTGCAAATGGATCTCCAATTCCTAGTTATAGAAAACTATTCCCAATACCTCAAGATGCAATTATTGTAAACCCGAATTTAATTCAAAACCCTGGTTATTAATTTAATTTGAAAAAAAATGAAAAATATAGTTAAATCATTATTTATTTTATTAGGCACAATTGCTGTCTCATGTAGTACAGATGATGTCCAAGACAGACCTATAATTCAAGGCGTAGATGCTCCTGTATTATCCGCTCCCGAAGAAGGAAATATTTATGTATTACTACCTGAAAACATGACGCAACAAGCAGAGAGATTTGTTTGGAGTAAAGCAAATTATAATGGTGATGTAGCAATCTCTTACAGCTTAGAAATTGATAACAATGGTGGAGACTTTTCTGCAGCTCAAGTATTAGGCGGAACTTCAGGAGCTCTACAATCATCAATCTCTACAGAAACATTAAATACAGCATGTTTAGCATTAGGAGCTGCTCCTTATACTGCTGCTAATTTTGATGTAAGAGTTATTTCAAGTGCAAATGGATACAGCCCAATGGTTTCAAATATTGTAACAATAACAGTAACTCCTTATTCTACTGATTTACCTAAAATTGGAGTTGTAGGTAACCACCAAGGATGGTCTCCAGCTACAGCTCCAGAATTAGCAGCTTCAGGTTTTGGTGCAACAGATTATGAAGGATATGTTTGGTTAGATGGAGAATTTAAGTTTATTGCAGCTAATTCTTCTGGAGTATATGAGTGGGGAAATACAGATTGGGGTGATGACGGATCTTTTTCTGGTGTTTTATTACAAGGAAGCTCAACAAATTGTGGTCCAAATGCTGCAGGTTATTATAGAGTTAGAGCAAATACAACTGATTTAACTTATGAAACTACTTTGGTAAGTTGGGGTGTTATTGGAAGCGCTACTCCAGGTGGTTGGGATAGTGATACAAATATGACTTATGACTCAAATACAGGTAAATGGTCATTAGTTGTGACATTAGTAGATGGAGAAATTAAATTTCGTTACAATGATTCTTGGAATAATGGTTCAGACCAATTTAACTTAGGAAGTTATGATGGTGGAGCTGATCCAGGAAATTATGGAGGCGAAATGATGACTTATGGCGGTGGTAATATAGCTGTTACTGCAGGAACTTATCTAATAGAATTAGATTTAACAAGTCCAAGAGACTACAAATATTCAATTACACCACAATAATAAATTAATAAGGGCTACTTAGGTAGCCCTTTTATGCTTTATATGAAAATGAAAAAAATTTACTTACTACTTTTCTCAATAATAACTAGCTTTACATTTGCACAAGTTAGTTGGCAAGGTGGCACAACACCAGAAGCAAATCAAACTGCAACATTATTATTTGATAAAACTGGAACAGGACTTGCTTCATATTCTGGAACTATATATGCTCATACTGGAGTGACTGTTAATGGAAATCCTTGGCAAAATGTTATAGGATCTTGGGGTAACAATACCACGCAACCTGCATTAACTTTAGTTTCTGGAAATATTTATAAATTAGATTTAACTCCTACAATCCAAGATTTTTACAGCAATCCTTCTGGAACCATTTCTAAAATTAATATTGTTTTTAGAAGTGCTGATGGCTCTCAACAATCTGTAGATTTAGAATTATCTGTGGGAGCTTTTCAAGTAACTTTAAATTCACCTTATGAAAACAGTTATAGTGTAATAAATTCTGGAGGAAGCTTAGCAATTTCTGCATCTAATACTGGTGGAAACGCGAACTACAATTTAATTGCAAATGGTTCATCAATAAATACATTTACAGGAAATTCATATTCTTATTCAGATACTAACATTACTGTAAATAAATCATATGAACTACAAGTAACTCTTGGTGGACAAACTTTTTCAAAATATTTTAATGTTGTTGTTAGTCCAACGATAGCTACGGAAGCTTTACCAACTGGTTTAGATTTAGGAATTAATTATAACTCTTCCGATAATTCAAAAGCAACTTTAGTATTAAATGCTCCTGGAAAAGATTTTGTTTATGTAGCAGGTTCTTTTAACAATTGGCAGCCAACATCTGCTTATGCAATGAAAAAAGATCCATCTTCTACTAAATTTTGGTTAGAACTTACAGGATTAACACCGGGAGATGTTTACAGTTACCAATACTGGGTAGTTGATCAAACTCCAACAGCTAATTCACAAGCTATGGTAAAAACTGCTGATCCTTGTTCAACGTTAGTACTTTCACCTTATGATGATCCATGGATCTCAGCTGCTTCATTTCCTAATTTAAATACTACTTATGCATATCCTTCCGGTCAAGAAAGAGAAGTTACAGTTTTACAAACAGGACAAACTCCTTATAATTGGCAGGTAACAAATTTTACGAAACCAAATAAAGATAACTTAGTAGTTTACGAGCTTTTAATTCGTGATTTTGATGCAAATAGAAATTATCAAGATGTGATCGACAGAATTGATTATTTTAAAAATTTGGGTATCAATGCAATCCATTTAATGCCTGTAATGGAGTATGAAGGAAATGAAAGCTGGGGCTACAACACAGCTTATCATATGGCTTTAGACAAATTCTATGGAACCGAAGATAAACTACGTGAATTAGTTGATCTATGCCATCAAAATGGAATCGCTGTAATTTTAGATATCGCTTTCAACCATGCATTTGGAAGAAACCCTATGGTTCGTATGTGGATGAATGATCCTGATGGTGATGGTTGGGGTGGACCAAATACAGATAATCCATATTTTAATACTTCTGCAAGACATAGTTATAGTGTTGGAGAAGATTTTAATCATCAATCTACACATACTAAAGAGTATGTAAAAAGAACACTTAAACATTGGATACAAGACTTTAAAATTGATGGTTTCCGTTGGGATTTAACCAAAGGTTTCACTCAAAATTGTTCTGGTGGTGACGATGCTTGTACTAATAACTATCAAGCTGATAGAGTTGCTGTTTTAAAAGAATATGCTGATTACCAATGGTCATTAGATAACGATCAATATGTTATTTTTGAACATTTAGGAACAGGTGGTTCGGCAAACGAAGAAACAGAATGGGCAAATTACAGATATGCTGAAGGAAAAGGGATAATGTTATGGGGCGAAATTTTCTATCCTTATAAACAATTAGCACAAGGCTTTTCTACAGGAGCCGATATTTCAACTATTGGACATACAAGTAGAGGGTTTACAGGGAAACGTTTAATGGGATATCCTGAAAGTCACGATAAAGACAGATTGATGTATGAAGCAGTTACTTACGGTAATGGAAGTGGATCTTTCCCTGTTGCTGGTAATCTAACTAATGCTTTAAACAGAATGGCTTCAATTGGAGCTGTGAGTATTTTAGTTCCAGGACCGAAAATGATTTGGCATTTCCAAGAACTAGGAATGGATGATTCCATATTTACTTGTAACAATGGAACAGTAAATTCTGATTCTGATGCTACACCAGGAGATTGTAAATTAGATACTAAACCTCAGCCACAATGGGTAGAAAACTGGTTATCAGATGCTGTTCGTGGTCCTATTTATCAGAAATATTCTCGATTTATAGAATTAAAAACCACTGAACCAGTATTCAACGGAAGTTATGCAATTAGTCCTGACGGAAACAATATTAGACAAAGAGTTTATGTTTACGACAATAGTTTACCTTCAACAAGTTTAAAAAATGTAGTCATCTTAGCAAACTTTTCAGTTGCTAATCAAAATGTTACACCAGATTTTCCTTACACAGGAACTTGGTATGATTTAATGGATAATACTCCTTATGTTGTAACAAGTACTAGTGCACAAATAGCTATTGCATCTGGTCAATTTAGAATTTTTGGTAACCAACCATCAACTTTAAGTAATGATACATTTTTAGATGAATCTAAAATAAACTTATATCCTAATCCTTCGAATACAGAAATTTTTATTTCAGAAGGAATGGATTCAATAGAAATTTTCACTTTAACAGGTCAAAAAGTATTAGATTTTAAATCGGTTCTTTCGGATTCTGCCATGAATATTTCATCATTACAAAACGGATTATATCTTGTAAAAGCCACAAAAGACAATAAATCATTTACAAAGCGCTTGATAAAAAATTAAATTTTTTGAAGTTACGTTACGTTAAAAAGCACCTTCGGGTGCTTTTTTTTATATGATTTCCTCAAAGTTTTCGTTTATTTACATTATGAAATCAAAATTTCTAGTTTTTCTTTTTTTCTTATCGGCAGTTACATTTGCCCAAAATTTCTATTTAAAAATTGAAGGAAAAAATGAAAACGAAAATCTTGTAATAGACAGTATTGGTTATCCAAAAAAATACGAAACTGTAGCCCAAATTTTAGAAACTCAAAAATCATTTGAAAATTCATTATTTGCAGCAGGTCATTTTAATTTTGAACTCAGTTCGCAAAAAAAAGTAAACGACAGTTCGTTTGTTTTTAAATATCATTTAGGCAATCGAATTTCTAAATTAGTAATTGGTACCCATCAAATTTCTGAAAATGATAAAGAGATTTTGAAAATAACTGAAGACTCCATTTCAATTTTACCTAGTGAAGTAGAAAACTGGATGAATGCAAAATTAAAACTTTTGGAAGCGAGCGGTTATGCTTTATCGAAGCTAAAATTAATTAATCAAAAAGTAAATGGATCTATAATTTTATGTGAGTTATCTATAAATCTTAACCAAAAAAGAAAACTTGATGATATCGTAGTTTTGGGTTACGATAAATTTCCGCAAAACATTAAACAAAATTGGAAAAGAAAACTTAGAAACAGAACCTTTAATCAAGAATTAGTAAACGAAGTTTCTAGAGATATTGAAGAATTTCCATTTGTTACTGCAACCAAATCTCCTGAAATTTTATTTACAAAAGATTCTACAAAAATTTACACGTATTTAGAAAGAACCAAACCTAATAAATTTGACGGTTTTATAGGTTTTGCAAATGATGAAAAGAATACAAAATTGACTTTCAATGGTTATCTCGATTTAAATCTAATCAATATCTTAAATTCGGGCGAAAGGTTTAATTTGTATTGGAGAAACGACGGAAGTCAACAAACTACATTTAATCTCGGAACTGAGATACCATATTGGTTTAAAACCCCTTTTGGAGCCAAAGGAAATTTAAAAATATTTAAACAAGATAGTACTTTTCAAAATACCCAACTTAACCTTGAAGCGGGTTACTATTTTAGTTATAATCGAAAACTTTTTTTGGGTTACCAAACAATAAATTCTGTTGACATTCAGAACCAAAACTCAATAAGTTTAAATGATTTTAAAAGTACTTTTTATACACTAAGTTTTGATTATTTAAAACGTAATGTTTCCGATTTCTTGTTTCCCGAAAAAACAATTCTATTGGCAAAAATTGGAATGGGGAAACGAACATTATCCGCAATAAATACCAATCAGTTTTTTGCAGAAATTAATGCAAGTCACCTTGTATATTTAAACGAAAAAAATCAAGTTTTTGTAAAAAACCAATCCTATTATCTCGACAGTCAAAACTATGTCATTAACGAATTGTATCGTTTTGGCGGAATTAATTCCATTAGAGGATTTAGAGAAAATACTTTACAAGCTAATTTCTTTTCAGGGATTTTTACCGAATATCGCTATTTATTAACGCCCAACTTATATGTGCATTCTATAACTGATTATGGCTATTTTCAAGATAAAACAACCAATTTACAAGGCGGATTATTAGGCTTAGGTTTTGGTTTCGGAATGCTTACACAAAATGGGCTTTTTAAACTCGTTTATGCAAACGGTAGTACCGATGATCAAGCTATAAAACTTTCTAACTCTATTATTCAAATAAGTTTTAAAACAAATTTCTAGAAGCGCATTAAAAGGCTTATTTGCAATTCATTTTCCTGCTGTACGCTATACAAGGTGCCGCTCCCATCAGGGCTATATTTCAACTATTCGCATTCTTGAAACGAAAAAACCTTTAAACTTTTAAACTTTTAAACTTTAAACATCTAAATTTGCAAAATGGAAAAAGTGCAACAAATTTTTGGAATTAGAGCCATTATCGAAGCAATTCATGCTGGAAAAGAAATTGATAAAGTGTTTATTCAAAAAGATTCTCATGGAGAATTGATGCGAGAACTATTAAAAGTTTTAAAAGAACACAATATTAATTATTCGCAAGTTCCTGTTGAAAAACTAAACCGATTAGGCGATCGAAACCATCAAGGTGCTGTTGCAACCATTTCTCCAATTTCATTTGCTGATTTAGATGAAGTAATTTCAACTTTATTAGACCAAGGAAAAACTCCTCTTTTCATTGTTTTAGATGGTGTTTCAGATGCTCGAAACTTTGGTGCTATAATTCGTACTGCAGAATGTACTGGTGTAAACGGAATTATTATTCCTAAACAAGGAAGTGCTCCTGTAAATGGAGATACTGTTAAAACAAGTGCCGGTGCTGTTTTTAATGTTCCAATTTGTAAAGTAGATCACGTTAAAGATGCGGTTTTCCATTTACAATCTTGTGGTATTAAAACGGTTGCGGCTACCGAAAAAACTAATCAAAACATATACGATATCAACTTTAAAGAACCCACAGCTATTATTATGGGTAGCGAAGACAAAGGTGTAAATCCTTCGGTTTTAAAAGTTGTTGATGAAAAAGCAAAGCTTCCTATGTTTGGTACTATTTCTTCATTAAATGTATCGGTTGCTTGTGGTGCGTTTTTATATGAAGTTGTTAGACAAAGATTGTAATTTGTTAATTTGAAAATTTGAAGATTTAAAAATGAGTTTGAAAATTAAAACAAAGACCATTTACTTTTTTTAATTTTCTCATTTAATTCGAGTTCAATATTCTTGATTTGAAGTAACTTTTCTTCTTTAGAAAGCTTGTCATTGTTTTCAATTTCAATCTTTTTAGAATTGAATTGTTCTTTCAATCCTACCTTTGATTGAAATTTTCCAAGATTATGTAATTACAAATTCTTCAACCTATTAATTTTAATTATTTCTCAAAAAATCATAAATCACTTTCATGGATGAAGAAAAATAATCTTTGATTTCGTTTTCACCTTCTTTTGGTTTTGGTGGTGGATTAAAGTTGCCCGATTCATCGAAATTTTTTATAAATGCATCTTCTTTAGGATTAAAATCGGGATGTTCCCAATTATACATAACGGGTTTACCAAATTGAGGTGTTCTAATTAATAAAGCCATGAATAAACCTGTTAAAAATCCACTTAAATGCCCTTCCCAAGAAATATGATTATCTACTTTAGGAAACATATACCAAACCATACCACCATATAATAAAACTACAACAAAGGAAACTGCCATGAGTCTAAAATATTTGGTAAAAATTCCTTTGAAGAAAATAAAACTTACCAAAACATAAATTAAGCCGCTGGCACCAATATGATAACTAGGTCGTCCCAAAAGCCAAGTTCCTAAGCCTGAAAAAAAGATTCCTAAAATAATTACTTTCCACGTTTGTTCTCTATAAAAAAACCTTAGAAAAGAAAGCAAAACTAGTAATGCTAGCGAATTATTGACTATATGTTGAAAATCGCCATGTAAAAGCCAACTAAAGAATATACCTTTCAGACCAAAAATTTCTCTTGGATAAATTCCAAAATGATGAAAGTTTTCATGAAATTTAGATTCGTACCAAAAGACCATCCATAATATCATAACAAAAAAAACGGGTAACAATATAACCGAATTATAAAATTTAAATTGATGATCCCGAATTACTTGTTTCATAATAAAATATAAACATTTATGTTACAAAACATAACTCAAATATAACACCAAAAAATAATAGATGAATTTTTGTCATATTATTAAATAGATTTTATTTTAGTCAAAAGAAAAACAGGAAACGTTAAATGGACAGATTACGAAAAATTCTAAATGAAAAAGTAGCAATTTCAGAAAACGATTGGCAGTATATTGCATCAAAACTTCAAGAAAAAGAATTTAAGAAAAAAGAATTTCTCATTTCTACTCATCAAGTCGAACAAAACATCTATTTTATTTTAGAAGGGGTTTTTCGTATTTTTATTGAACTACTCGAAAGAGATGTTACTTCAGATTTTGGTTTTCCTAATAAATTAATTAGCAGTTATTCTTCTTTTTTAACCCAAACTCCAAGTGTGGCTTGTATTCAAAGCCTAACCAAATCCAAGGTGATTTTTATAAACAGGGACGATTTAGCTGATATTTATAAAAATACAAATTGCGGAGAATCGGTTGGTAGAATTTTTGCAGAAGAGTTTTTTATGTATAAATCGAAAAGAGAATTGAGTTTCATGAAAGATTCGCCAACAGAACGTTATTTAAACTTATTTAAAGAACAACAAAACCTCATTCAGGAAATTCCGCAAAAGTATTTAGCCTCTTACATTGGCATTACACCACAAGCTTTAAGTAGAATTCGTGCAAAAATATTATAACCTTTAAATTTGTTAACCGAAGTTCATTGTTTGACCTTTATCTTGTTTCTTTCTTTGCTTTAGAAATTTAAAACAAAGATTATGGAAACAAATCAAGTAAACAATGTAGAACAAACGAATACAAAAACAAAAGAAATTATTATTGTTCAAAAACCAACAGATGCATTCATAGGCGCGGCATGGATTTCATTACTCACTGGAATGGTTTCTTATTGTATAGGACTTTGGAATGCGCAAATGCAATTAAACGAAAAAGGCTACTATTTCACAATTCTATTATTTGGTTTATTCTCGGTAATTTCAATTCAAAAATCAGTAAGAGATAGAGCTGAAGGAATACCCGTAACCGATATGTATTACGGAATAAGTTGGTTCACAACCATTGCTTCAATCACTTTACTCGTTATTGGACTTTGGAATGCCGATTTAGAATTAAGTGAAAAAGGGTTTTACGGCATGTCATTCCTATTAAGTTTATTCTCTGCAATTTCGGTACAAAAAAACACTCGAGATTTATTACTTGCAAAAAATTCAGATAAACACGAATAAACCAAGTCGTTATAAAATTACTTAAGGTTTGAAATTAAATTTTCAAACCTTTTTCTTTTATATAAAATTGAAAAAAATGTACTTTTACAGTATGGAAGCACCTTTAGCAGAACGCATACGACCACAACATTTATCGGAATATATTAGCCAATTGCATTTAGTTGGCGAACAAGGTTCGTTAACCCATCAAATTGCGAAAGGTATCATTCCTAGCTTAATTTTATGGGGACCTCCAGGAACTGGAAAAACTACTTTAGCTCAAATTATGGCTGAGGAAAGTAAGCGTCCGTTTTACCAATTGAGTGCTATTCATTCTGGTGTTAAGGAAGTTCGAGAAGTAATTGACAAAGCCAAACAAAGTGGCGGACTTTTTACTACCAAGAATCCTATTTTGTTTATTGATGAGATTCATCGTTTTAGCAAATCGCAACAAGATTCATTATTAGCTGCTGTCGAAAAAGGTTGGGTTACGTTAATAGGAGCAACTACTGAAAACCCGAGTTTTGAAGTAATTCCCGCTTTATTGTCAAGATGTCAGGTTTATGTTTTAAATCCGTTTACAAAAGAAGATTTAGAAGCTTTATTACACAGAGCAATTGCGGTTGATGAAGTTTTAAAAACTAAAAACATTCAACTAAAAGAAACTGAAGCTTTGTTACGACTTTCGGGTGGTGATGGTAGAAAATTACTAAATGTATTTGAATTAGTAATCAATGCAACTGATGGTAATGAAATTGAAATTACAAATGATAAAGTAATGCAATTGGTTCAAAAGAATACGGTTTTATATGACAAAACTGGCGAACAACATTATGATATTGTTTCGGCGTTTATTAAATCGATTCGTGGAAGTGACCCGAATGGTGCGGTATATTGGTTAGCAAGAATGATTGAAGGTGGTGAAGATGTAAAGTTTATTGCACGTAGAATGCTTATTTTAGCCAGTGAAGATATTGGCAATGCCAATCCTACGGCTTTAATTATGGCGAACAATACGTTTCAAGCGGTAACAACAATTGGTTATCCTGAAAGTAGAATACTTTTAAGTCAATGTGCTATTTATTTAGCGACTTCTGCAAAAAGTAACGCGAGTTATATGGCTATTGGTAGAGCACAACAATTAGTTAAACAAACGGGTGATTTACCGGTACCAATGCATTTGAGAAATGCTCCAACGAAACTGATGAAAGAATTAGGCTATGGCGATGAATATAAATATGCTCACGACTTTTCTAACAACTTTGCCGAACAAGAATTTTTACCATCTGAAATTTCTGAAACTAAATTTTTTGAACCAGGAGAAAATGCACGCGAGCGCGAATTACGTCAGTTTCTAAAGAATAGATGGAAGGATAAATATGGATACTAAAGGTAAAAGGTACTAGGTAAATGGTTAAAGCTAATAAAAATTTATAAACTTTAACCTAAAACCCTTGACCCATAACCAAATTAAAACTTCACACTAACTTTCTCAGAAATTAATTTTCCGTCTTGATAATATTCAAAAAACCAACCGTTAATTTTCTTTAAGAAAGTTCCTTGAACATCACCTTTTTTAGCCATATAAACATTTTCTATAGAAGTGTTTTGAATAATGTAAACTACTTTAGGTTCGCTATCGACAATTTTGTATCCATTTTCAATTGGCAACGCAAACAATTGATTTGGATTGACAACTTTTTCAACTTCCACATTAGATTCTTTAACCTCAACTTTTGTTTCCGTTTTGGCTACAACTTCACTTTTAGCAGTAAAATTATTTTTAAAATTTAATTGACCTTTTAACGAAGTTAAAGCTGCTCTAAATGCTTCTTTATAAGCTACTTCATATTCTTTTTCTCTACTACTACCTCTAAAACTTTCAGTTAAAACATTGTTTTGACAATCTTTAACTTGAATTATAATATTTGTAGTAAATAATTTATTTTCCTCAACAGCATCAGCATAGAGCGCTAAACATCTACTGTTTGCTAATTCTTCAGGCAATTTATCAGTATCATAAAAAACAGTAAAACCTTGAGATTCAAAAAATGATTTTGTTAAAGCATTTAAATTATACTTATTTGCTGCATTTAAAAATGAAAATTTTGCTGGCACAATTACATATTTGTAATTTTCTTGTGCAGAAGAAAGAATAGTTATAAAAAGTGCAAAAACTAAAATAAGCTTTTTCATATATATTAATTGTTTGTTTTACATTGGTTATATGGAATCGCACTCTCTTATTTAGTGTTTGCTTTCAACAAACTTGTTTTTAATTGCGATTTCATTATAGTATGTTTTTAAGTTCTAATAAATGTTTTACTTCTACATGTGAAGTATTTTCTGTTTTAATATTTTCAGCATTAAAGAAAATAGCATCCATTCCAAAATCGACTGCTCCTTCAATATCTGCTTCCCAACTATCGCCAATCATTATACTTTCTTCTTTAGTTGCATTTGCTAAAGATAATGCAAATTCGAATATAGTTGGATGTGGTTTTTTTACACCTGCCATTTCCGAATTGGTTACCGATTTAAAAAAGTGTTCAATATTTGAATTTTTCAATTTCTTATCTTGAACAAAATGAAAACCATTTGTAATTATATGCAATTCGTATTTTGGTTGCAAATATTCCAAAACTTCAATAGCACCATCTAATAAATGATTACTATTAGGTAAATGTGTAATATAATCTTCCGAAAGTTGGTTTACTAATTCTCTTGAAACATCAACTTCTAAAATATCGAAAACATCTTTTAAGCGATAATAACGTAAATCTTCATGAGAAATTTGATTCACTTGATACAATTTCCAATAATGTTGATTTCTTGGAACGTAATGCTTTAAAAAATCTTCAATTGCAAAATCAAAACCATGCGCTGCAAAAATTAATTCAAAAGCAACTGCTGAATTTCTATCGAAATCCCAAAGGGTATGATCTAAATCGAAAAAAAGGTGTTTTTTGTTTTGGAACAATTCTAAATATTGATTTGTTGATTTGCTTATGCGGTGATTAAAAATACATCTCGACTCCGCTCGATGTGACAAAATTAATTCGTAATTAATAATTATTTTCCAGCTGTAATAACTGCATTTTCAACGTGATAAATCCAGTCTTCAACATCGCTATCATTGTAACGAAAAGTTCCTTTTAAAGTTACATATTGATCAGTTTTTAACTTTGGTAAATCGCCTTTAAATTTAATTCCCATAATCGTTTCTGGTCCCGATTTTCCACAAAAGAAACAAGAAGCAAAAACATTTTTACTTATAGCATAATTCTTATTGTCAATTGGAATTATAAATCCAGTAATCGTAATATGTTTTCCTTGTAAAGCTTTTAACTTAGGGTTAATTACAGGAAACATCACTTCTCCATAAGTTTTATCCTTTTTCTTTTGATAATCAATTTGCCCTAGCAACTTCCACGTTAAAGTATCTGTTAGCACTACATTTTTTTCTAGAGCGACTTTACTCGAAATGCTTTTATTAGTAAAACTAAAAGTGATTATTGAAATTATTGCAACTACTGCAACTGTATATATTTTACGCATTTGCTAATGTTTTTGAAATATTTAATGAATATGCTTTTACGGCCGGAATTAATGCTGCAACTATTCCTACAATTAATGTAAGGGCTAATAACCAACCTTCTTTGTTCCAAATAAACTCGTACGGATTAAAACTCAATTTAAAGTCGGCTTCCGATGATTTTGAAATGAGAACTAATGCTATTCTTCCCAAAATCGTACCAAAAATAAAACCAACAAAACATAAAAGCAAACTTTCAATCAAAACAAGTTTTAATAATTGAAATCTTCCTGCTCCATTTACACGTAATAGCGCAAATTCGCTTTTACGTTCTTTTAAAGTATTGAACAAAGCAATGAAAATAGAAATTCCTGAAATTAACATAATTCCGTATGCTAAATAACGAAGTGCATCGATTCCAACACCAAACAAAGTAAACAATCTATTAATTTCAATTGCTGGTGAAGCCGCTTGCATTTTAGTATTTTGCGGAATAATGCGTTGCCAAGTTAGTTTTGCCATTGGATTGCGCATTTGCAATAAAACTGAAGTAATTTCCATTCCAGGTTCGTCGATAGTTAAATCTGTAGCTTCATGGTGCTCATGCTCATCTCCTTCTTCATGAACGTGACCTTCTTCTCCATGTTCGGGATTTTCGTGTCCTTGATGATGCATTTGCCAAACACTTGGTATGTTACATAAAATTAAATTATCTACCACTTTACCCGTTGGCTCAGCAATTCCAACAACTTTGTATGCGTAATGATCGTGTACTTCGCCTTCGGCAGAATCACCATGTGAACCGAAAAATTCATCTTCAACATTTAATGTTAATTTTTGAGCAATTTCACTTCCAATAACTACTTCAAAGTTTTTATCAAATGTTTTTCCTTCTGAAAGTTTTGCATTGAAATGAGATAAATAGTCTTGAGTAGTTCCTAAAATTTTAAAGCCTTTGTAGTTATCACCAAATGCTAATGGAATAGCTTTTCCAACCATTGGATTTTGCATCCAAACTTTCGCAGAATCTAAACTGATATTTCCTGTTGGAGCATCAACTTGATAAATAGACGACAAAATTAATTGCAACGGACTTCCTTGTGCGCCCATTACTAAATCTATTCCGTCTAAATTATTTGTAAACTTTTCTTCGAATTGTTTTTCTAATAAAATTAAAACCGTAATAATTGCCACACTCGAGGTTAACAAAATAATACTTAAAATAGTATTCAACGGTTTGAACCAAATATTTCGCCAAGCTAATTTTGTAATCATTATACCATTGTTATTTTGTTAGTAAACTTCTCTTTAATTCTTGCATCGTGCGTAACAATTACCAATGCTGCTTTGTATTCTTTAGACAAATCGGTCAATAACTGAATTACCTTTTCTGCATTTTTATCATCCAAACTCGATGTAGGTTCGTCTGCCAATAGTACTTTTGGTCCATTCATTAAAGCACGAGCAATAGATACACGTTGTTGCTGACCAATACTTAATTGACTTGGTAATTTATTAGCTTGATTAGTAATATCAAGTTTTTCTAAAAGTTCTTTAGCTCTTGATGTATTTTTCTTTCCTGTTGCTAACCAACTCGCCATTTCTAAATTTTCTAGAACCGTTAGCGAAGCAACAAAATGTGATTTTTGCAATACTAAACCAATGTTCTTTCCACGAAATTTATCGCTTTTCGATTCTGATAAAGCCACCATATTAACTTTATCAATTAAAATTTCTCCCGTTTTTGGTTTTAATATTCCTGCTAAAATATGCAGATAAGTTGTTTTTCCTTTTCCAGAATCACCAGTAATTAAAATCGTGCTTCCTGCTTCACAATACAAATCGGGCATGTGAAACAATTGGTCTTTAGAATAGGAAAACGTAATTCCTGATGTGCTAATCATTCTCTTAATTATGAATTATGAGTTTTTAATTATGAATAATGTCAGCTCGAGCGTAGTCGAGATCAAACAGCTTGCAAGATACATATTTAGCGAGAAAGATTTTCTTAATACTTTCTAAAAAATTCCTTCATCTACAAAACTATAATAACTCTTTTCAGTAATAATTACATGATCTAAAACTTGAATATCTAAATTCTTTCCAGCTTCTTTTATTTTCTTGGTAATTTGAATATCGGCTTCGCTAGCTTGGAGCTTTCCGGATGGATGATTATGCGATAAAATGATGGAAGTAGCGTTATGCTCTAAAGCGAGTTTAAATACAATTCGAATATCGACAACCGTTCCTGTTATTCCGCCTTTACTAATTTGTGTTTTGTAAATGACTTTATTAGAATTATTGAGAAACAACACCCAAAATTCTTCATGTGGTAATTCTCCAATCAAAGGTTGCATAATATCGAAAACCGCTTTACTCGAAGTTATTTTTTTGAGTTCGATTACTTCTTCTTCTCTCCTTCTTCTTCCTAATTCTAAAGCGGCTGCAATGGAAATCGCTTTAGCTTCGCCAATTCCTTTGAAATTCATGAGTTGTTGAATGGATAATTTTCCGAGAAGATTGAGGTTATTTTGCGAACTCGCTAAAATGCGTTGGCACAATTGCACGGCGCTCTCGTTACGAGAACCTGAGCCTATGAGAATCGCTAAAAGTTCAGAATCGGATAAGGAAGATTTTCCTTTAAGCAGAAATTTTTCACGCGGGCGATCGTCTTCGGCCCACTGATTAATTGGCGTGTACATAAAATTTTCATTTGGCGTTTATAGAAACAAAGATAGAAATTTTTGTTGATTTGATGATGTGTTGATTTGAAAATTTGAAATCATCATGAAACATCTCGACTCCGCTCGATGTGACAATAATACTAAATATTCATTACAAGCGTTTTTAATAATAAAGAAAATAATGAGATTAATTTATATAGCTTTCTTATCAATATTCCTTTTAAACTGCAAAAAGGAAAACAAACCAATTTTTACCGAAAAGATTGGAATAGAAAAACCTAAAGAAGTTTATTTATTAGATAATCCAACAGATTTTTATCAAAAACTTTCGAATGCTGCGGTTTCTATTATTGATCCTGAAATTGTTTACACGCCAAGTTATGTTGCAATTAAATACCCTAACGGTGATGTTCCTGCTAAAACTGGAGTTTGTAGTGATGTGGTAATTCGGGCGTATAGAAAATTAGGTATTGATTTACAAAAAGAAGTCCATGAAGATATGAAATCTAATTTTTCTATGTATCCAAAAACTTGGGGATTGAAATCTACCGATAAAAATATTGACCATCGTAGAGTTCCTAACTTAGAAACGTTTTTTAAACGAAAAGGAAAAAGTTTACCAATTACTCAAAATGCTAATGATTACCAAGTTGGCGATATAGTTACTTGGCGACTTTCGGGTGATGGTATTCCACACATTGGAATAGTAACACATCTGAAATCGATTGATGGAAAACGAAATAAAATTGTTCACAACATAGGAAGCGGACAAGTTTTAGAAGATTGTCTTTTCAATTGGAAAATTGTGGGTCATTATCGATATGAGAAGTGATTTATCAATTTGAAAATTTGAAAATAGTTAAGTGGGAAAAAGTTATATTTGTCATTTAAGTAAAAACTTACATTAAAATGAGTTTAGAATTACCAAAGTTTCACGAGACTTTTAATCCAATACTGGATATTTTGAGTGATGGAAAAATTATCCACACGAGAGAAATGCAAGAAAAAGTCATTCAAAAATATTATTCTAATTTACCAAAAGAACTTTTAGACGAGAAAACTAAATCTGGTGAAATCTTGATTAACAATAGAATAGCTTGGGGAAAATCATATTTAAAAAAAGGTGGTTATATTCACTATCCTGAAAGAGGTCATGTTCAAATAACTGAAAAAGGATTAAATCAAAAAAGTGGTTTAACTTTAAAAGAAGTTGAAGAAGATAGCAATATTTTAAATTTTTATACTGAGGAAAACTCAAAGCAAGGCAAAGAAGTTAATCCAATTGAAAAAATTAAGAATGCTTCTCCACAGGATTTAATTGATGAAGGTTTTAATGAAATTGAACTTGAAGTTAAAAATGAACTTTTGACTAAGTTAAAAAATATCGATCCCTATTATTTTGAAAAAGTAATTCTAATTCTACTTAAAAAAATGGGATATGGCGATTTTATTGAAACTTCAAAATCTCAAGATGGAGGAATTGATGGAATAATTAATGAAGACAAACTTGGTTTGGATAAAATATACATTCAAGCAAAAAGATTTAATGAAAATAAAGTTAGAGAAAAAGATATTCGTAATTTTATTGGAGCTATGAGTGGAGACACAAACAAAGGCGTTTTTGTAACTACATCATTATTTGATAATGGTGCAATTGAAAAAGCTAAAAACGCACATCATAAAATCATTTTAATTGATGGTAAAAAATTAGTTGACTTAATGCATGAATTTAATGTAGGAGTTCAAATTAAATCAGTTTACGAAGTAAAACAATTAGATGAAGATTTCTTCTTTGAACAATAATAATGAGACATCTCGACTTCGCTCGATGCGACAAATAAAAAAATCCGAATTTCTTCGGATTTTTTTATTCATTATCAAATTTTCAAATTGACACATTAACTAATTAGCTGCTTCACTTCATCAAAATTTAATCCACCGTAATTACCAGAACTCATCAACAGCAACGCAGAACTATCTAAGTTTTGACTGAATAAAAAGTCTTTAAATTCGGTTGGATTTGTATAAATTATCAAATCGTTTCGCTCGAAAGAATTGGCAATTTGCTCATACGTTACTTCTTCTAATTGTTTAATTTTAACTGCATCGGGCGAATAGAAAACCACTGCAACATCGGCTGCATCTAAAGCGCCTTGGTATTCTTTTAAAAACTCAGCATTTAAACTACTATAGGTATGCAATTCTAAACAAGCGACTAATTTTCTATCTGGGTATTGATTTTTTACTGCTTTTGTAGTCGCTGAAACTTTACTTGGTGAATGCGCAAAATCTTTGTATGCTACTTTGTTTGAGCTTTCTGCGATTTTTTCTAAACGTTTGCTCGCGCCTTTAAACGTAGCAATCGCTTCGTAGAATTCGGCTTCATCAACACCCATGCATTGGCAAATCCATTTGGCTCCAGCTAAATTATTTAAGTTGTGCGCACCAAAAACTTCAATTGGCATCGCACCATCAGGAGTTTCTAACAAAGTTGTTCCGTTTTCAACAGAATATTCCGGAGTTTGGTAAGCAATTTTACGGATTTGGTTTTCACATTCTTCCGCCACTTGTTTTACCGTTGGATCTTCTTCATTGTAGACTAAAATTCCACCTTTGGTAATCAAATTGGTAAAAATTCGGAATTGGTCAACATAATTTTCGAAGGTTGGAAACACATTGATATGATCCCATGCAATTCCAGAAAGCAACGCAATATTAGGTTGGTACAAATGAAATTTCGGACGCAAATCAATTGGCGACGTTAAATATTCATCGCCTTCTAAAACGATAAATTCATTTTCTTCGGTTAAATGCACCATGGTATCAAAACCTTCTAATTGCGCACCAACCATATAATCAACTTTAACATCATGATAATTCATTACGTGTAAAATCATGGAAGTAATCGTCGTTTTTCCATGCGAACCACCAATTACAACTCTCGTTTTATCTTTGGATTGTTCGTATAAAAATTCGGGATACGAATAAATTTTCACACCTAATTCTTGAGCACGTAGCAGTTCGGCATTGTCTTTTTTCGCATGCATTCCTAAAATTACCGCATCTAAATCGGTCGTGATTCTTTCGGGGAACCAACCTAATTCATTTGGCAACAAACCTTTTTTCTCTAAACGCGATTTTGACGGTTCAAAAATAGCATCGTCGCTTCCGGTTACTTGATATCCTTTTTCGTGTAAGGCTAAGGCTAAGTTGTGCATGGCTGCTCCGCCAATGGCTATGAAGTGTACTCTCATTTTTTATGTTTGTGGTTAATGGTTAATTGTTTATGGTTAACTAAAAACTATAAACAACAAACTATAAACTTTTTTAAGTTTTATAAAAATCTTGTTTTAATTGTTTGGCTTTGTCTGTATTCTTAAGCTTGTTCAAATATAAGTCATATAACTTTTCAAAGGTAGTTTTTGAATTACCAATTTTATGCGCTAAACTGTAATTCTTTTCCGCACTTTGATAACGTTCAAAATACACATCGATGTAACCTTTTGCTAGATAGCCATCAACTTTAGAGAGATTGAGTAATTCAGCGGCATATTTCTGTGCTTTTTTTTCGCTTCCGCCAATAATTCCAGGCAATTCTATGTATAACATCACCAATGCCCAACGCGTATCGATATGATTTTTGTCGAGTTCAGCCGATTTTAAAAATGCATCTTCAACATCGCCTATAAGACCTAATGCTTTCCATTTCGAACTTTCTTTCGCTTTCATGCCTAAAGCGCCGCCATACTTATACCAGTAATTTGCATTTTTAGGAAATTTATCACGAAGTGTTTTATATTTTTCAATGGCTGAATCCCAGTTTTTTTGGTGACCAAAAATATCGCCTAAATATTCTATCGCTTGATAATTATTCGGATTTTGAACTAAGGCTTTTTCAAAATTACTCTGAGCCATTTCCCATTTTTTTTCATCAAAGTATTTCTTCCCTAAATCATAGTTGGATTGGGAAAACATTTGTAAGGAAATGAAAAAAATGAAAAATATATTTCGCATAGATGTCAAAGGTAAAACATTTCTTTTCATAAAAAAACTCCAACAAATGTTGGAGTTTTTTATTTATAATCTTTCATATTTACAACAACCATGAAGATTATTATAATCTTCTTCAGTTGCTTTAAAATCTTCTGTATCGTGACCTGCTTTTGCAATAGCTTTTTTAATATCGGCTAATGAACATTTATTTTCATCATAAATTAAATGTATGTCATGATGATCAACATGCCAATCGGCACTTTTTACACCTTTAACCGAAAAAGCGGCTTTCTCAATGCGTTTTTCACACATTTCGCAGTTTCCATTAACTTTGAATTCTGCTTTCTTGTTTTTACTTTTTTTCTCTTGTGCTACTATTACAAAAGAAATCATCATTAATAGAATTGCAACTATTTTCTTCATTTTTATAGTTTTAAATTGTTATTTAATTTTAAATCGTAAACCTGCATAATACATTTGACCAAATAATGGTCCGTACACTAAACTACTATCAAAAGATGTTCCAAAAGGATTATCTGCTCCAATAATTGCATTATTTTGTTTGTAATTAGTAATGTTTTCACCTCCAATATACACTTCAAAAGTACTCGAAAATGTTCTTGTTATTTGTGCATTTAATGTTCCAAAAGATGATGAATATTCATCTAATTGGTATTGCGGTAAATTAGTTGATGTATCAGGTAATCTTTGTTTTCCTAACCAATTATAAGTGGCATCAAATTTCCATTGTTGGCCTTTCTCTTTGATATGTGTTTCAAATGCAGCATTTGCAAAGAAACGATGCTTTGCTTGTAAAGGCCTTTCTAATTTACCTACTAAATAATCGCTTTGTACATCATAATATTTATAGGCTGAACGCAATGTAAAATGTTGAATTGGCGTTACACTAAATTCTGCTTGAAAACTATTTGCATAACTTTTTCCATCCAAATTATGAAAGACAACTTGTTGTGGACTTACATCTAAATCTACAATAGCTTGATTTTGAAAATCAGTTCTGTAATAATCAAAAATAATTTCAGATTCTGCTCCAAATATCTTGAATTTTTGAATGAAATTTAAACCGTAATTCCAAGCAATTTCAGGATTTAAACCATACAACTTACCATCATTATTAAGTATTGAAAACTGACGATTTGAAGCAAATAATTGTTGGTTTTCGGCAAAAATATTAGCCGCGCGTTTTCCTCTTCCAGCAGAAAGTCTTAACACAGCATCTTTCCATGGATTGTATCGAATATGTAAGCGAGGTGTTACAAATGTTCCTAATCTATTATGATTATCCAATCGAATTCCAGCAACAACACTTAGATTGTCTAAATTATCATAAGTATATTCAAAAAATGCACCAACAGAATTATCGATTCTTGAAAAATCTTGAGTAAAATTTACCGAAACAAATTCGTTATAATCGTCGTAAGTAAAGTTTAAACCTGTCGCGAATTTATTTTTGGTATTGCTAATAATTGAATTATAAATTAGGTTAGAATACCAACTTTTTTGATGGATATCATATTGATTAAAACCAAAATAAGAATCTTGTTTGTGCGATTGAAACGAATTTTGAAGTCCGAAACTTTTATATGGCTCATCTGGAAAAACATAACCTGTTTTATTCGAAATTTCTATTTTTTCAGTATTCACTTCACTTCCCCAAGCATTCGTAGTAAATTTATCAGTATCTGGATCAAAATCTACTTGTCCTGCTTGTTTTTCGTCTTTCATATAACGCACATTTAAAAAGCTTACCCAGCCTTTTTCCGCATCAGTATATTGCCAACGATTTAAAATGTTAATTTGTTTCCCAACTGGATTATCTAAAAATCCATCATCGTTCATATCGTTTTTAAATTGGCGTGTATTACCATGTACGAATAATGACGAACTTAATTTATCGGAATACTTTTGATTGAAATGCGTATTCAATTCAAAACGCCCATCTTGAGAGCCATAAGCATTTAAAAAGAAAGGAATATCGTTAGCTGGTTTTAACAATTCGTAATTGATTTGTCCCGAAATACTTTCGTATCCATTAATAACGCTTCCGGCTCCTTTTGTAATTTGAATACTTTCTACCCAAGTACCTGGAATATAAGACAATCCGTAAGCTTGAGAAGCGCCTCGAACTGAAGGAATATTTTCTTCTGCGATTAAAATATATGGAC
>JAIXHM010000005.1 GCA_030145825.1 Flavobacterium sp.
GTTCATAATTACCATATTCATTAGAAGCTGTACCAATGTAAGTATTCTCAATAAAAATATTTACAAAAGGAACGGGAGCATTATCTTTACTTAAAACTTTACCTCTAATTTGTGCCGAAGAAAGATTAAAACATAGTAAAACTAAAAAAACGGATAAAATTCGCATCATTAACTTTCTAATAAGAACGATTGAATAGCTAATTCGTAACTCTGTAATACAAAACCAACGATTACTCCTTTTGCGCTTCCAGCAATATAAGATTGATGTCTAAAACTTTCACGAGAATAGGTATTGGTAATATGAACTTCTACAACTGGAGAATGTACCCCTTTTACAGCATCGCCAATTCCAACAGAAGTATGTGTATAAGCTCCAGCATTAAGAATAATTCCATCAAAAGAAAAACCTACTTCATGAATTTTATTAATAATTTCTCCTTCAATATTACTTTGAAAATAATCAAATTCTACAGCACAATATTTCTCTTGTAGTTGATTGTAAAATCTCTCAAAAGAAATATTGCCATAAATATCAGTTTCTCTTTTACCAAGCAAATTCAAATTAGGACCATTAATAATACAGATTTTCATAAGAAGATTTTTAATTAAGTAAAGATAAAAAATGTCGTTCACATAACACGATAATGCCTTGTTTTTGTCTCAAATTTTACAAAAAAAACATTTTATACCTAAATTTTACATTTATTTAACAAAATATTCTGAATGTTAAAATATTGAATATCAATAACAAAAGATAATTATTACTAAATAATTGCTAATAGAATCATAAAAGTAGTCTTGTATATTGAGAAAAACATATAAATTTGCACTGTTAACTTTTAAAATTTAAACTAAACATGAAAAAAGTTTTATTATCTGCAGTAGCTATTTTCGCTTTCGCGTTTGCTAATGCTCAAGAGGTTGAAACAACTGATAATGGTGGTTTTGCTAAAGGAAACGTTTTTGTTTCTGGTGCTGTTTCTTTTTCAAGTGAAAAAGATGTTCAAAATACTTTTGTAATTGCTCCTAAAGCTGGATACTTTGTATCTGATAACATTGCGGTAGGTTTGCAAGTAGGTTACACTACTACAAAATATGATACTCCAGACGCAACTGACAATACTTTTTCAGTAGGCGCTTTTGGTAGATATTATTTCACTCCAGCTTCTAAATTTTCTTTATTTGGGGATCTAGGTTTTACTTATGATAACTATGATAGAGAATCTCTTGCAGGTTTTGGTTACAATGGTAAAGGAGATGGTTTTACAGTAGCTATAAAACCAGGTATCAACTATTTCTTATCTAATCATTTCTCTCTTGAAGCTTCAGTTGCTGCTTTAAGCTATGAAACTACAAAACCTGATGGAGGTTCATCTTCAGATAGATTTTTCGTAGGTGGAGATTGGACAAATGTTTCTTTCGGAGTAATCTATAAATTCTAATTTATAGTCAAACGATACTTTTAAAAATCCCGCTAATGGCGGGATTTTTTTATACTCTAAAATGATTACATTTGAAATATGAGTTGGGCATCTTATTTAAAACAATTTCAAAATTATTTACGATTAGAAAGAGGACTTTCTGAAAATACTATTGCCAATTATACTTTCGATATAGAAAAACTTATTTTTTATTTAAATGAGAATAATATTAACGAAAGTCCAATAAAAATTACCGAGGAAACAATACAAACCTTTTTATATAAAATTTCAGGAGAAGTTAACGCTAGAAGTCAGTCGCGAATTATTTCAGGTTTAAAGAGTTTTTTCAACTTTTTAATATTTGAAGATTTAAGAAATGACACACCTTTAGAACTCATTGAAGTTCCAAAAACAGGCAGAAAACTTCCCGACACGCTTTCTACAAACGAAATTGATAATTTAATAGGCGCTATAGATCTTTCGACTCCAGAAGGAGAAAGAAACAGGGCCATGCTTGAAACTTTATATAGTTGTGGGCTTCGCGTATCAGAATTAATTACTTTAAAAATATCCGATTTATTCTTTAATGAAGGTTTTATTAAAGTGACTGGTAAAGGCGATAAACAACGCTTTGTACCCATAAGTAAATCGACTGAAAAATTTATCACTATTTATAGTAACGAAATTCGCAACAAACTTAATATTCAAAAAGGATTTGAAGACACATTGTTTTTAAACCGCAGAGGCAAACAACTAACACGCGCAATGGTATTTACCATAATTAAAGATTTAGCGGTTAAAATAGGCTTAAAAAAGTCAATTTCACCCCACACGTTCCGACATTCTTTTGCAACACATTTACTCGAAAATGGAGCTGATTTAAGATCAATTCAATTAATGTTAGGACACGAATCGATAACCACAACAGAAGTATATATGCATTTAGATAGAACTTTCTTAGCAGAAGTTTTGAATAACTTCCATCCGAGGAAGTAGTTTTTTTTTACATAGAGAGACTTTTAAAACCAATTAGATTAAGGGTTTAGTTTGTCATGCTGTAAGCATCTCTTTTATGAACTTCAAATAGGAAGTAAGCTCAACATAAAACTTACATGACTTATATGTTTAATAAACAAGCAACAATAATCTCTCCTAAAGAGATTCCTAACGGAATGACAAAAGTGAGTATAAAAAAATCGTATTAAAATGAATTAACACGATTTTTTACTTTTAACTAATGCCTAATTATTTAGCAATATTAACCGCTCTAGTTTCTCTAATTACAGTAATTTTAACTTGACCCGGATAAGTCATTTCAGTTTGAATTTTGTGAGAGATTTCAAATGATAATGTAGAAGCCATTTCGTCTGAAACTTTTTCACTTTCTACAATAACACGTAATTCTCTACCTGCTTGAATTGCATAAGCATTTTTAACACCATTAAATCCGTAAGCAATATCTTCTAAGTCTTTTAACCTTTGAATATAAGAATCTAAAACTTGACGTCTTGCTCCTGGTCTTGCTCCCGAAATAGCATCACATACTTGTACTAAAGGCGAAATTAAATATTTCATTTCAATTTCGTCGTGGTGCGCTCCAATTGCGTTACAAACCTCATCTTTTTCACCATATTTCTCAGCCCACTGCATACCTAAAATCGCGTGCGGCAATTCACTTTCTGTTTCTGGTACTTTTCCAATATCGTGTAATAAACCAGCACGTTTAGCTAACTTTACATTCAATCCTAACTCAGCAGCCATAATACCACATAAATTGGCAACTTCTCTCGAGTGTTGTAATAAGTTTTGTCCATAAGAAGAACGATACTTCATACGACCTACAATCTTAATTAATTCAGGGTGTAGACCATGAATACCTAAATCAATAACAGTACGTTTACCAACTTCAATAATTTCTTCTTCGATTTGTTTTTGAGTTTTAGCTACAACTTCTTCAATACGCGCTGGGTGAATACGACCATCGGTAACTAATTTGTGTAATGCTAAACGAGCAATTTCTCTCCTTACTGGATCAAAACAAGATAAAATAATTGCTTCAGGTGTGTCGTCTACAATAATTTCAACTCCAGTTGCTGCTTCTAAAGCACGAATATTACGTCCTTCACGACCAATGATTCTACCTTTAACATCATCCGACTCAATATTGAAAACAGAAACACAATTTTCAACTGCTTCTTCTGTTCCTACACGTTGAATAGTATTGATGATAACTTTTTTAGCTTCTTGCTGAGCGGTCATTTTTGCTTCTTCCATTGCATTCTGAATGAAAGACATTGCTGCCGTTTTAGCTTCTGCTTTTAAACTTTCAACCAATTGATTTTTAGCTTCTTCCGCAGACAATCCAGAAATTACTTCTAACTGTTCTACTTGACTTCTGTGAAGCTTTTCAATTTCTTGTTGTTTTTTATCCAAAAACTCAATTCTCGTGTTGTAATCTGCTAATTTTTCTTCAAATTCATCATTCAATTTCTTGTTTTTAGCCAGTTCACTCGACACTTGAGATTCTTTATCTCTAGTTCTCTTTTCTGCTTCCGCAATTTTCTTGTCTCTCGATAAAATTACCTGCTCATGTTCAGCTTTTAATTCTAAAAACTTTTCTTTTGCTTGTAAAATTTTATCCTTTTTAATTGATTCAGCTTCAGTTTTAGCATCTTTCAAAATTGAAGCTGCTTCCTTTTTTGCATTTTTAATAAGATTTGAAACATTGCTTTTCTCTAAAAATTTAGCAATTCCAAACCCTAAAGCAATTCCCAAAACAATTCCTATAATCGTTATAAAATCCATAGTTTTAAAAAATATTTATATAAAAAAAGCCTACATTAGGTGTTTGTATAAACTCGTAAAGACAAGTTTTGAGCTAGCTCGTTTTTCATGTTTCCCACTTAAGGGCTTACAATAGTACGAAGATTCGCTCATTTTAATTTGTTAGTGTTGAGTTTATCAAATATATGCTAATGTAGGCAGTATCTTTATCTTATTTGTAAGAACGTATCTATCTTGAGAGTAACTCACTCAATTTCAAATCCAAGCTTTGCAAGCGCTTTAACGCATTTTGCTGTTCTTCTGAAGCATCTAACTTCTTTTGCTCGGTTTGCGCTGCAAATTGTAACGCACACATAGCTAGAACATCTTGCTTATCTCTAACTGCATAGCTTTGTTCAAATTGTTTTATCATCGCATCTATCTTTTTTGAAGCAGTTCGTAACGCTTCTTCTTGTGTATCTTCAATTGTTAATGGATATACACGATCGGCTATAGATATTTTGATATTTAATTTTTCACTCATGACTTCCTAATCAGAAAGTTGTGCTATGCAATGATCGATTTCACGAATTAATGAATTTATTTTGAGCTTCGTTTCTCGTTTATTTTCGTCACTGCCTAACAATGAATTTACCATTTTCAATTTATCAATTTGCTCATTTAAAACCGTTATTTGAGCTGATTTGATGTCATTATCTTTCTTAACTTGTTCTAATAATTCATTGATTTCAATATTTTTCTTCTCTAATTGAACCAATTTCTGATTCAATTTAAAGAACTTAACTTCAAGAGCATCAATAAGTTTGGACAAATCGTTCATTAATGGAAAAAATCATTTTCACTACATACAAAATTAAGATTACATTTTAACAATCACAATTTTTTTTGTTTTTTTTTATACTATTTTTCAACTTTTTTACAATAAACTGAGTTTTAGAATGTTGTAACTATATTAAAAAAATATTTTTTCAAATTATAAGTTTTACTATTTTAGCTGTAACACAAAACATATACAAGCCAATGAAAAAATTTTTCGCCCTATTATTTTTATCTTCAATTGGATTTTCTCAAAACGATTATCCTAAAGAATTCATTTCTCCTTTAAATATTCCATTAGATGTTTCAGGTTCATTTGGAGAATTAAGAAGCAATCACTTTCATTCTGGTTTAGATTTAAAAACACAAAAAAAAGAAGGACTTGAAGTTTTTGCAGTTGCAGACGGATATGTTTCGAGAATTAAAATTTCTTCTTTTGGTTACGGGAAAGCGATTTATATTACACATCCTAATGGCTACACTACAGTTTATGGACATTTACAAAAAGGAAATGGTTTAATTGAAGATTATATTAAAAAGAAACAATACGAAAAGAAATCTTTTGAAATAGAGCTCTTCCCTACTCCATCTGAATTACCAGTAAAACAAGGCGATGTTATTGCTTTAAGCGGGAATTCTGGAGGAAGTGGTGGACCGCATTTACATTTTGAGTTTAGAGAAACAAAATCGGAAAAAATTGTAAATCCATTACAATTTGGCTACAATAAACTTGCGGTTGACAATCATAATCCAGAATTGTATGGCATTATGGCTTTCCCAATAGATAGCACCATTGTAAACAAATCGCAATTACCTATTCCCATTTCATTTTCTAAACAAGCTGATGGCACTTACAAAGCTTCAAAAGTAATTGCAAATGGCAAAGTTGGTTTTGCTATAAATGCCAATGATAAATGTACCAATCCTTACAATAAAAACGGACTTTATAAAGTAAATGCTTATTTAAATGGAGTACTCTATTTCCAATATGAATTTGATAAATTCGCTTTTGACGAATCGCGCTATGTTAATAATTTCATAGATTATTTTACTTACAAATCTAAAGGGCAACGTTTTCAAAAGCTATTTTTTGAAACAAGTTATCCACTTTCTGTAATAAAAAACAATAAAAACAACGGAATAATTAATACACAACCAAAAGCAAGTTATACGTTAAGAGTAGAAATGTTCGATTTTCAAGGACACCAAGTAAATATTTTAATTCCAATTGAATATGGAACTTCAGAAGTTGCCATAAAAAAAGAAGTCAATACTTCACCCTATTTTTTAAAATCTAAAATTGAGAATAATTATTCTAAAGAAAATATATCGGTTTTTATTCCAGAAAATACTTTCTACGATGATTTTAGATTAAATTTTGATGTAAAAGACAATGTTTTGTATTTGCATAATGATAAAGTTCCTGCTCATAAAAATTTTACGATTACTTACAGTAATGTTGAAGGCTTAAGTGAAGAACAATTAAAGAAGACTTTCATAGCATCTGTTGATGGTGTAAAATTAGATTATAACAAAACAACAAGAAAGGGAAATTCACTTTCAGCAAGAGTAAGAGAACTTGGAGTTTTTAAATTAGCACAAGACACCATTGCGCCACGAATTTATAATGTAAACTTTGTGGAAGGCAAAAATTTAATAAAACAAAATACAATTAGCGTTTCCATATCAGATAACATGTCGGGAATTGATACCTATAATGCTTATTTGAATGGCGAATGGATATTGATGGAATACGATTATAAAACCAATAAATTAGTACATCAATTAGCTGATGGTAAATACAAAGAAGGAAGAAATTATTTTAAAATAATTGTAACTGATGATTTACAAAATTCAACTACCTTTGAATCCTATTTTTTTATGAATCCTTAATCTTTAAATTTCTTGAAAAAGTTATTTTTTATTGTAATAGTTCTTTTAACACACCTTATTAATGCACAAACTGCGAGAATAAAAGGGGTTATTTTAGACGAATTTAACGCACCTGTTGAAGGTGTTTCCATTAATGTAAACAAAACTGGAACAGTTTCAGACGCTACTGGTTTTTTCCTAATTGAAGTTCCAGCAAACACAGATTTAACCGTTACATTCACTCATATTTCGTTTAAAAAATCTACTTTAAAATTAAACTTAAAACCAAACGAAGATTTTGAATTAAATCCAGTTATGAGTTCAAAAGTGGAACAAATTGGCGAAGTGGTTTTAGTTGGTACAAGCAATAAAAAAAGAATTGAAGGAGTTACCGCGATTGATCCGGTTATTATTAGAAAAATTCCCGGAGCAAATGCTGGAGTAGAAAACATTATTAAAACTTTACCCGGAGTTTATTCTAATAACGAATTAAGTACATCTTATGCTGTTAGAGGTGGTAACTACGATGAAAATTTAGTTTATGTTAATGAAATTGAAGTGTACCGTCCGTTTTTAATTCGTTCTGGTCAACAAGAAGGTTTGAGTTTTACCAATACAGACATGGTCGAAAATGTTGACTTTTCAGCAGGAGGATTTCAAGCTAAATATGGTGATAAAATGTCTTCTGTTTTAGATATCACCTATAGAACACCTAAAAAATTTAAAGCTGGTCTAGAAGCTAGTTTCCTTGGTGGAAGTTTAACATTCGAAGGTATTTCTAAAAATAATAAATGGAGTAATATTACAGGAATTCGTTATCGAGACAATAGTTTATTAGTCAATAGTCAAGATACGGAAACTAATTATCGTCCTCAATTTGCTGATATTCAAACTTTATTCAATTACAATGCTTCAACTAAATGGCAATGGAGTTTTTTAGGTAATATTTCTCAAAACAAGTATCATTATCAACCTTTAACTAGACAAACAAATTTTGGTACAATTAATGAGCCTATAGCGTTATTAGTATATTACGAAGGCCAAGAAAAAGACGAATATTTAACACTTTTTGGAGCTGTAAAATCGGTTTATCAATACAATGATAAAAATAAACTGAAATTTTTCGTTTCTACTTACCATACACAAGAACAAGAATATTATGACATTTTAGCACAATATAGATTAGGCGAAGTAGATGCAAATATTGGTTCAGAAACTTTTGGTGATGTTATTTACACTCGTGGTGTGGGTGGCCAATTAACTCATGCTCGTAACGATTTAGACGCTTTAATAGTAAATGTTGAAACTAAAGGGTTTCATGAATTAAACGAAAAATCTCAAATTGAATGGGGAATAAAATACACTAGAGAAGATATTAGAGATAGAATTGTAGAATGGGAAGTAATAGACTCTGCCGGATTCTCGCTACCAGCTCCTATTTTAGAATATCAAAACGACCAACCTTATAATTCTTACAACGGTCCTCTTGCTCCTTATCACAATGTTAGAGCTACAAATTTTACAAAAATCGATAGAATTTCAGGTTATGCGCAATGGAATAGAAGAGGAAATATTGGAGCACATCAATATTGGTTAAATGCAGGTGTTAGAGCTCATAATTGGCAAGTAGAATCGGAAGAAGGGAAAGGAAAATCTCAAATAACATTTTCTCCAAGAGCACAATTTGCTTTCAAACCAAATTGGAACAAAGATATGCTGTTTAGAATCTCAAGTGGTCTATACCATCAACCGCCATTCTATAGAGAACTTCGAGATGCAGATGGAATGGTGCAACCTAACGTAAAAGCACAACAATCTTTTCATTTAGTTTTGAGTAATGACTATAGTTTTAAAATGTGGAATCGTCCATTTAAATTAGTAAGTGAAGCTTATTATAAAAGTATGACTAATGTAAATACGTACACTATAGACAATGTTCGTATTCGCTACAAAGCCGATAATAATGCAGAAGCTTATGCTTATGGTTTTGACGCTCGATTAAATGGAGAATTTGTTCCAGGAACAGAATCGTGGTTTAGTTTTGGTTACTTAAAAACTGAAGAAAATTATGATAACAAAGGATATATAGCTCGTCCTACGGATCAAAGGTTAAAATTTGGATTATTGTTCCAAGATTATATGCCAAATATTCCGAATGTAAAAATCAATCTTAATTTAGTATACAATACAGGTTTACCCGGTGGTTCTCCATCTTATGCAGATCCTTATGACTATCAATTTCGTCTAAAAGATTACACAAGAGCCGATGTAGGTTTCTTGTATGCTTTTAAAGATGAAACTATAAAATCAGATAAAAAATGGTTGCGCCGTTTTAACGAACTTTCATTAGGTTTAGAAATTTTCAATTTGTTTAATAATCAAAATGCAATTACAAATACTTGGGTTCGCGATGTATATACTAAATCGCAATATGGAATTCCAAACTACATGACTACTCGTGTTTTTAACTTGAAGTTGGTAGCTCGTTTGTAAATTTAGGAACAAAAATTAGTATATTTGATAATCAAAAAATAGAACATGCGAATTTATTTAGTATCAATTATTAGCGCTTTAACTTTGGTTGCTTGTAAAAAAGAAAGTGAAAAACCAAAAGTTATTTATGAAGAAAAAGCAACTACTGAAGAGCGAAAAGTTGATTCTACTTCTATTAAAATTGCCGATTTGCCGATTTTAATGGATGGAACCAAATACTTAATTCATCCTGTTGGCGATGTGCGTGTGTATGAAGATTACAAAAGTGTTTATGGTTCTAGTAAAACCAACCAAGTAAGTTATGCTATTTCAAATTACAATCGTTATGAAATTACAGGTTATTTCGATAATCTGAAATTTCAACATATCGATTCTACAACGGTTTGTGCTTTAACTACTCAAAAAGTACAAATTCAAACGGTTACTTATTTGAATACTATTGCCGAAAAATCAAAAAAGCAAATCTTAGTATATTCATTAGTTGATAGTGATACAAATAAAGACGGAAAAATTGATCAAAACGACATTAAATCGCTTTACTTAAGTAATATTGATGGAACACATTTAACCAAGATTTCTGACGATTTAAACGAAGTTGTAGATTGGAATGTTATTGAAACTTTAAATCGATTGTATTTTCGTTCTATTGAAGATATCAATAAAAATGGTGCTTTCGATAAAAACGATAAAGTGCATTATCATTATGTAAATCTTTTAACAAACGATTGGACAGCTGAGGAATATTCTCCAATTAATTAATTTGTATTGCCTAAAGCAAAATGCATTAAGCCGTAAGCTATTTTTATGTTTAGAAATTTTAAACGTAATTCTTATTTAATAGCTGCTTTACTTATTTTTACAATTATATTCTGTAAAATAATTGGAAGCTATAGATATTCAGAGTTTCATGAAATTTATAAAGTTGGAATTTATTTTTGTTATTTCTTACATATTTTAAATTTTTCCTTATCAATCTTCAACTTATTTAAAATGCATGAAGTTGGTTTTCTAAAAACAAAAAATTTTATTTTTATATTGTTAAGTTTATCTCCAATATTTTTTTTGCTTATTGCTTCCTACTTATAGCTTAAAACTAAATCAAAATATCGCTTTCTAAATCTGATTTTTCAATTGTAAAGTTAAAACCTAATTTCTCAACCAATTCGATTACTAGTTTCTTATACCAATTTTCACTTTTAGGATGAATGTAAATTTTCTCAATTAACTGGTTCAAATTTACTTCAATCTTTAATCCATTATCGATGGTTAAATTAGTTTTGCTTACATCGGAAATAATACGAATTTCTCGTTCATATTGAAAACTTTTTCTCTTGAACAAAAACGGAAAAAAAGTATCATCAAAAGGAATAAAATCTTTCTTGTAATCAATATAGTTTACTTCGCCTATATATTGTTCGTAATGCTTTTCAGGTTTTAACGCTTCTTTTAATCTTCCTATTGTAGATTGTATGGCTAAACCTTCGTTGTTTTTTGTAAAAATTTGCCACATTGCAAACGATTCATATTCGTTAGCATGCCACGAACTAATTACAACTTTTTCGCGATGCGATTTGTAATAATCTAAAAACTTGGGATTGTTTGCTGCAATTTTTTTTATTTCCTCGTAAGTTGGTTCCGAAAATGTTCCTTCATATTGATCTTCAAATTTATCGGAACGCGACATAAATAATTGATGCGCTAACAACATATCTAGAAACTTAGATAAATCTAAGTATTTCCAAACTATAGTGTCATCGTTTTCGGTTAACTTTATATTTTTATTGAGTATGTACATAAAAGAAAAATCTCCATAAATTTAGTAATTATATGGAGATAATTTGATAATAAAATTTCTTAAATGGTCTCGACTCCGCTCGACCTGACAATTTTGTTAATTCCACTGTCACTTCGAGCGGAGTCGAGAAGTATTATTCGAAAGATTGTAACGAAACTAATTTTGCATAAGTTCCGTTTTTAGCTAAAAGTTCCTCGTGATTTCCTTGTTCAACAATTTGTCCTTTTTGCATTACCACAATAGTATCGGCGCGTTGAATAGTTGATAAACGGTGTGCAATAACCACTGAAGTTCTATTTTGCATCATATTTTCTAAGGCTACTTGAACTAATTTTTCGCTTTCTGTATCTAAAGCAGATGTCGCTTCATCTAAAATCATAATCGGTGGATTTTTTAAGACCGCACGAGCAATAGACAAACGTTGTTTTTGTCCGCCTGAAAGTTTATTTCCAGCATCACCAATATTTGTATGAATTCCTTGAGGTAAATCTTTTACAAACTCAAAAGCATTAGCCACTTTTAAAGCTTCAATAATTTCTTCATCAGTTGCATCAAGTTTACCAATTTTAATATTCTCGGCAACTGTTCCATTAAACATGATAGAATCTTGTGTTACCAATCCCATTTGATTACGAAGTGATTTCATAGTGACATTTTTGACATTAGTACCGTCAATTTCTATTTCACCTTTTTCTACATCGTAAAAGCGCATTAATAAATTAGCAATAGTACTTTTCCCTGAACCAGATTGACCAACTAATGCAACTGTTTTACCTTTTGGAACATACAAAGAAAAATCTTTTAAAACAGGTTCATCATTATAAGCGAACGTTACATTTTGTATCGAAATTCCGTCTTCAAACTTCTGAATTTCAGAGGCACCTTCTTTATCTACAATTGGATTTTCAACTTCTAATACTTCAAAAACACGCTCTGCAGCGGCCAAACCATTTTTAACTTGGTAAGAAGCTTTTGAAATAGATTTTGCAGGAGTTAAAATATTGTAAGCCAAACCAATATATGCAATAAAAAGGGAACCCGTTAATGATTTTTCTACTAAAACTAAATTTCCACCATAGAATAATAATACCGAAATAACAACAATACCTAAGAACTCACTTAAAGGAGAAGCTAAATTGTTTTTTTTGCCAATATTATTTGTTAAACGATATAATCTATTAATAGAGGCATTAAAATTACCAATAAAAAAGTTTTCGGCATTATAGCCTTTTACAACTTTTAAACCCGTTAAACTTTCTTCAACTATTGAAATTAAATATCCGTTTTCTTGTTGAACTCTTATCGATTTACTTTTTAAAGATTTTCCTATTTTAGAAATAATAAAACCTGAAATTGGAATAAAAATAAACACAAACATGGTTAATTTCCAGCTAATGTTTATCATGGCTATTAACGAGAAAATAATCGTTAAAGGTTCTTTTACAATTAGCTCTAATACCATAAAAAAGGAATTCTGTACTTCGTTAACATCGCCAAGCATTCGAGCCATAACGTCTCCTTTTCTCTTTTCAGAATAGTACGAAACTGGGAGCGAAATTATTTTGCTATACATTTTATCTCGTAAATCTCTTAGAACTCCCGTTTTTAACTTGGTTAAATGTTGTAGTGCTAAATAGTTGAATAAATTCTTTAATAAGAAAGTAGAAACTACTAAAGATACTGTTAACAACAAAGCATAATTTGCTCCATAATTCTCAGAAAACAGATTTACATAATAAAATAAATATTGTTTTGCATAAGAACCAATTTCAAGAATGCCTTCATAGTTTGGAAGTTTTGTAATCTTTTCTTCGTTTTTAAATAATACTTCAAGAACAGGAAATACTAATACCATTCCAAGAGTACCAAACAATGCATACAATACATTATAAATTACATTCCAAACTACATGAAACTTATATTTCTTTGCAAAAGGAATTATTTTCTTTAAATTATTATCCATTAGTTCAAATTCATTTCTGCAATAATAGTTGCAATTTTTTGGTCTAATTGATTTTCAACAGATTCAAAATTTTGAGGCATATCTAATTGCGCATGTACACTGAAATAAAATTTAATTTTAGGTTCTGTTCCACTAGGGCGTGCACAAATTTTACTTCCATCTTCTAAATAATAAATTAATACATTCGATTTTGGAATAGTAATATCAAACTCTTCATTATTCATAAAGTCTTTACCTTTTGAAGTTTGATAATCTTCTATACAAACCACACGCTCGCCAGCGATTTCTTTCAAAGGATTTTCGCGTAAATCTATCATCATCTGTTTGATTTCGTTTGCACCTTCAATTCCTTTTTTAGTAATCGAAATTAAATGTTCTTTATACAAACCAAAATCTACCGAAAGATTAATTAATTCTTGGTACAAACTACTTCCTGAAGCTTTTGCTTGCGCTGCAATTTCGCAAACTAAAAGTATAGCTGCTACAGCATCTTTATCGCGAACTTTATCGCCTACCATGTAACCAAAACTTTCTTCTCCTCCTCCAATAAACTCTAGTTCAGGAAAATCTTTAATGAATTTTGCAATCCATTTAAAACCTGTTAAACCTACTTTACACTCTACTCCGTAAGCTTCTGCTAAATCTAACATCAATGGCGTAGAAACAATAGTTGAACCAATGAATTGCTTTCCTGTAATTTTTCCTGCATGCTTCCATTGTTCTAAAAGAAAAGCTGTCATAATAACCATAGTTTGATTACCATTTAACAACTTCATATTTCCTTCTAAATCGCGAACTGCTACACCTAATCGGTCCGAATCAGGATCAGTTCCTACTACAATATCCGCATTAATTTTATTAGCCAAAGCTAATGCCATTGTTAGTGCTTCTGGTTCTTCAGGATTTGGCGATTTTACTGTAGGAAAGTTTCCGTTTGGTTCTCTTTGTTCTTCTACAATATTTACATCATTATACCCTGCTAAATCTAAAACATTTGGAATAGCTTTTACAGAAGTTCCGTGTAAAGGAGTGTAAACAATTTTTAATTTGTCTTTGAACTCTTGTGGTGTATTAAAACTTGCATTTTCAACTGTAGATTTCCAAAATGCTTGATCAATATCGTTATCAATATACTCGATTAAACTTTCATTTGCTTCAAAGTTAATATCGCTATATTGTAAGTTTTCAATTTCTTGAATAATTTCAGCATCTTGAGGTGGAACTAATTGTCCGCCATCTTGCCAATATACTTTATATCCGTTATATTCTGGTGGATTGTGAGAAGCAGTTAAAACAATTCCTGCATGACAATTTAAATAACGAACTGCAAAAGATAACTCAGGTGTTGGACGTAGCTCAGAAAACAGAAATACTTTAATTCCGTTTGCCGAAAAAACATCAGCCACAACTTTTGCTAGTGTATTACTATTATGTCTACAATCGTATGCAATTGCAACTTTTAATTCTTCTCCTGCAAAAACTTTCTTCATATAATTTGAAAGTCCTTGAGTATTTTTTCCTAAAGTATATTTGTTTATTCGGTTGGTTCCTACACCCATTACGCCACGCATTCCACCTGTACCGAATTCTAAATTTTTATAAAAACTATCTTCTAATTCTTTCGGACTAGAAGTCATCATTTCTTTAATATTTTCTTGCGTTTTTTCGTCAAAAACTGGAGTAAGCCATTCGTTGACTTTCTCTAAAATATGTTTTTCAATATGCATATTCGAATATGTTAAAAAGCAAATTTACGAAGAATAAAAGTAGTAATAAAGCAACTTAAACTTCTTGCTCTATTTTATAGCGTTCTTCGTTATTTTTAGTTCGTAAAATTATTTCTCCTAAAAAGCCAGCTAAAAATAATTGTGTTCCAATAATCATGGTTGCTAATGCAATATAAAACCACGGATTATCAGTCACTAAAATTGTAGGTTCTTGATGATATAATTTCCAAAGTTTTAAAACTCCAATAAAACCTGCTGAGATAAAACCGATGATAAACATCAACACGCCAAGAGCGCCAAATAAATGCATAGGGCGTTTACCAAATTTAGATAAAAACCAAATAGTGATTAAATCTAGAAATCCATTAATGAAACGTTCCATTCCGAATTTAGATTCTCCGTATTTTCGGGCTTGATGCTGCACTACTTTTTCGCCTATATTAGCGAAACCAGCGTTTTTAGCTAAAACAGGAATATAACGATGCATTTCACCAGAGACTTCTACGTTTTTTACTACTTTGCTATTGTAAGCTTTTAAACCACAATTAAAATCGTGCAACACAACACCAGAAGTTTTTCGGGCTGCCCAGTTAAATAATTTTGAAGGTAAGTTTTTGCCAATAACCGAATCGTAGCGTTTCTTTTTCCAACCTGAAACTAAATCAAACCCTTGTTGAGTAATCATATTATACAGTTCAGGAATTTCATCAGGGCTATCTTGTAAATCGGCATCCATGGTAATGACCACATCACCATTTGTTCGAGCAAAACCGGCATGCAAGGCTTGACTTTTTCCGTAGTTTCTTAAAAAACGAATACCTTTCACGGCTGTATCTTGCTGTGAAAGGTTGTGTATGATATCCCAAGAATTATCGGTACTACCATCATCTATAAACCAAATTTCGTAGGAATAGTTATGGGTTGTCATAACTTTCTTAATCCAATTATATAGTTCGGGCAACGATTCTTGTTCGTTAAGTAATGGAATAACTACAGATATATTCATGTATTATATTAATTCTTGTGGTTTTCTTTTGAAGATTGCTGCCAAAATTAATCCAAAAATAATAGAACCAATTAAAGAACCTCCAAAACTTTTTACAACTCCCATTGTTGAGAACTGAGGTGTTTCTTCCATTTGAGTTACAACTTCTTTTATTTTCTCTGTTGGTACATTATATTTTTGTAAATTTTCTACTTGAAATTCAACCAAAGCCTGACTTACTAAATCGCGAGTATCTGTATCAATAACATTAAACAATAATATAGTAAAAAGCGAAGACATTAAAATTCCTATTAATGCACCCAGGAAATAACCCGTAAATCCGTCTTTAAAACTCATGTAACCGCCTAATTCTTTTCTTAAATTCATTAACTGAAATACACCAATTCCTATATAAATGAAAAGCAAAGAAAAACCTATCCACATATTAGTAAATAAATGATAATCAATTAAATACATTAAAAGAGTAGCTGTAATTGCAAATATTCCAGAGATTAATCCAAATTTAATAGCATTTTTTTTAATAATTTCGTTCATGTTTTTGGTTGTTTAGTTATACAAATATAGAATTTTATTATTACTACTTATCAGTATAAAATATTTAAAAAAAGTTACACTATTGCTTGTAAATTAAAAATTTAGTGTAAATTTGCACTCTCAAATAAAAAAGATTAATAATAAAAGGTTATTATGTTGCTTACACCTTTTGAAAAGAAAGCCGCGAAGTAACTGGTAATCACAAATAAAAGATTTACATTATGAAAAAAGGTATTCACCCAGAAAATTACAGATTAGTGGCATTCAAAGATATGTCAAATGAAGATGTATTTATTACAAAATCTACAGTAGAAACTAAAGAAACTATCGAAGTTGATGGTGTTGAGTATCCTGTATTTAAAATGGAGATTTCTAGAACGTCTCACCCATTTTATACTGGTAAATCTAAACTTATCGATACAGCTGGTCGTATTGATAAATTCAAAAACAAATACGCTAAATTCAGCAAATAATTTGTTGCAATTTTCAAAATATAAAAGCTCTGCATTTGCAGGGCTTTTTTTTATGTGCCAAAGTTGTTAAAAGTAAAAGGTGAGGTATAGCCGTGATGGAAACGGTATCTTATTTTTTGTTGTACTTCGACAGGCTCAGTATGACAAAAAATAAATAAAGTGGACAGCACGATAACTGGTGATTTGAAATCTTGTAGTGTGCTTCATATTTCTAGTAATTTTTTAGAAAAACTTTGTAACTTAGCGACACTTAAATTTATTGACTTCAAAAATCATGAACTATATACTTTTTGACGGAACGGTTCGCAATGCTTTACTTCCGTTTACTTTTACTCGACCAGTGGCCGATATTCGTGTTGGAATTTTAACCATTCGCGAAAAATGGGAAAAATATTTAGGTTACACAACCACCACTTTAACGGAAGAGTATTTAATGGATAAATTTCCGATGGTGGAAATGGAGGAAAACATAATGATTAATGCTTCGTTTTTTCCGAATGAAGTTTTAGTAGAAATGATTTTGAATTTAGAGAAAAATCAGGCGATTATTTCTGGGGAAGAAATTATTGCTTTTTACACGAATGACACGCAAGAAGATATTGATTTTGATGAATATGAACTGATTGACTATGAAGAGGATTTTATTCGAATTGAGAATACTTGGGATATTTTTGCAAAAAATGATGTAGCTATTCGTGAAGATTTTGAATTATTGACCGAAGGTAGATTTTCGCAACCTATTCCTAAAAGTGTAAATGTAATTGCTCCTGAAAATATTTTTATTGAAGAAGGTGCTAAGTTAGAATTTGTGACTTTAAACGCTTCTTCTGGCCCCATTTACATTGGTAAAAACACCGAAATCATGGAAGGTTCATTAATTCGCGGACCATTTGCTTTGTGCGAAGAGGCTCAAGTGAAATTAGGTGCTAAAATTTATGGTGCTACGACTGTTGGACCACATTGTCGTGTGGGTGGTGAAGTAAGTAATTCGGTATTATTTGCGTATTCAAACAAAGGTCACGATGGCTTTTTAGGGAATTCAGTTTTAGGTGAATGGTGCAATATTGGCGCCGATTCTAATAATTCTAACTTGAAGAATAATTACGAAGAAGTTCGCTTGTGGAGCTATGAAACGGAAGGTTTTGCTAAAACCGGATTGCAGTTTTGTGGTTTAATGATGGGCGATCATAGTAAATGCGGAATTAATACTATGTTTAATACAGGAACCGTTGTAGGCGTTTCAGCTAATATTTTCGGAAGCGGATTTCCTAGAAATTTTGTACCAAGTTACTCTTGGGGTGGCGCTTCTGGTTTTACAACTTATTTAACTAAAAAAGCTTTTGAAACCGCAAAGATTGTAATGAGTCGCCGTCATGTAGCGTTTACCGAGCAAGATGCTGCCATTTTAGAACACGTTTTTGAAGAAACTAAGAAATACAGAAAAGAATAATGTTTGGATTTGTTTTAATTTATTGGGTTGGCAAATATTTTTATAAACTAGCAGAAGAATATAAAGAAAACAAATGGCTTTATGCAATTTTAGGAATTGCTGTTTATTTTGGAAGTCAATTATTAACAGGAGTGTTTTTAGGGCTTTTAGATCTTGTATTTGGTTGGAATATAGATTGGGAAGGAAATACAGCCATTAACTTACTTGGACTTCCGATCGGGATTGGCTTTAGTTATTTATTCTATATACTATTAGAACGCAAATGGAAAAAAGATAAAATTGAAGTCATTGAATCTATAGACGATATTGGAAACCATAATAATGTGGAACTTTAATAAAAAAAACACTAAGTTATAACTTAGTGTTTTTTGCTTTTAAGAATTCTTTTTTAAGCTCTTGCAAACTTTTATTTTCAGTATTTTCATCTGCTGCTTTTACAATTATTTTTTCGATTTCTTTTCTTGAATTTGGTGATAAAGCCTCATAGAATTTTTTGAGCAAATTATCATAATCGGGAAAAATCTCGTCTTCACTTAAATTTAATGAATAAATATAACTTAAACCATCTGTTTTTTCTTTTTGTAAAGCGTTAGGCTCTTTTATAAATTCAATTAGTGTTTCTACAAAGTTTTTGTAAACTGCATCTCTATTTTCTACATTTATAAATTCTTTATTACCAATGAAAGAAGCTATAATATTTTTTTGAACTGCTTTAGAGGCTGGAAATTTTTTCTTTACTTCTATTAAATTATTACTTAAACCTAATAATTCGGCAGAAGAGTTTACTCGGCAAAATTTCATGATATATTTACCTGTTTCTGAATATAACGGATTATTTGTTAAAAACTTACAATACAAATCTATAGAATGTAACTCATCTCCTTTAGGTGAGGTTTGAAACACTGCAAATGATTCTTCCGACATTTTCAAAAACAATTTTGCATAGTATTGTGAGAAAATTGTTAATCCATAAAAAGCTTTAATATCTGGAGTTGAAAGTTGCCTCATTTGGTCTAATTCCTGATCAATATTTTCTGTTGAAATATGACTTCCGATACTTGTAGAACTTTTATCTAAAAGTAAATTTTTAATGCTTGCTAAAATTTCTTCTTTAGATTTATTTATTTGAATTTTAGATTTAAAATCGTTTGTAAACTTAATTGGCTTTAACAAACCTTTCATCATAAATCCTAAATTAGGCTCTTCATCTAATGAAAAAACAACTAATAATGCGTTAACTTGCTCTTTTTCGGTTGCATCTTTTTCATTTGCTAATATTGTATTAATGGTGTTTTGTAAATCTGAAATAGAAACTTTTCCTTCCGAATTATTATAATTCATCAAATGCCCAAGAGCAAGTTCAGTTGAAGATGAAATATTTTGTTTACTGATTTTTTCAGCAGCTTCTTTCTTTACCTGATTACATTTTGAGTTATCGCAATTTTTTAAAATTTTAAGTAATTGGTGAGGAGAAAAATATTCTTTATATACTTCGTATAAATCTAATAAGTCGTTTCTAAGTTTTTTTTCTGAAACTTCTTTTTCTGTATCTCTAAAATCATTTTTGCTTTGAAAATCAATTTTTAATAAAGAAAAGTAAAGTTTATTTTGAGGATTTAAAGTATTTAAATTCAACAAACTATCGATTGTTGCGATTGATTTTGGTTTATCTTCTTTAATTTCGTTGTGCATATTTTTATCGCGATAATTAATGATTTTGCGCATTTTTAATTTTAGCACTTCATAATTATTTGGATATATTGCTCTAAAAACTGTCACTTGCTTATTGTACTTTTTTATATCAGTATAAAACGCAACCCAAAGCTTTGTAAAATCTTTGTTTTCTTTAGATAAATCTGATGCCTCAATAATTTCATTTGACTTTTTTTCTCCAAATAAATTAAAAGCCAATAGAGCTTCAATTTTTAACTTTTCGTTTGAATTATTTTTAAAAAAATCTTGTTTTTCCAACAACGCTTTGGCTTTTTCATAATTTCCTTCATAAGAAGAATAAGAAATTGCTTGATTCATTTCGTAAGAACCATTTTCACAATCAAAATAATATTGCTGAAAGAGTTTAAACTGCGAAAAACCTAAATTTGATATGCCTAATATTAAAACTAAAATAATTATTTTCATTTATTAATCTTTAAAAAATTCTACTCCATTTTCACCAACAAGACCTTTTCCTGATGAAGTAGTTACTTCAAATAATCCAAAATACCAGCGATTGCTAATCTCAATTCCAGTAGTACTTTTAATTGAATTATATTTAGTTTCAATAGGTTTGTATATAGTATTCATCAATATAAAACCATATTTGTCATCTTTTTGAAGCTTTCCATTTCGTGCTATTTCAGAATATTCGCAAGGTAACACTAGTTCATTTTTTTCGGTTACTAATCCGTATTTATTATTGAGCTTAACTTTAAAACATTTTTGTCCGTGATAATAACCAAAATTTTCAATCGCATCGTATTTTAGTTCAACCAATATTTTTTTTCTTTTGGAAGCAATACCATATTTATCTTTTTTCCTTACCACAAACCAGTCGCTATATCTATTTTCAATAACCTCGTCGAATTGTTTTAAAAACTCAGAATTTTCAAAATCTTTATCAACTCTTTCATCGAAAGTCATTTCTTCGACTACTTTTACATTATCATACAGTAATTCGATATTATCTTTTTTAACTATTCGATTATCAAGAAATTTTTCTTTTACCAGAGCTCCTTTTGCAATCCATACAAACTGAACATTTTTTTCATCTTCTTCATCCCAAGAGGGATAAATTTTTAAATATTCGACAGGAATAACAATTTTTCCTACTGAATTTATTAACCCTTCAAATTTTCCCTTACTAACTTTGTAACTATTATTTTTTGTAGTTTCAATTGAAGAATACTCGCATTTTATAATTTCTTTGTTATTAGAATAAACACCAGCATTTCCATTTTTGTAAACTACAAAGGAGTTTGAATCGTCTCTAAACAATTTAATGGAATCGTAATTTTTTTCAACTGGTAATAAAACATTTAGCTTTTCATCGATTACAAAATAACCAGCATCTTTTTTAACAACATAACGTGAAGCAAATTTATTTTTATAATCTATTGTAAAATCTTTTATTTCTTTATAAATAGGTTTTACTTTGATGTTTCCTAAAGTATCTGATAATCCCCATAAATCTTTAACACGATAAGGGATTAAAACATTTTTTTGAGTAGATTGAGAAAATAGTTCTGTTGAAAATAATAGTACTAAAAAAAATAAACTAGATTTAATTACAAATCTCATAAAATTGCTTTTGAATAAAAAACAAAGCTATTCATTTATAAAATGGTAAACAAAGAAACTATATAAGAATAACCCTATATTTTTATACAATTAGTATTTATTTTGAAATAATGTAAAAAAACATAACTGAAATTAAAACAAAAGCACCTAAAAAAAATAGCAATCTTTTTCTTCGTTGTTTGTTTTCATTTTGAAGTCTGTTTCTAATTTCTTCTAATAATTCAGGAGTTGCTTTAATTGGATCATGACCAATCTCATTAACATTTGAATGATAATCTCCAAAACTTAGCTTTTCTCTTCGTTGACTTCTTTTTTGAGAACGATTAAACTTTAAACTCTGTATTGCATGAGACATTACACCTTCGCCAGCCATAACTTTTTATTACTTATACGCTCTGTTATTTTAAAAAGTTACAAAAAACTAAACTATAAGATTTTGCTAGCTAAATATTTTCCTATCCTATATGCAAAGTAAACTCCGAAAACTAAAATTACATTAGTAACAAACACATATAAAGTATAGAGCAATTTATCTTCTATCGAATTGAAACAAAAATTTGAAAAAATACAAATATCTATTGGTTCTTTTACAAATTGAGTCATTACAAAACTTATTGACAATAAACCTATTAAAACAATTAAAATATACTTTAAACCGTTTTTCTTTGGTTTCTTACCTGTAGGTTTAAAAATGTTCCTTTCTTCTTCTGTTCTCTTATTATTTTGTAACGACCAAATTACTTTTTTTGCTTCGTCATCTACATTCATATCAAAAACTAATTACAAGTTCAAAAACAAAGTTCAACTATTTTTATTTCAATAACGTAACTAATGTTGCAAAGTCAACTGTTTGTTGTTCTCCAGTAACCAAATTCTTAATACTAAAAACTTGTTTAGAAATTTCTTCTTCGCCAACAATTACAGCATAAGGAATTGCTCTTTTATCAGCATGTTGAAATTGCTTTCCTATTTTGGCACTATCAGGATACATTTCTACTTTAATTCCATCTTGTCTTAGTTTTGTAACAGCTTTCATAGCATATTTTGCTTCTTCTAATCCTAAGTTTAAAAACAAAACTTTTGAAGTTTTTGTTACAGTCTCAGGAAATAAGTTTAATTCCTCAATTACTAAGGCAATTCTATCTAAACCAAAAGATATTCCCACTCCACTCATATTTTTTAAACCAAAAATCCCAGTCAAATCATCATATCTTCCACCACCACCAATTGATCCCATGGCAACGCCTTCTGGAGCAGCAACTTCAAAAATAGCACCTGTATAATAATTTAAACCACGAGCTAAAGTAACATCTAAATCAAAATTTGCCGATTGTAAACCTATTTCAGATATATTATCACATATAAATTGTAGCTCTTCTACTCCTTTCATTCCTTCAGTTGAAGAAGCTAAAAGTTGTGCTAGCTTTTCAATTTTCTCAGAAATTGTACCTGTAAAATTAAATAATGGTTGAACTTTTATTATAGCTGCTTCTGAAATGCCTTTTTCTAACATTTCTTTCTTTACACCATCTTCTCCTATTTTATCTAATTTATCTAAAGCAACCGTAAAATCTATTAATTTATCTGAAGCACCAATTACCTCTGCAATTCCTGATAATATTTTTCTATTATTTACTTTAATAGTTACTCCTTTTAATCCCAATTGCGTAAAAACCGAATCGTACAACTGTACTAGTTCAACTTCTTGCCACAAAGAATTAGAACCTACAACATCCGCATCACATTGATAAAATTCTCTGAAACGACCTTTCTGAGGACGATCGGCACGCCAAACCGGTTGAATTTGATATCGTTTAAATGGAAACTCAATTTCATTTTGGTGCATTACCACATAACGCGCAAAAGGAACAGTTAAATCGTAACGCAATGCTTTTTCTGAAATCTTAGAAGTTAATTGTTTATAGTTTATGGTTTGTAATTCGTCCATTGAAACTTTATCCAAGTAATCTCCAGAATTTAAAATTTTAAAAATCAATCGGTCACCTTCTTCACCATATTTTCCCATTAAGGTTTCCGAATTTTCAAACGTTGGTGTTTCTATAGGTTGAAATCCAAACTTCTCGAAATTCTCTTTAATAATCGAAAAAATATAATTGCGTTTCGCAACTTCAATTGGCGAAAAATCGCGTGTTCCTTTTGGTATTCCTGGCTTTTTTGACATTTTAAATTTTATTTTTGTCATGTTGAGCGAAGTCGAAACATCTCATAATGAGATTCCTCTTTTCACTCGGAATGACAAGACGTTATATTTACTGCAAATATCGAACTTAAAACTGATTCATAAAAATTAAATATTTACTCTTTTACTTTACACTTTTTACTTTTTACTTGTAACAATTTTAAGTTAGTTAAGTCTAATAGTTAACTATGGTAGGATTATTTAAAGAAAACACAAAGATAGCATTAGACTCTATCAAAAGTCAGGCGTTAAGAACAACGCTTACTGTTATCATCATTTTAATTGGTATTACGTTTCTTGTTGGTATTTTAACACTTACAAAAGCCCTAGAAAACAGTTTATTTGGAAACTTTGCTTCTATGGGAGCCAATACGTTTTCGATAAGTCAATATGATTTTTCTTCAGAAATTAACCAAAATAACGAAGAGTTCAAACCAAATCCTATCATAAGTTATCCTGAAGCAAAGGCTTTTAAAGATCGCTATAATTTTCCATTTACAACGACTTCACTTTCTTTTACCGCAGCTTCAAGTATTGAAGTAAAACACGAAGGAGAGAAAACTGATCCTGAGATTACAATTGTTGGTGTAGACGAAAACTTTTGTCCTAACAAGGGTTTAGAAGTGGTTAAAGGAAGAAATTTTAATGCTTTTGATGTTATTAACAATAATTACGTTTGTGTATTAGGTTCCGATTTCGAAAAAGGTTTATTTAAAGATAAAAATCCTATTGATAAAACTATCTCAATTCGTGGTGCCAAATTTAAAGTTATTGGGGTTCTAAAGGAAAAAGGTTCCACTTTTGGGAACAGCCAAGATTTAAGAGTTTTAATTCCTAATCAAATTGCACGTTCAATATTTTCTCAACCTAACATTAATTACGATTTATCGGTAATGATAAATAAAGAAGGACTTCTAAATGAAGCTGTTGATAATGCTAAAATTACAATGCGTCAAATTCGTCATTTAAACCCAATTGAAAAAGAAAATTTTGGTATTTCGAGAAGTGATGATTTAATTCAACGATTGGGCGATAATATTGCCGTTATCAATTGGATTGCAATTGTAATTGGTGCTATTACCGTTTTTGGTTCTACAGTAGCTTTAATGAATATTATGTTAGTTTCAGTTACCGAAAGAACTAGAGAAATAGGAATTAGAAAAGCATTAGGTGCCAAAAAATCTACAATTGCTTGGCAATTCTTTACAGAAACTTTTGTGATTAGTCAAATTGGTGGAATTTTAGGAATAATCTTCGGAATTCTTTTAGGTTCAGGAATCGCAATGGGATTTGGATTTACATTTTCAATTCCGTGGTTGGCCATTATTGCAGCTTTTATTACAACATTTTTGGTAACCATTATTTCTGGTTTGTTTCCTGCTATTAAAGCTTCAAAACTAGATCCTGTGGAAGCATTGCGTTATGAGTAATAATGGTTAGTGCATTTTTACTTTTTACTTTTTACTTTTTACTTTTACAAAGAACACTTAATCATCCTATCATTACCTTTTAAATCTTTTCTCAATTCGATATTTTGATAACCAAGTTGGATTAACATTTCAACTGTTTCTTTGCCTAAATATTGATTGATTTCAAAAAAAAGAAAACCACTGGGTTTTAAAGCTTGCAATGCTAGTTGGGCAATTTTTCTGTAGAAAAGCAAAGCATCGTTGTCTTCTACAAATAGTGCCAAATGCGGTTCATATTCTAAGACATTCTTTTTGATTTCTACTTTTTCTAAATTTCGAACATAAGGTGGATTGGAAACTATAATATCTAATTTAGGAAGACTTCTCGACTCCGCTCGAAGTGACAATAAATCTTCAACTTTTAAAATATCTGACTGAATAAAATTTACTTGAACTTCTTTTTGCTTCGCATTAAACTTTGCAACTTCCAATGCTTCTCCAGAAATATCAATTGCAAAAACTTCAGCTTCTGGTAAATTAGTTTTTAAACTAATCGGAATACAGCCAGTTCCAGTTCCAATGTCTAGAATGAACATCTCGACTCCGCTCGATGTGACATTCTTTTGACTTTCAACTTTCGTCTTTACACTTTCAATAATCCATTCAACTAATTCTTCTGTTTCAGAACGCGGAATTAAAGTATTATCATTCACTTTAAATGACATTCCATAAAACCAAGCTTCACCTAAAATATATTGAATTGGTTTTTCTTGTTTTAAATCGGAAATGATAGTTTCCCACTCTGCAATATTTTGAATTTCAAAATCAGGTTTTAAGGAAAAATCAATTCGTCTAAAGTCATAAAAATATTCTGTAATCATAAAGAAAAAAATATCTATTTCTTCTACATCATAAATTAATTCTAACTGATTCTGAAATTGTATTTTAAGTTCTTTTATTTTCACTTTAACTATTTGATTATTTTATTGTTTTCGATACAATTTTCTTTCAGAAAATCACTCAAACTGACGAAAACTATAATTTTTTTATCATCCAAACATCGCAACTAGTATGTCCTGTTGCTCCAAGTGGTTTATCTAAATATTGAAAACCCATTTTTTCATAAAGTTTTCTTGCATTTTCCATAAAAGGCAATGTTTCTAAATAACAAAACTTAAAACCTTGTTCTTTTGCAAAAACGAAACATTTTTCGATAATTTGTTTACCAAATCCTAAACCTCTGGCTTCTGGTGCAAAATACATTTTTTGCAATTCGCAAACTTCATTATTGTCATGCTGAACTTGATTCTGCATCTTTAAGGAAGCTAAACCTCCTCCACCTACTATTTTCCCTTCGTTTTCAATAACAAAATAAATAGATTTAGGTTCTTGATACACTTCATATAAAGTATCTAAAATAGGATCAGCGTAAGCTGTTCCTACTTTTGGTGCATTTAACTCGTCAAAAACATTACGAATTATAGTTGCAATTTGTGCATTATCGTCTTTTTTAATCGCTCTAATATTCATAATGTAAAAGTAATTAAATTCAGACAAGAAATAGAGAATCACAATCTAAAAACATTAATTTTGTAAGATGATGACACATGAATATTTTATGCAACGCGCCATTCAATTGGCAAAAAATGGATTAGGAACCACTTATCCAAATCCGCTTGTAGGAAGTGTTATTGTACACAACGGAAAGATTATTGGCGAAGGTTGGCATAAAAAAGCTGGTGAACCTCATGCTGAAGTTAACGCTGTAAATTCGGTTAAAGATAAGTCTTTACTAAAAGAAGCGACTATTTATGTAACACTAGAACCATGTAGCCATTTTGGAAAAACGCCACCTTGTTGCGATCTTATTATAGCAAATGAAATTCCAAATGTTATTGTAGGAACCATTGATCCGTTTGCTAAAGTTGCAGGAACAGGAATTCAAAAATTAATAGATTCTGGTAAAAATGTAGTCGTGGGAATCTTAGAAAAAGAATGCCAGGAATTAAACAAAAGATTTTTCACTTTTCATCAAAAAAAGCGCCCTTATATTATTTTAAAATGGGCCGAAAGTGAAGATGGTTTTCTTGCACCAGATAAAATTCTTAGACAAGCTCAGAATGACAATCGCCCTTATTGGATTACCAATATTTATTCGCGACAATTGGTTCATAAATGGCGAACTGAAGAACAAGGAATTCTTGTTGGTACACAAACTGTCTTAGATGACAACCCTAGTTTAGACGCACGAGATTTTTTTGGAACTAATCCTACCCGAATAATAATTGATAAAAGCAATAAGATTGATGAGTCCTTTATTGTGAAAAACGGAAAAATCAATACTTTAATATTTTCAGAATCTATTTTTTTAACAGAAATTCAAAAATATTCACATAAAAAAAGTATATTTGATACTCATTTTTTATTTTTCCTACTAAATGAATTATACCACGAAAACATTCAATCTGTTATAATTGAAGGTGGTAAAAAAACTTTGGAATCGTTTCTTGAAAAAAATCTTTGGGACGAAGCTCGAGTTTTTGTTGGAAAAAATAAATTATACAACGGATTAAAAGCCCCAAAAATTAAAGCAACTCATTGTGAACATCAATTCATAATGAATGATGAACTAAAAACATATAGAAATTATGATTGATGCTATTATTTTTGACTTTGGTGACGTTTTTATCAATATTGACAAAGAACATTGTCATAACCAACTGAAAAAATTAGGGTTAAAAGAATGGAATAGCGAATTAGACATTCTTAATCATAATTATGAAATAGGAAAAATTGACGAACTTCAATTTATGGAAGGTTTACAAAAACAAATTCCAAATGCAAGTGTTCTTGAAATTAGAGACGCTTGGAATACTGTTTTAAAAGATTTTCCTGAAAACCGATTAGAGTTTATCCAAATGCTTGCTCCAAAATACAAAATGTACTTGCTAAGCAATACTGACCGAACGCATATTGAAAAATTTGAACATAAATTTGGACTTTCTTTTGCGAGAGATTTTTACAGTTGTTTTGAGAAGGTTTACTTTTCTTTTGAATTTGGATTTAGAAAACCCGATGAAAAAGCATTTCAATTTATCTTAAACAATCATCATTTAATTCCTAAAAAAACACTTTTTGTTGACGACAACGCTGACAATATTGCTAGTGCAAAAAATCTTGGACTTAAGACTTGGCATTTGAATCCAAAAACTGAAGATGTTGTACAACTTTTAGATTATATCAAAAACTTAAATGATTAATATTTTATTAGCACTCTTTTTTTCAGGGTGTTTGTACATTGCTTTTAAAATCTTCAAACATTTTAATGTAGATACTTTTCAAGCAATTGTTTTCAATTATCTTATTGCTTTTATTTTAGGTTTAATTTTAAACCAATCGAATATAGAATTACACCAAGTTTACGAACAAGGTTGGTTTGCTAATTGTGTAATTTTAGGCATTTTATTTATAGTTGTTTTTTACGTAATAGGAAAAACTACTCAAGTTAACGGTTTAACAGTAGCTTCAGTAGCCAGTAAAATGTCTATGATTATTCCTATTCTATTTGGAATTTTCTATTTTAAAGAAAACGTAACAAATTTAATTGTACTAGGAATTGTTTTAGCTCTTTTTGCTGTTTTCTTTGTTTCCAAAAATGAAAATGAGAAAATAAATTTTTCCTCATTTAAGTTTCCAATTCTTTTATTTTTTGGCGCAGGAATTATTGACACTTTAATTAATTACACACAGCATACTCATTTAACAAAAGATGAAGTAAGCTTATTTTCTGCTTTTACCTTTCTATTTGCTTTTATTTTTGGCTGTTTTTCAATAGTTTATAAAATTTTAAAAAAAGAATTTCACTTTGAACTTAGAAATTTCATAGCAGGAATTGCTTTAGGTGTTCCCAACTTCTTTTCGATGTTTTATTTAACTAAAGCATTACAAACCGAAAACATGGACAGTTCAATAATTTTTACAATATTAAATATTGGTGTAATTTTGTTCACAACATTTGTTGGCATTATCTTTTTTAAAGAAAAAATGAGCAAACAAAATTATTTCGGAATTGCCTTAGCCATTATAGCGCTATTTTTAGTTACCAATTAACATGAATCAAAACGAAATTATTGACACTTACAAAACCATAGACCAACCCTCAATTGAAGTTTTATTTAAAGATAAAAACAGTAAATTTTTTGGTTATGCTATTCCAGTTACTAGTGAAGATGAAATTAAAGAACATCTAGCAGAACTTAAAAAACAACATTTTTCTGCTAGACACTGGTGTTACGCCTTTCAAATTGGAACTGAAACAAAATACCATAGAGCTAATGATGATGGCGAACCTAACAATAGTGCTGGAATGCCTATATATGGTCAAATTCAATCTTTTGAAGTAACTAATGTTTTAGTAATTGTGGTTCGATATTTTGGCGGAGTAAAATTGGGCGTCAGCGGTTTAATAAATGCCTATAAAACTGCTGCACAAATGGCCTTAGAAGAATGCGAAATAATTGAAAAAACTATTAACAAACATTTCTTAGTAAACTTCGATTACAAAAACATGAATAAAGTTATGCGTGTTATCAAGGAAAAAAACATTTCAATAGTTAATCAGAAAATGGAATTAGCTTGCGAAATTGAAATTGCAACGCGAAAAAAAAATGCTGAAGAAATCTTCAACATTTTTAATACACTTTTCGAAGTATCTATTAAAGAAAAAGAAGATTTATAAAAGCTCAACTTTTTCACTTACATATTTTGGAGCCATAGTTGGTCTTCCCGTTTTCATATCAACAAATACTAGTACTGAATTTCCTGTCGTTAATAACTCGTTTGATTCATTATATATTTCGTAGTCAAATTCAATTTTAACAGAACTCAGTTTCTTCAAAATTGTTCTTATAGTCAGTAAATCATCGTAACGCGCCGATTTCTTATAATTCATAGTAAGCGAAACTACAGGAAGCATTACACCATTATCTTCCATCCATTTATAAGAGACTCCAAGATTCCTTAACCACTCTACCCTTCCCATCTCAAAATATTGCGCATAGTTACCGTGATAAACCACACCCATTTGATCTGTTTCAGCATATCGTACTCGAACTTGTATATCAAAAATTTTCATAAATATTTTCGTAATTTTTTTATTTTGTAAGATAACACTTTAATATTAAAGAAATGTTAAAAAAAAGCTTCCTAAACCAAAAAATGGTTTACAATATTTTTTTCAAAAAATCAATAGCATTTCTATTTTTTTTTACAAAAAATTGTTCACATATTTGTTTTCCCAATCAACCAAAACCTACTCAAGGGCTAAGCCCTGAAAAACAATTTATTAACCTTTAAGCAACTATAAAAAAGTTTATCTATGAGTAAAACTGCGCAATCAGTATGGAAAAACTGTCTGTCATTCATAAAGGATAATATCCAAGAACAAGCCTATAAAACTTGGTTCGAACCGATACAGTCAGTTGACTTAACAGACAATGCGCTTTCTATTCAAGTGCCTAGTAAATTCTTTTACGAATGGCTAGAAGAACATTATGTTAAACTTTTAAAAGTAGCATTAACTAAAGAACTTGGACCAAACGCAAAGTTATTGTATAAAATTAAGATGGAAAACTCTTATAACAATAAACTTCCGTTTACACACCAAATTCCTAGTAACGATAGACAAGCAGTAAAACCCCAAGAGGTAGATGTTCCTATTGTACAAAAAGATCCAGAACTAAAAAATCCTTTTATAATTCCTGGTATTCGAAATATTAACATTGATTCTCAATTAAATGCTAATTACAGCTTTGATAACTTTTTAGAAGGAGACTCAAATAGATTGGCTAGAAGTGCTGGTATGGCTGTTGCTAACAAACCAGGAGGAACTTCTTTTAATCCATTGTTAATATTTGGAGGAGTTGGACTTGGCAAAACTCACCTTGCTCATGCAATTGGGGTTGAAATCAAAGAAAAACATCCTGAAAAAACCGTTCTTTATATTTCGGCTGAAATTTTTACTCAGCAATATATAGAATCTGTTAAGAAAAATACACGAAACGATTTTATTCACTTCTACCAATTAATAGATGTGTTAATTATCGACGACGTTCAATTCTTATCAGGAAAATCTGGAACACAAGATGTTTTCTTCCACATTTTCAACCATTTACATCAAAATGGAAAACAGGTTATTTTAACATCTGACAAAGCTCCTGTCGATATGCAAGATATTGAACAACGTTTATTATCTCGTTTCAAATGGGGACTTTCAGCGGAGCTACACCAACCTGATTATGAAACACGTATTTCTATCTTAAAAAACATTTTATACCGAGATGGTGTAGAAATGCCAGAAGAAATTATAGAATATGTTGCAAAAAACATCAAATCAAACGTAAGAGAACTTGAAGGAGCAATAATTTCTTTAATTGCTCAATCTTCTTTCAATAAAAAAGAAGTTACAATTGAACTTGCAAAACAAGTTGTAGAGAAATTTGTTAAAAATATTAAACGTGAAATTTCTGTTGACTACATCCAAAAGATTATTTCAGATTATTTTCAACTTGATATTGAAACATTACAATCAAAAACTCGTAAAAGAGATGTTGTTCAAGCTCGTCAATTAGCCATGTTTTTCGCTAAAAAATATACAAAAAATTCTTTAGCAAGTATTGGTAGCCAAATTGGAAATAGAGATCACGCAACAGTTCTTCACGCTTGTAAAACAGTAGATAATTTAGTTTCTACTGATAAACAATTCCGTAAGTTTGTTGATGACTTAAACAAAAAATTATCGCAATAATGCCTACTAAAATTTTAATGGTTTGTTTAGGTAACATTTGTCGTTCTCCTTTAGCAGAAGGCATCTTAAAATCTAAACTTTCTAAAAATAATTTTATTGTAGATTCAGCAGGAACAGGCGGATGGCATGCAGGCGAAAAACCAGACAAACGATCAATTGCTATTGCTAAACAAAAAGGATTAGATATTTCTCAGCAAAAAGCACGACAGTTTTCGGCTAAAGATTTTAAAGAATTTGATTATATCTATGCCATGGATATGTCTAATTACAAAAATATTTTGTCGCTAGCTGAAAATGAAGCAGACAAAACAAAAGTTACATTAATACTTAACGAATTATTTCCTGGCGAAAATGTTGAAGTTCCAGATCCATACTATGGAGGAGTTGATGGTTTTGAGAATGTTTACAACATGCTCGATAAAGCCTGTGATGTAATTGCAGAAAAACTAACAAAATGAAACCTTTACAATTTTTAGGCAAACTTTACTTAATCCCAACAACTTTGGGAGAAATGAACCCTGAAGATGTATTACCTCAAACTATTAAAAGAAGTATTGATTTTATTGACCATTTTATAGTTGAAAACGAAAAAACAGCAAGACGCTTTATAAAAAGTGTTCAGCCTGATAAAAAACAATCAGAACTTAAACTTAGTCTCCTTAACAAGCATACTGAAACCAGCGAACATTATAAAATGCTAGAACCTCTTTTAAATGGTTTAAATGTAGGATTGATGAGTGAAGCGGGTTGTCCTGGTGTTGCAGATCCAGGTGCTGTAATTGTAAAACTAGCTCATGAAAAAGGTATTCAAGTTGTTCCTCTAGTAGGTCCAAGTTCAATTTTATTAGCTATAATGGCGAGTGGAATGAACGGGCAAAGTTTTGCTTTTAATGGCTACTTACCTATTGATAACAATGAAAAGAAAGCCGCAATAAAACAATTTGAAAGACTTTCACAAGAAAAAAACCAGTCGCAATTATTTATTGAAACTCCCTATAGAAACAATAAACTTTTTGAAGATTTAGTAAATATTTTACAACCCAATACACACCTTTGTATTGCTTGTGATATTACTTTACCTACCGAGTTTATTAAAACTAAAACTATAAAAGAGTGGAAAAAAAACAAGGTCGACTTACATAAGCGACCTTGCATATTCATTATTCACAAAGAATAATTAATTTTTTTAATCTAAATCTACTTTAGCATTTTTATTTGCAGGAATGTGTGATACATCATATCCTTCAAATTTTTTAATGTAACTTCTTAATGAAGTTCCGAAACCGTCTTTAAAACCGCTTCTTCCGTTACTTCTCAAATACTTTTTTACAGAACCAGCTCCACCTAAATGTGCTGCTGCTAAAAGTCCAGATTCAGTAATTTCAATGCCGTTTATTTTTCTACCGCAATATTTTTCAATTTCATTGCGCAGTTCCCATTTATTTCTAGCAATTAAAGCTCTAAACGCTTTTTCTTGCCAATCGGCATTATGAAGGAATTCTTGAAAATCGTAAATTCCTAAAGTTCTTAGAGTACTTTTTCCGAATTGGTATTTTCCCATATATCCAAATGGATTTACCAAACTAAGTTTTCCTCTTGATTCTTTAAAAGCAATTGCTTCTCTAAAACCTACGAATGTTTTTCCTACAAACGGAATTACAACACTCGTTTCACTTTCTAGCTCATTTCCTTCTGAAGGCACTCCGTAAACATAGTTACTGTTTTTATCTAAATAGAATCCTTCAAGTGTTTCAGTTTTTGCTGAATTAAATCCTGTTAAAACTGATAGTACTAGGATGGTTAGTCCCAAAAAATACAAACCTTTTTTCGTCATAAATTTTCATTTCTCAGCGTCTGTCACCCATCTGAAATTTGCGGGGACAAATATACGAAAAAAATTAGAATATTGATTTACAGGTTGTTAAACTTTTCTAAAAGTAGACAAAGTGCCCTTTAACTCCGTTAAAATCACCTATTTGAAGTGTTGGCGCAGGAACTTTTATGGTATTAAATGCAGAAAAAATAGTCTTTAAAAAATGAGATTTTGTTTCAATTTTCGTCAAATCTACATCGAGAGAAAGATAAAATTCTCTTTTTGGAGATTGAGAAATTCCATTTTCAAAAGCTTCAGAATTTGAGCCATAAATCATTCCTTTTCCTCCATATCCTAATGCAAGATTTAACCATTTTGGTAAAACTTTTGAATGCGTGAAAGAATATAAATTAAAAGAAAGCCAATAAGTTTGTCCGTTATAATCTTTTAAAAGCTGCTCATTAAAAGAACTTCCTAGAGTTTCTGGTCTATTTTGAGCGAAATGAGTTTGGTGGAAAGAAAATTTTGGTGTTATTCTTTGTTCGTGCCAAAGTAATTCTTGCCCAACGTAAAGTCCAGTTCCTGAAGCATTCGCTAACATATCGCCCCAAGAAAAACCCCATTCTTGAGAATAACCATCGAAAATTTCTACTACTGTTAAAAATCCGAAGCCAACTGTAGCACCATATACTAGTTGCTCTTTTTTGGTAGCACCACTCCAAGCTAATAAATCGGCACCAATTTTACCTACATGGTAAGTAGAATAAAAATGCCCTACTTTATCTAGTTGTAACCATTGATTATTATCATTAATCGTATGAAAATTTGATTTTGGATAATCTTTATACCATAATTGGTTCAATCCTATTAAAGCTCCTCCTAGAGTAACACCTTCTGTAATGAGAACGGTTTTTTTTCTAGTAAGATTTAAAGTATCTGAAGGTTTAAAAAAGTTATCAAAACTTGATTGTCCGAAACTTAAAAAGCTGACAAATAAAAAAAACGACAACACCGTAACCCTGATGGAAGTGATATCCTTTTTTGTTCTCGAATTTTCTTGAAGTGACAAAAAAGATTTAACGAACAGCAGGAAAATAGACAACTGAAATAACGTTTCGTTTCGTTTCAAATCTTTTATCTATTAATTCCTAGTTTATTTACCCAGTCGGCATATTTTCGTGCATTTATCATATGCGCATCATAATTTGCTGCAAATGCATGATAACCAGGATTTTCTGGACTAGCACAAAAATATAAATAATCGTGCTTTTCAGCATTTAAAACAGCATCGATAGACGAGATATCGGGCATAAAAATAGGTCCAGGTGGTAATCCAGCGTATTTATAAGTATTGTAAGGCGAATCTATTATTAAATCGTTATGAAAAACTCTTTTTATAACTTGATCAAAATCGCCTGATTGCTTTTTAATCGCATAAATAACAGTAGGATCTGCTTGTAAAGGCATTCCTGTTGCTAATCTGTTTAAATAAACTCCAGCTACTCGTGGTCTTTCGCTAACTTTTGCAGTTTCTTTTTGAACAATTGAAGCCAGTACAGAAACTTGTTGCGGTGTTAAATTTAAATTAGCTGCTTTACTTTTTCTTTCGTCATTCCAAAAAACATGATATTCTTTAGCTAATTTTTCAGCTAACTTTTCTGCAGAAGTATTCCAATAAAACTCGTAAGAGTTTGGAATAAAAAGACTTAAAACATTTTCTCTATCAATTTCATTTTTACTCAAAAAGTCTTTATTAGTAAACGCATTCATTAATGCTGTACTATCTGGCTCTAATTGATTCGCTAAACGTTGTGCAAATTTTTCGATACTCTCTTGATTATTAAAAGCTACTTTTACAGGAATATTACTTCTTAACGCACGAACCATATCGAAACTGTTCATGTTTTGTTTTAGTAAAAACTTCCCCGCCTTAGTATTTGTAAAATAGTTTCTTTTATTGGCTACAAATTCAAACTTGCTCCAATTTTTAACAAACGGACTTAGAGCTTCTTTTACCTCATCTTGAGTTGCATTTGTAGGAATGTAAACAAACACCTCTTTTTGAACAAAAGTTGTATTAGCAGTAAAAGCTTTGTAATACACATAACCAGCTATACTTCCTAAAACAACTAAACCCGATACAGCAATAATTGCAATTATTTTCTTTAGATTCAAGGGGAACTTATTTTTCGTTAATTAACTGAAATAAAATTTCATCTTTATATTGATTATTAATTTTATTCCATTGTTTTTTGATACCAATTTTTTGAAAGCCAAATTTAGTAAAAAGTTGCAAACTCGCTTCATTATCAGTCGATATGTTTGCATATAATTGATGCAACTGAAGATTTGAAAAACTATACTTTATTAATAAATCTAATGCTTCAGTTCCAATTCCTTTGTTTTTATATGATTCTGTATGAATTAAAATTCCAATTCCAGCTCTTGAATTCTGAGGATCATAATCAAATAAATCAATTAAAA
>JAIXHM010000006.1 GCA_030145825.1 Flavobacterium sp.
TACTTTAAAGTATTATTTAAACTTTTCGATTTTTGCTTTTAACGGAGCCGTTTTTCCTCCTGTAGCGTTCTCAAAACCTTCATTAACAGCATTGATCATTTTTTCAGATGTAATCATTCCTGAAACTATGTCTAATTTAATAGCAGCAGCATCAGCGCTTCCCATAATGTCGGCAGCATTAGATGATTTTTTTGGTAAATACAAAGAACCTACATATAAATCTATCCACATTTTTTCTCTAGTTCCAGCACCATTTAAAACTAAATCGTTTCCTTCTACAACTAAAGTATTATTCAGCTTTACTCCAGATACAACTTTTTGAGCATTAACGGAATACACGGTCGAAATCAATAGCAAAACAGCTAGTAAAATTTGTCTTTTCATAATTTTTTAGATTAATTTTTGTTAAATATATAAATTTTTTCTTTTCAATCTGTTAATAGTCGCATTTAATTCGAAACCTAATAAAAGCACCATACAGTTGATCCATATATAAAACATTAGTACAAGAAGTGTACCAATAGACCCATACAATTCATTATATCTAGCAAATTTTTCTACATAAATACCAAATATATAAGAAGATAGAATAATTAATATTGTTGTTAAAACCGCTCCATAACTAATAAAAGTTATATTAGAAGTTTCTCTAGTACCATATTTGTACAAAATTGATGTGGTAATCAAAATCATTAAAATAACAAACAAATATCTTCCCCACTCTATTAAATAAACATCGTTTGTTATGAATCCTTTACTCATTATTTTTTGTATAAGTACCTCAAAAAAAACAATAGCTACGACAGTAATTATCAATATTAAGGAAAGAGCAATTGATATGGCTAATGCAATAAAATATTGTCTAAAAAAACCACGCGTTATGGTAATGTGTTCAGACATTTCAAATCCGCCTAAAATAGCATTTATTCCATTTGTCATTAAAAAAATAGACAATATAAAACCCGAAGAAAGCAATCCTTTATAACTGTTATTTAAAATATCGGTTATAATAGTTTGAATAGCTTCAAAAGTATTGGGCGGAACATTTTGAGAAACAAACTCTAAAAAGTCGTCTTGAAAATTATTTATTGGAATATAAGGAATAAGGTTCAAGATAAAAAGAGCAAAAGGGAACAAAGCCATAAAAAAACTAAATGCAATGGCACTAGCTCTATAAGAAAACGCTCCTTTCAGAATCCCCATTACATACATTTCTAAAATATCGTAAAGCGAAAGCCCTTCAAGAGATTTTAAAGTAATTTTCTTTGCTATTAAAACTAGTTGTTTTACAACTGGAATTTTGTTTAGTTTCTCTTCTATTAGTTCTGACATCGATTAAATCGCTTTTAAACTTAAATCCATATTATAAACAGAATGTGTTAAAGCGCCTGATGAAATATAATTAACGCCACACTCAGCATATTTTCTTATAGTTTCCTCATTAATTCCACCAGAAGATTCTGTTAAAGATTGCGTTCCAATTAAATGAACTGCTTCTTTTGTCATTTCATAATCGAAATTATCTAATAGAATTCTATAAACACCACCAGATTGCAAAATTTCTTTTACTTCCTCTAAATCACGAGCTTCAACAATTATTTTTAGGTCTTTATTGTTCTCTTTTAAATAATTTTTAGTTTTTTCAATGGCTTTAGTAATTCCTCCAGCAAAATCGATATGATTATCTTTTAGCATTATCATATCATATAGAGCAAATCGATGATTTTCTCCACCACCTATTTTAACACCCCATTTTTCTAAAGCTCTGATACCTGGGGTTGTTTTACGAGTATCTAAAATTTTAGTATCGGTTCCTTCTAATAAATCAACGTAAAACTTTGTTTTAGTTGCAATAGCACTCATACGTTGCATGGCATTTAAAACTAAACGTTCTGCTTTTAAAATAGATTGAGAACGACCGTGAACATGAAAAGCAACATCTCCATAAACTACTTCTTGACCATCGTTAATAAAAGTATCCACTTTAATTTCTGGGTCAACATATTTAAAAACCATTTTAGCAAACTCAACACCAGCAATAATACCGTTATCTTTTACCAATAACTTTGCGCTACCTTGTGCATCTTCAGGAATACATGCTAAAGAACTATGGTCTCCATCTCCCACATCTTCTCTAATAGCATTTTTTATAATTATATCCAACTCTTCTTGAAATTGTGCTTCTGAAATCATATTATTTTTTTATTCTAATGCTAAGGTAGGAATTCAAAATAGATTTAAAAAACTTGTATAAAAAAATCCCGAATTTCTTCGGGATTAAATCATTTGGATAGGAACGATTTTTATTTATAAACCGATTCTTTTTTGAAATGCTTTGTTAGCAAATAATAGAAAACTGCTCTGTATTTATTTTTGTTAGATTTACCATATTGATCAATAACAGCTGCAATCGCTTTATCTAATTCTGGACCATCTTTTAAACCAAGTTTTTTAATAAGGAAATTATTTTTAACTGTAGCTAATTCTTTTTCATCAGAACCAGAAACTGTAGATGAATCTGCATTATAAATTGAAGGACCACAACCAATAGTAACTTTAGTTAATAAATCCATATCTGCAGTTACTCCGCATTTATCCTTTAAATCGGCTGCATATTTTGTAATTAATTCGTCTCTTTTACTCATAATTGTACTTTTTAATTGTTATGATTTTACCAAATGTACAATTTTTTAATTAAATAAATACATGATATTTGTCAGAAATTAAATTTTCATAACAATTTATTAAAGTATTCTTTCAAAACTTTATCATTTATCTTTTCTGGAGTAAAAATTTCTAACAAACTTGGACTTTCATTATTAGAAATCAACTTCTCAAAACTCTCAACTAATTCAATTTCATTAGCAGCCGTTAAATAATCAAAGCCATACATTTTACATAAATGATTTGCGTTTAATTGATGAGACGTTTCAAAATAAGTATTAAACGTTTCCGTTTCTTTATGACCAGGAAGAATTCTAAAAATTCCACCGCCGCCATTATTTACTAATATAATTTTAAAGTTTTTTGGAACATAATTATTCCATAAAGCATTACTGTCGTAAAAGAAACTAATATCACCAGTAATTAGAACTGTTGGTTTTTTATGAATCACTGAAGCACCAATTGCGGTAGATGTTGAACCGTCTATTCCACTAGTTCCTCGATTGCAAAATACTTCAATTGATTGATTTAAATCTACTAACTGTAAATAACGTATAGCCGAACTGTTACTAATTTGTAATTGAATATTATTTGGTAAATTTTGAGCAATAAAATCAAAAACTTTAAAATCTGAAAATGGAATATTTTTTACAAACTCTTTTTGTTTTAAAGTTCTAAATTGAATCAAATCTTTTATCCATTTTTTATATTCGCTTTTAATTTGTACTTCATTTTTATAAACTTCATTAAAGAATAATTCTGGTGTAGTTTTAAAATGCTTCGTTAAACAACCATAAGTATCATAAGCTCTCCATAAATCGATGTGCCAATGGTTTTGTGGTTTATATTTTCTTAAAAAAGCTTTAATACGTTTTGAAACCACCATTCCTCCAAATGTTACCAATAAATCGGGTTGAAGATTTTTAAAATCATCTTCGTTAAAAGGGGTAATTATAGTATCGATATTACTTACAAAATTTTCATGACTAAAATTAGAAGTCTTCTCGGTGAAAACTACTACACTATCATCATTTGCAAAAGAATCTATTATTTCGTTCGAAATAGTTTTAGGAAATAGTTCGCCAACAAGAATTAATTTTTTCTTTGCTTGTTTCCAAACTGATACAGTTTCTTCATTTATCGTTTCAAACTGAAATGTTGTATCAAGATTTTCAATTTTTGGGTTTACCGAACAAATATCTTCCGTTTCATACAAAGGTTCTTCAAAAGGAACATTAATATGAACTGGACCTTTTTCAGTTTTAGAAATAGTAATTGCTCTTTGAATCAAAAAATCGTTTTCAGCCGATTCGCTTTCTGTAAGGTTGGCACTAAACAAAATATGATTGGCATAAACATTTTCTTGTCTAATGGTTTGTCCGTCTCCAATATCAATTTTATCATGTGGACGATCAGCAGAAATTACAATTAACGGAATTTGGCTATAAAAAGCTTCCGAAACTGCTGGATAATAATTTAGTAAAGCTGATCCTGATGTGCAAACAACAGCTGTTGGTTCGCGTAATTGCTGTGCAATACCCAATGCAAAAAATGCAGCACAACGCTCATCTACAATACTATAACATTTAAAATTAGGATTATTTGAAAAACCAATAGTTAGCGGGGCGTTTCGAGAACCTGGAGAAATTATAATGTGTTTAATTCCTTGTAAACGACAAATCTCAATTACGCTTTGAGCTAAAGGAATTTTTGGATAAATCATGAGTTTTTATTTCTTACAACAAAGATACAAAGTATGAAAGGTTTTAGTATTTTTACTTCATAATTTTTTTAAAAATGTCGATTAAAATTCGTAGTTATAAAGAAGATGATTGCAAGTCTATTTTAGACATCATCAATTACAATATTCTAAATTCGACTGCTTTGTATGATTACAAACCAAGAACACTTGAAACCCAATTGGAGATTTTTAAAGACAAATTAGATAAAAAATTTCCTATCCTTATTGCAGAGGAAAATAATGAAGTAATTGGTTTTGGTTATTACAGCGAATTTAGGTTTAGAGAAGCTTATAAATTTACGGTTGAACATTCGGTTTATGCACATCCAAATCATTTAGGAAAAGGAATTGGTAAACTTTTACTCGAAGAATTGATAATACTTGCTAAAAAACAGAATTTGCATACCATGATAGGTGTTATTGATTCTGAAAATACTGGAAGCATCGCTTTCCATGAAAAATTCGGATTTGTGCAAGCGGGTTTTATAAAAGATTCTGGTTATAAATTTGATCGTTGGCTTCACTCGGTTTTTATGCAATTAATGCTTTAAAACCATTTCTTTATTATTTCTAGACCATTCGCTCCAAGAACCCACATATAGATTTGGAAAATTATAACCCGCATAATGCATCGCTAAAATTGTATGACATGCTGTAACTCCAGAACCGCAATGCACTATAATATTCTCCGATTTAAAATTATCTAGAACATCTTTATAAACCTGTTGCAGTTTTTCTTTCTCTAAAAATAATCCATTTGCACCTAAATTATTTGTAAACGGAATATTAATAGCGTTTGGGATATGACCAGCAATTAAATCTATAGGTTCTGAAATTCCATTATACCTACTTTCTTCGCGAACATCTATTATTTTATAATCCTTATTATCTTTTATTTCTTCTATTTTATCAATTAAAATTTGAGGTAAATTCCATTTTTCAATAGGATATTCTGCCACTGATTTCACTTCTACGAATTCATTATCAATTGGGAAGTTATTTCTCTCGGCATTTGTTAAACCACCGTCTAAAACTTGAACATTCTCATGATTTATTGCTTTCAACATCCACCAAAATCGGGCTGCAGCATTAGCTCCATTTTTATCATCATACACTACGACATGAGTTGTTGGAGAAATTCCTAATTGACCCAAAACTTTTGCAAAATCTTTTACTTCAGGAAGTGGATGTCGACCACCTTCTGCTAAATTTTCTTTGATGTTAGCTAATTGAGTATTAATATCAACAAATAATGCGTTTTTTAAATGTTTCTTTTCATAATTTTCTTTTGCTTCTTTTCCATTTGAAACATCAAAAATTAAAACTTCTTCCTTCGATTCTAAAAGATTTTGAAGTTCCGCTACGCTAATAATTGGACTAATTTGTATTGACATCTTATTTTCCTTCAATCCAATTAATTATTTTTTCGTCATTTGGTAATGTTCTTGGAGAAATAATCATTTCTAACTCTCCTTTTTCGTTTAAAAGATATTTTTGAAAATTCCATTCTACTTCACTATCAGCAACTCCATTCTTAGATTTTTGGGTTAAAAACTGATAAACTTCGTGCATATCATCACCTTTTACAGAAATTTTGCTCATCATTGGAAACGTAACCCCATAATTGCGTTCACAAAAAGTTGCAATTTCAGAGTCGGTTCCTGGTTCTTGACTTAAAAAGTTGTTAGCCGGAAAACCTACAATTATAAAATTTTGATCTTTATATTTTTCGTAAACTTCTTCTAATTGTTTATACTGTGGCGTTAAACCACATTTTGAAGCTGTATTTACAACCATTATTTTTTTTCCGGCTAAATCTTTAAAACTAAAAGAATTTCCTTCAATATCATTAACTGTAAATTGATAAATTGATTGTTTTTCCATATTATCTTGAGCCGTTAATTTTTTATTTAAACTTTCCTGCTGTTTGCAACCAATTATAGTTAAACCAAACATAAACAACTGTGCAATTTTCTTAATCATAATTTTATTTTTCTCAAAGTTACCAAAATAATTAATTTTACATCGTTAAACAATTTTTAAAATTTGTAACTTTAAAAAACTATAAATCTTACATATGTTCTTCTTTAAAACTATTATTTCTTTTTTACAAGACGATGAGTATAGAGATTTACTAATTACAACAGTAATCATCATTTTGGTGGGAACCATGACTTATCATTACTTAGAAGGATGGAGTGTTGTAGATTCTCTTTATTTTTCTGTAGTAACCTTAACAACTATAGGTTATGGCGATTTTAGTCCAAAAACAGATGCTGGAAAAATATTCACAATTATATATATAGTAGTTGGGATTGGAATGATTTTAAGCTTTATTAATACCATTCAACATCATTATACATACATGCGACATAGAGAACGCAAAGAGCTTTTAAAAAATAAAAATCGAACTAACTTACATACAAAAAAAAGAGCGGATTAAAATCCGCTCTTTTTTATTTCTTGAAATATTTCTTGTATTTTATGTATGAAAGTATACTTAATAAAACAGCTATACCTACTGAAACATAAACAAATGTAGGTGTCACTACTTTATCTCCACTTGCATAAGAATGTAATCCTACTAAATAGAAGTTCACTCCAAAATAGGTCATTAAAATAGAATAAAATGCAAAAACACTCATTACATTGAAAGCCCATCTTCCTCTTAAACCTGGAACTAAACGCGCATGAATAACAAACGCATATACCATAATACTGATTAAAGCCCAGGTTTCTTTTGGATCCCAACCCCAGTAACGTCCCCAACTTTCATTGGCCCATTGTCCACCTAAGAAATTACCAATTGTTAACATCACTAAACCAACTGTCAATGCCATTTCGTTAATATAACTTAACTCATCTATTGCTAGTTTTAATTTATTTTTATTGTTTTCGTTTACGAAAATTATTAACAACAATGAAACAACTCCTAAAATCATACCTAAAGTAAACGGACCATAACTCGCAACAATTACAGCAACGTGAATCATTAACCAATAGGAATTTAATACAGGTTGTAAATTTGCAATCGCAGGATCCATCCAGTTCCAATGTGCTACCATTAAAATCATTGAAGTTACAAATGCTGTTGAAGCAACTGTAAGTTTCGATTTTTTTCCGAATAAAACACCAAACAACATAGTTGCCCAGGCTACATAAATCATACTTTCATAAGCATCACTCCATGGTGCATGCCCAGAAATATACCAACGGGCAATTAAACCTAATGTATGTAAGACAAAAAAGAAAATGATAATTCCATAGAATATATTTACTAATCTGGCTACAAGTTTTGATTTTGAAAATAATTGTACAATAGCTAATAACAACATTAAAACACCAGCCAGCATATACAAATAAAACAAGCGCTTAAACACATCGTATTTATTATATATAATTTCAGCATTAATTTTATCTTCACTTGGCATTACCTCCGCTCCAAAACGAACTTGATATTTATGCAAACCAACTAAAAGAGAATCGGCAAAATTATAATCATTGTTTTGAGAAGCTTTTGTAATCGCATCTAGATATATTGGCATTAAACTTCTGATTGTGTCCAATGAAGTTCCTGTTGGTTCTGTAATCTCCAAGAATGATAACCATTTATTATTGGGATCATTTGGAATAGGATAAACTTTTAAAATTTGTCCGCTTAAAGCACTGTATAACAAGTTAACTCTTTTATCGGTTTCCTTATAATCTTTTTGGAAATTATTTGGCATGTTTGTTTTGTAAGCCTCATCTAAAAAAGACGACAATTTATAATTTCCCTTTTCATCAAAGAAATCTATTAAACGAGCTTTTTTTGTATCTAAAGGAACACCAATTACTTTACGAATACTATCGTTTCCTCTAGTTAAATAAATAATTGGCATATTGTACCAATACTGAGGAAATTGTGTCATAGAAAGAAATACTTGATCAGAATCCATTCCTTCATAAGTATCGCTTTTAGAAACTTTACGTAATAATTCAGAAGAAAAAGTATTAATAGGCTTCATTCTTCCACCTTGATCTTGGATTACCATTTTACCAAATCTATCAGCGTGATCTTGTGAAACCTTATATTTATTAATTAATTCTAATGCTTTTTGTTCGTTTACTGTTTCATGTTCATGATCTTGTGCAAAACTTAAAAATGAAGTAAAGAATATTAGTAAACTTAATGCTGCTTTCTTACTTTCTATTTTATCGATTTTCTTTTTTAAATCTCCAAAACGCGTATTCTTATCGAACAACATCCACATTAAACCTAAATACAACAAAAAATATCCTAAATAAGTGATGTTGGTTCCCCACCAATCATGATTAACCGATAAAATCGTTCCTTTTTCATCTGGATCGAAACCAGCTTGAAAAAAGCGATATCCATCATAATCTAAAATATTATTCATAAAAACACTATCACGAAATGTTTCTTTTGTTTCATTATTAGTCAATTGAAGAATCGACTTATAAGAAGAATAACTTTTTTCAGTACCTGGATATTTCTCTGCAATAAAATCTTCTAATTTTAAAGAAAAAGGTAATTCATAAACTTTACTTCCAAAAAATAACGTAAATTCTAAATCGCCAACTTTTACACTTTGTGGTTCACCTTGTTTTCCTTTTGAGCCTACTAATGTTAGTTTTTCTTCTTTACCTTGCGCAATTACTTTAACTGTTAATGCATCATCAGTTTGTTTATCTTTAAAATCGCCATTCGATTGCATTTCTAAAACTCCAGTTGTAGCAGGATCTGGAAAAACAAACTGCGTTCCTGCAACATTATAAAGTGAACGTAAATTTAAAGGTTGAATAGAATCTTTAACAACACTTCCCTTCATTTGATCTGCCATTCGCATAAAATCTCCTTCAAATGGTGTTTGAATAAAGTAAGCACCCTCGTATGTTGAAATATTTATTGCACCTTGAGTTTGCTTATTGAAAGCAAAAAGCAGATTGTGTATATTTTGAACTTCTCCAGATTTTAAAAAATGATCATGTCGACTTCCTCCACCCGACTCTACCATTTTGATATATAAATCGCCATTTTTATCTTCTTTAAAAGTTTGAGTAGCGTTCATCACAAAATTATCGTATTGAATTTCAAACGGAATGTTATTAAATTCTCCTTTTATAGAAAAATTATTATTGGTTATAGGTGAAAAATACTGCCAATGATTATCGTAAGTTTTACGTTTCATTTCACCATTATATTCTCCATCTACAAAAGCTGTGATATAAGTTTTATCAGAATAAATTGTATTAGAAGCTTCGCCCTCACGAATTGGCATTACACCTTCATAACTTATATATCTAGTAATAAAGGCTCCTATAATAATAAAAATAAAAGATAAATGAATAACTAAAATTGACCATTTCTCTTTTTTATGAAGCTGATATTTTTTTATGTTACCAAAAAAGTTAATCACAAAAAACACCATAATAGTTTCGAACCACCATGTATTATAAATTAAAATTCGAGCAGTATCAGTGTTATATTCGCTTTCAATAAAAGTTCCTGCAGCCATTGCAATAGCAAAAACTAAAAACAAAACTGCCATTAATCTAGTAGAAAACAGTAGGGAAAATATTTTTTTGTCCATTATTATAGTTTGATTTTTTTCAAATGCTTGCAAAGTTACTTAAATAGAAAAACTTTTTCATTCTTTTAACAAACCTTTACTAAGTTTTAAGATTTTTACTAGTAAAGTAATTTAATTTCTTTAATGTCGTAACTTCTAATTTCTTCTGATTCTAATTCTAGAATCAATTTTCCATCTCGCGAAACATGCTTAATTATTGCTTGAAATTGATTTTCTAAATTATCTGTAAAAACTGATGGAATATCTTTTCTAAAAAGATATTCATGGTAAATTTCCCAAAAAGTTTCTTCTCCAGTTGAATACAATAAATCAAAGTTATTTTTCAATTGATGAACTAATTTTAAGAGCAATTCATTTTTATCTATTTTTTTACCTAGTAACTTAAAAAGAGAACTTGCTTTTGGCAAATCATCAAAATTTTCTTGATTAACATTAAGTCCAATTCCAATAATTATTTCTATCTGTTTAGAATTTTTAAATAAATTTTCAATTAAAATTCCAGCTATTTTCTTACTCTCTGACAAAATGTCGTTTGGCCATTTTATTTTTAAATGATACAAGTCATACTCATTAAGCACTTCAACAATACTAACAGCAACTAAACAATTTAAAACAAATACATTATATTTTTCGATATCAAAATCATTAACAAACACACTAAAAGTCAGGTTTTTACCTTCTTCAACATTCCAAATATTACCTCTTTGACCTTTTCCATTTGTTTGATATTCAGCTGAAACTACTGTAAAATTTTCTATTGAGTTTTGTTGTGCCAATTCTTTTAAAAAAATATTTGTAGAAGGTATGGCATTGAGTTTGATGATATTCATCGAGAAGAAATTAATTTTAATCTTATGTTAAGGTTCAAAAATAATAACAAAAAATGATAACTTTGCATAAATATAAAACTTTAAATGACAAAAAAAATAGTTAGTAACGACGATTTGTTGGCAAATATCATTAAGGGAATAGAAGATGTTAAAGGTGCCGATATTGATATACTTGATTTAAGAGAAATTGAAAACACAGTTTGCGATTACTTTATTATTTGTAACGGAAACTCAAATACTCAAGTTGTTGCAATTTCAAATTCCATTCAAAAAGCAGTTTCAAAAGAATTACATGAAAAACCTTGGCATGTTGAAGGTACTGAAAATGCAGAATGGGTTCTTATGGACTATGTAAATATTGTAGTTCATGTTTTCCAAAAACACGTTAGAGAATTTTATAACATTGAAAGTTTGTGGGGCGATGCAAAAATTACCTCAATTAACACCAATTATTAAGAAATATGTCAAATAACAAAAATAATAACTCTAAATTTAAACTATCTCCTTGGCTATTCTATGGCTTATTTATAGGGATGTTTTTATTAATATCAATTTTTAGTGGTGGCGGACTTGATTTTAGTAATCCAAGACCAGCATCGCTTTCTAAATTTTATCAATATTTAGATTCTAACCAAGTTGCAAAAGTTACTTTTACAAACACAAAAGCAAATATTTTCTTAAAAGAAAAAGCTTTAGAATCTAAAACGCACGAAAAAGTAAGCAAAGACGTTTTTGGTAAACCAAATATCAAAGGGCCTCAATACTATACGGAAATTGGTAACATAGAATTATTTCAAAAAACCCTAGAAGAAGCTAGAACTAAAGGCCTTTTAAATGACTATGAAAAAGAACCTGACAGCATGTGGGGAGAATTACTTTCTATCTTATTACCTTTCTTATTGCTAGGTGCTTTTTGGTTATTTATGATGAGAAGAATGTCTGGCAATTCTGGTGGCGGAGGCGGACAAATTTTTAGCATTGGAAAATCTAAAGCTAAACTATTTGACGAAAAGAATGATATTAAAGTAACATTTGAAAATGTTGCAGGGCTTGAAGGCGCAAAAGAAGAAATTCAAGAAATTGTTGAATTCTTAAAAAATCCTGAAAAATATACTTCAATTGGTGGTAAAATTCCAAAAGGTGCCCTATTAGTTGGACCTCCAGGAACAGGAAAAACATTATTAGCCAAAGCGGTTGCAGGTGAAGCAAAAGTTCCTTTCTTCTCTTTATCAGGTTCTGACTTCGTTGAAATGTTTGTAGGTGTTGGTGCTTCACGTGTTCGTGATTTATTTAAACAAGCCAAAGAAAAATCTCCTGCTATAATATTCATTGACGAAATTGATGCTGTAGGTAGAGCCCGCGGCAAAAACAATTTTACTGGTGCAAATGATGAAAGAGAAAATACTTTAAATCAGCTGTTAACCGAAATGGATGGTTTTGGTTCTAATTCAAATGTAATTGTTTTAGCTGCTACAAACCGTGCCGATGTTTTAGATAAAGCATTATTACGTCCAGGAAGATTTGACCGTCAAATTTATGTTGACTTACCAGATATTAGAGAACGTAAAGAAATATTTGAAGTTCATTTAAAACCTATCAAAAAAGCTGAAGAACTTGATACAGAATTTTTAGCAAAACAAACTCCTGGTTTCTCAGGAGCTGATATTGCAAATGTTTGTAACGAAGCTGCATTAATTGCTGCTAGAAAAGGTAAAAAAGCAGTTGAAAAACAAGATTTCTTAGATGCTGTAGATAGAATTATTGGTGGATTAGAAAAGAAAAATAAAATTGTTACTCCAGAAGAAAAAAGAGCAATTGCTATTCACGAAGCTGGTCACGCCACTGTAAGTTGGATGCTTGAGCATGCTGCTCCGCTTGTAAAAGTAACTATTGTTCCTCGCGGGCAAAGTTTAGGAGCTGCTTGGTATTTACCTGAAGAGCGTTTAATTGTTCGTCCAGAACAAATGCTAGACGAAATGTGTGCTACTATGGGTGGTCGTGCTGCTGAAAAAGTAATTTTCGATAAAATTTCTACAGGAGCTTTAAGCGATTTAGAAAAAGTTACAAAACAAGCTCGTGCAATGATAACCATTTACGGTTTAAATGACAAATTAGGTAATATAACTTATTACGATTCATCAGGTCAAAATGAGTATAATTTCTCTAAACCATATTCAGAAGAAACCGCACAAGTCATAGACTCTGAAATTTCTGAATTAATTGAAGGTCAATATCAAAGAGCAATTAATATTCTTCAAGAAAACAAAGACAAATTAGTTGAATTAGCAGATATTTTAATTGAAAGAGAAGTAATATTCAAAGACGATTTGGAAGACATTTTTGGAAAAAGACCTTTCGATAAAGGAGAGGTAAAATTGGTAGAAAAAGAACAAAAAGAATCTACTCAATTAAATGAAAATCCAAACTTAGAAAACGAATAAGTTTTAAAAACAAAAACCCTTTATAAAAATCTTAGTTCTTTTTATCTTTTGAACTAAGATTTTTTTATCTTTGACAATTATATAGCGAAAAATTGTATTTTTTTTAATGAGTCTATTCAGGAAAATTTTCGGCAGCACAAATGATTCTTCAAAAAGCGAAAAAGACAAGGAGGAAAAAAGCCCTTTCACTCCAGAAGTCAAACTTCCTATAGATGAAATGTTTACCCATAATTTCAAATCAAACGGTGGAAAGTTTATTTATTGTGAATCCTTAGAAGAGGTTTCTGAAAACTTTCTAAATATACTTGAAGAGAACGATTGGTTCGAATCTGAAGCCATTTGCTATGACAGCAGATTAATTTATTTATTAGACGAAAATAAAATTAATCATCAAAACACAAAAGATCCAAAATTCATGCTTTCTTCATGCGAAAATTTAATTGCTGACGAAGGTTCAATCTTATTTTCTTCAAATCAATTTCGCCACTTTAAACCAAATGATTTACCTACAAACATGGTAGTTTTTGGCACAACAAGTCAACTTGTTGGAACAAAAAGCGATGGTTTACGTTATATTAAGAATAGATACGACAAAGAATATCCTTCAAATATTACAACTATAAAATACTTTGAAGAAGTAAAGGAGCAAGATTTTTTACATTACGGAAGTTGTCATAAAAATCTTTATTTACTTTTACTAGAAGACCTATAAAATGAACGAAACCCTAAAACGAGCAATTTCGGGTGCGGTTTATATTGTTCTACTTCTAAGCTGCATATTATTTTCAAAAGAAAGTTTTTACATTCTTTTTGGGTGCTTTTTATTAATTGCTAGCTTCGAATTTTCTAAATTAGTCTTTATAAATAAATGGGTTGCTATAACTATTTCTATCTTAGTGTATGGATTTTTTTATAATCCAAAATTTGATAAAATATTAGATCCGTTAATCACAGGCTTCACAATAGCTGTTTCCATATTTTTAATCGGTTTTTTATTCAACACTAAAATTCAAAAGTTAAGCAATTATTCTAGATATTTAGTTTTATTTGGCTATATTATTTTCCCTTTTGTTTTACTAACTAAAATTCCTTTGGGAATAAATGGTTACAATCCAAAAATTTTAATTACTATATTTGTATTAATATGGACAAATGATACTTTCGCATATTTAGTAGGAAAAAACTTTGGAAAACATAAATTGTTACCCAGTATTTCTCCTAAAAAAACGGTAGAAGGATTTGTTGGAGGAATGTTTTTTGCCGTAGTAGCGAGTTATTTTATGGCAAAATATTTTATAGGTACAAAACTATTTTATTATTGGATTGTTATTGCGATTATAGTTAGTATTTTTAGCACATTAGGTGATTTGATAGAGTCTAAATTTAAGCGTGTAGCCAATGTCAAAGATAGTGGTAACATTATGCCTGGTCATGGAGGAATTTTAGACCGATTAGATAGTATTATTTTTGTTGTACCTTTTATATATTTGTTTTATTTAATTTTAAATTATGTTTCATAAAGAAGGAGCCAAACTTATTTTCATTACATTATTACTTGTAGTTGGAATTATTTTTTTAAGCGATGCATTTATTAGCATTGAATGGTTGAAAAACAGCTTAATAGTTTTAGCTGTGTTGTTTTTAATTATTGTTTTACAATTCTTTAGAAACCCAAAAAGAGAAGTAGATAATAGCGACAACCATATATTAGCTCCTGTTGATGGAAAAGTAGTAGTAATTGAAGAAGTATTTGAGCCAGAATATTTCAAGGATAAAAGACTAATGGTTTCTATCTTTATGTCGCCTATAAATGTTCACGTAACACGTTATCCGGTAAATGGAGTTGTAAAATACAGCAAATATCATCCTGGAAAATATTTGGTAGCTTGGCATCCAAAAGCAAGTGAAGAAAACGAAAGAACTACAATTGTAGTTAATAATAGAATTTATGGCGAAATAATGTATCGTCAAATCGCTGGGGCTTTAGCAAAAAGAATTGTAAACTATGCTGAAGAAGGCATGCGAGTGGTTCAAGGTAAAGATGCCGGATTTATAAAATTTGGCTCTCGTGTAGATATTTATTTACCTATTGGAACTCCTGTTGAAGTAATTTTAGGACAAAAAGCTGTTGGTGCAAAAACTGTTATTTGTAAAAAATAATGAGTGAAAAAGATTTAGATACTTTATTTGATGAAGCATTTGAGAATGCTGATTTAATTCCTAAAGAATCGGTACCGCAAAATGTACAATTAGTTCTTTATGGATTATATAAACATGCTACTTCTGCAAGGATTAATAGTGGTAATTCTAGTGGTTATCATCAAGATGAAACTGGTGAAGATCTAAGAAATGCTTTTAAATTAAATGCATTGATGCAAGTTAAAAACCTAACTATTGATGAAGCTAAACAAAACTACATCGATATCATTAATGACTTAATGAAAGAAAGAAATTTGTTGTAATAACATAACAAATTTAACAATCATTATATAGATTGACAAAACGCATCAGACCAATTGTTAATAAATAAAAATGAACAGATGAGAAAAGTAATTTTGTCTTTAACAACTTGCTTATTACTTCTAATTTCTTGTAAACAAGATAACAATTTAGTGGAAGTTCAAATTCCTGAACCCGAAGAACCCGTAAGTACTTTATTTACAAATCCAAATGAATATAAAGCTACAGGAACTCCTTTTAAACTTTTTGAAATTACTTATAAGTTTGATGATTTTTCTGATTGTATTGAAGGAAAAACACTAGAGAATCATTATTCTAAAGTATATTTACACTTTACAAATAACTTGAACAATTTAGTAACCGAAAAGCGTATAACAGATTGGAAAGTTTCTCAAATTTGTCGCGAAACAAATCCTGAAGACAAACAATTACTTCATGCGGCAGGTGGCTTTTATAACCATACATTATTTTTTGAAAATTTAACTAAAGAAAAATTATCCCCTTCAGATACATTACAAGTTGCTATAAATAGAGACTTTGGTTCTTTTGATAATTTTAAAAATGATTTTATTTCTAAAGCAGAAACTTCAATTGGTTCAAATTGGGTTTGGCTAATATTAGATAAAAATCAAAAATTACAAAACATAGTTACCAAAAATGAAGAAAATCCTTTAATGAAGGCTTCGGAAATAAAAGGAACACCACTACTCTGCTTAGATTTGTGGGAACATGCTTATTTAACGAACAATAAAATTGGTAAAAAAGCATACATTGAGAATTTCTTTAATTATATAGATTGGAAGAAAATCTCTACTAAATATGAAGACTTACTTATAAAATAAAAAATCCCGATTTCTCGGGATTTTTTTATGTTTTAATTATTCAAACTCTTGAAGTGTCTTAGTAATAATTGAAATACAATCCATCAACTGCTCTTCATTCATTACTAAAGGCGGAGCAAAACGAATAATGTTTCCGTGAGTTGGTTTAGCTAACAAACCATTTTCAGCTAATTTCATACAAATATTCCAAGCGGTTTCACTTTCTTCTGTATCGTTAATAACAATAGCATTTAATAATCCTTTCCCACGAACTAAAGAACAAATGTTACTTGTTTCAATATATTTATTCAATTCTTCTCTAAATCTTTTTCCTAGTTTTCTAGCATTTTGTGCTAAACTTTCTTCAGAAACAACTTCAAGTGCCGCCATTGCTACAGCTGCTGCAACAGGATTTCCTCCAAAAGTAGAACCGTGCTGACCTGGTTTAATAACTCCCATTATAGCATCATTTGCTAAAACTGCTGAAACAGGATATGCACCACCAGAGAGTGCTTTACCTAAAATTAAAATATCAGGCTGAACGTAAGTAGCTTGCTTTTCACATTTATTTTCACAAGTACAATTACCACAAACTGCTAACAAAGAACCAGTTCTAGCAATTCCTGTTTGAACTTCATCAGCAATAAATAATACATTATGTTTTTCGCACAATGCTTTTGCTTTTGCTAAATAACTTTCACTTGGCACGTAAACTCCAGCTTCACCTTGAATTGGTTCTACTAAAAATCCTGCAATATTAGGCGATGAAGTAATTGCTTTTTCTAAAGCATCAATGTCATCATAAGCTATTTTAATAAATCCAGCAGTATAAGGTCCAAAATTCTTACGTGCATTCTCATCGTTAGAAAAGGAAATAATTGTCGTAGTTCTTCCATGGAAATTGTTTTCACAAACTATAATTTGTGCTTCATTTTCATGAATACCTTTTTTCTCATAAGCCCATTTTCTACAGATTTTTAAAGCGGTTTCCACTGCTTCAGCACCTGTATTCATCGGCAATACTTTGTCGAATCCAAAATATTTTGTCACAAATTCTTCGTAAACACCTAATTTATCGTTATAAAAAGCTCGTGAAGTTAAAGTTAATGTTTGTGCTTGTTCCATCATTGCCCCAACAATTTTTGGATGACAATGACCTTGATTAACTGCAGAATAAGCCGAAAGAAAATCATAATATTTTTTTCCTTCAACATCCCAAACATAAACACCTTCTCCTTTACTTAAAACAACAGGTAATGGATGATAATTATGTGCTCCATATTTATCTTCTAATGCAATAGCTTCTGCTGAATTTAATTTTTCTAAAACTGACATTCTCTTATTTTTTTAATTTTTGAAAATACAATTCCTTCTTTATTTGGAGAGAAATCATCCATTATTGCAAAGTTAAGAATTAAAATATTTTTTAGAAACCATTTTAATTTAAAACTTGAAAAATAAAAAATATCTATATATTTGATTTCTAATTAATTTGCAATCTATGAGAAAAAAATTACTACTCCTCTTTTTACTATTAACTCAAATTTTACAAGCCCAAGAATGGGAAATTAATTCAAATAATCGCTATAACTCTTTATTTCAGGAAGCATATGTTTTATATCCCGCGATACCAAAAGGAATTTTAGAGTCAATTGCGTATACAAATACACACATTCGTCATATTCAACCTGAAAATGAAGCGCCAAGTTGTAGTGATTTACCTCAATACTTTGGTGTAATGGGATTAGTTGACAATGGAAAAGGTTACTTCAGAGAAAATTTAAAATTAGTTGCTCAATTATCAGGATTCTCTGAAAATGAAATTAAGAGAAATCCAAGAACAAATATTTTAGCGTTTGCAAAGGCTTATGAAACTTTAAGAATTAGGCTAAATATCGATTCGAAAATTAAAAATCAATATCCAATTCTTTTAGAATTAAGCGAACTTCCTAAAACAACAGAAAAGAATGAGGCTTTTATTTTTGATACGTATGCTTATTCCGTCTTTAAAAACTTAAATGCTGTTAAGTTTCAAAATACACATCAATTACCTCAATATGAAATTGATTTGAAATTAATTTTTGGTGATGAAAACTTAAAAGTTTTAGAAGCAAAAAAAGTTATTATTGAAAATAATAGAATTTCAAATCCAAACGGAAATAATTATAATCCAACCAATAGTCGTTTTGCTCCACCATGTGGAGATGTTTCAGGAAGTTTTCCTTATACTGTTTTATCAGCTCCTGCAGATCCCTCAAATTATAGCTCAAGAAGTGGAACTACAATAACTCATGTTACTATTCACACCATGCAAGGAACTTATGCTGGAGCAATTTCTTGGTTTCAAAATCCTTCTGCAAATGTTTCTGCACATTATAATATTAGAGCTTCAGACGGACAAATCACACAATCGGTTTGTGAAATCGATAAAGCTTGGCACGTAAGTAATTCTAATCCATATGCAATTGGAATTGAACATGAAGGCTACATTGCCGACCCAACTTGGTATACCAACGTAATGTATACTGTTTCTGCAGAACTAACAAAAGACATTGCCTCAAGAAGAAGTATCAACTTAATTAGAACTTACGATCATAACGGAGATAACGGATTAAATCCTTTAAGCGATGGGTGTTTTAAAATTAAAGGTCACCAACATTTCCCAAGTCAAACTCACGTTGATCCAGGTGAATTTTGGGATTGGAACAAATACTACGATTTATTAAATCCAGCAACGAGTACGCCTACTAATATTTATACAGCTTGTAGTGGAACTTTTTATGATACTGGTGGTTCTAGTGGAAATTATGGTAATGATGAACGTAATTTCTATTTGATTAAACCAACAGGTGCTGGAAGTGTTTCGATTGATTTTACAAGTTTAAATTTAGAAACCAATTACGATTACCTTTATATTTACGATGGTGAAAGTTATAATGACCCATTAATAGCTACTTTAAATGGAACAACACTCCCTGGAACAATTACTGCAACCAGTGGAAAAATGCTTTTAGAATTCAGGACTGATTGTGCTACAGTTGCATCGGGTTGGATAGCCAATTGGTCGTGTAATATGGCATCACCTATTTGTGAAGAACCTACAAATCTTAACGAAATAAATCTAACTCATAATCAAGCTACTTTAGATTGGGATGATGTTCCTTCTGCACAATCTTACGAAGTGAAATTTAAACACATTTTAGCTTCATCTTGGCAAACTTTTACAACTAATAATTCTTATTTAGATGTAACAGGATTAGCTGCTGACGGACATTATCTTTGGCAAGTGAGAACAAATTGTGGCAGTGGAAATTATTCGCAATGGGCAGGAACCGAATTTACAAACACAAACGCCATTGTAAATACCACAACTACACTTTGTGAAGGAACTTTTACAGATACAGGTTCAGATATTGGTGGGTATAGAAATAACGAAAGTTACAATTTTACCATTGCTCCAACTGGTGCTTCAACGGTAACATTAACTTTTAGTAGTTTTGATACTGAAACTAATTATGATTTCTTAAAAATTTATGATGGCCCATCAACAGCTTCAACTCTTTTGGGAACCTATTCTGGAACAACAATTCCTCCAACAATTACTTCAAGTGGCCCTAGTTTAACCATCCGATTTACTTCTGACACTGCAACTACAAGACCGGGTTGGGTTGCCAATTGGTCGTGTTGTAAAAACCCAACAATTACTTCTTTAACAGCTTCAGATAATTCCATTTGTGCATCTCAAACTGTAACATTAAATATTAATGGAAGTTTGAATGATGCAACGCTATGGGCGATTTATAGCGGATCTTGTGGTGGAACATTAGTAGGAACAACAAATTCCAATACTTTTGATTTGACACCAAGTGTAACGACTACTTATTTCGTAAGAGGAATTGGAGGTTGCCCTTCAACACAACCTTGTACTTCAATAACTATAAACGTTGGAAATCCAGAAATTGATGTGTTAGGAAATTCAATAAGTATTGTAAATAATGATGTTACACCTTCAACTACAGATGATACTGATTTTGGAACAGTAAGCACAAATACAACAAATACTTTCACTATTGATAATAGCGGAATTGATAATTTAATCATTTCAGATATTACTCTTTCAGGTGTAGATGCTACAGATTTTTCAATTAGTGGAATTACATTACCTGTAACAATTACTTCTGGAAATTCAATAACTTTTGATGTTAATTTCATAATTGGAACAAGCGGAACTAAAAATGCAACTGTAACGATTGATAATAACGATTGTGATGAATCAAGTTATAGTTTTGCTATACGTGCCACATCGGGTTGTGGAAATACAACCACTTGGAACGGAAGTTCATGGAGTAATGGTTCGCCTTCATTAACAAAAGCGGTTGTATTTATTGGAAATTATAGCTCTACTGCGAGTATCTTAGCTTGTAATGTCTTAATTACAAACAATGCTCAAGTAACTTTTAATAGCGGACACACGTTAATTATTGATAATGAAATTACAGTTGACACAGGTTCGTTATTAACAATTGAAAATAATTCGGCTTTACGTCAAGTCAATGATAATGCAGTTAATTATGGAAATATTATTGTAAAGAGATATTCAGCTCCAATGATTCGATTGGATTATACAGCTTGGGGAAGTCCAGTTGAAAATCAACAATTACAAGCGTTTTCACCAAATACTCTGTCGAATCGTTTTTACGAATATTTGTATACAGGAACTACAACAGCTACTGCATTTCAAAGTGTAAATCCTACAACTAATTTTGAAGTTGGAAAAGGATACTTAATTCGTGTTGATAATACTTGGCCAGCTACTACTCCAACAGCTTATAACGGAACATTTAATGGAGTTCCTGCAAATGGAATATATTCAAAATCGGTTGGATTAGGATACAATTTATTGAGTAATCCCTTCCCTTCTCCTATAAGCGGAAATTCATTCTTAGGCCAAAATCCATCAATTGATGCTTTATATTTTTGGACACATACTGTTCCTTCTTCTGGAGGAAGTTATCCATCTAACAATTATGCTAGTTATACAACTTTAGGAGGAACAGCTTCTGCTTCTGGAAGTGCCATTCCTAACGGAACTATAGCAGTTGGACAAGGATTTTATGTAAACAAAACAGGTTCCGCTGGAACGGCTAATTTCAAAAACAACCAACGTGTAAATGCTTCGGTAAGCACGCAATTTTTCAGAACTTCTGAAGAAACAGAAACACACCGCTTTTGGATAAACCTAAATTCGGTTAACCAACCTATCAATCAAATTTTAATTGGCTATACTGAAAATGCAACAAATAGTTTAGACAATCAAATCGATGGAAGAATGCTCGATCAATCTAAAACAATGTTGTATAGTATTGTTAATAATGAAAATTTAGTAATTCAAGGTAGAGCTTTACCTTTTACAAGTGACGATGTTGTTACTTTAGGATTTAAAGCGACTGAAAAAGGAACTTTTGAGATTTCGTTAGAAATGATTGATGGTTTATTTGCAGACCAAGATATTTATTTGAAAGACAAAGCAATTGGTTACACACATAACTTAAAAGAAAATAAATATAGTTTTATTTCAGAAGCTGGTGAATTTGAAAACCGATTTGAAATTGTATATAAAAAATTAACTTCTCAATTAAACGAAATAACAAATAACGAAGTTTTTGCTTATTCGAATAATGAAATTATTACTGTAAATTCTAACAACAAAAAGATAGATAAAATTGAAGTTTACGATATTTTAGGTCGAAAATTGTTTGAAAGTAAAAATGTGAATCATAATAGTTTTTCTATTAATTCAATTTTAAAAGAAAACCAACCTTTACTTGTGAAAATACATCTTGAAAATGATGAAATTCATACCAAAAAAATAATCCACTAAGAATAACCCCATTTTGGGGTTATTTTTTTATTTATCTCTTACCAAAACATTTTATCTTTGCCTTATGGGAAGAAAAAGAACCGAACGTATAGTTTTTGAAAATATAGAAGTATTAGATGCTGGTGCTAAAGGCGTTTCAGTAGCTAAAGCACCTGATGGAAAAGTAATCTTTTTACCAAATGTTGTTCCAGGTGATGTGGTTGATGTTCAAACTACAAAAAAAAGAAAAGCATATTACGAAGGAAAAGCAACAAAAATTCATTCGTTTTCAAAAGATAGAATAGAACCAATTTGCGAACATTTTGGAGTTTGCGGTGGTTGTAAATGGCAAAATATGAAATATGAAAGCCAATTATTTTACAAAAACCAAGAAGTTCAAAACAATCTAAAACGAATTGGTAAAATTGAATTACCTGAATTTGAACCGATTTTAGGTTCTGAAAAACAATTCTTTTATCGTAATAAAATGGAATTTGGTTTTTCAAATGCTCGTTGGATGACGCAAGAAGAAATTTCAAGTGGAAAAGAATTTGAACACAAAAATGCATTAGGTTTTCATATCCCTAGAATGTGGGATAAAATTTTGGATATCGAAAAATGTCATTTACAACAAGATCCATCAAATGCAATTCGTAACGAAATAAAAGAGTTTGCTGTTAAAAATGGTCTAGATTTTTACGATGCACGCAACCAAGAAGGCTTTTTAAGAACTTTAATGATTCGTACGGCTTCAACTGGTGAAATCATGGTTCTTATTCAGTTTTTTAAAGAAAATAGAGCCAATCGCGAGTTACTTTTAAACTTTGTTGCAGAACGTTTTCCTGAAATCACTTCCCTACTCTATGTTATCAATAGTAAAGGAAACGACACATTATACGACCAAGATATTAAGTTATTTAAAGGTCGCGAATATATTTTAGAAGAAATGGAAGGTTTACATTTTAGTATAAATGCAAAATCTTTCTATCAAACTAATTCAGACCAAGCTTACGAATTATACAAAATCACACGTGATTTTGCAGGATTAACTGGTGAAGAATTAGTGTATGATTTATATACAGGTACTGGAACTATAGCACAATTCGTTTCGAAAAAAGCAAAAAAAGTTATAGGTGTTGAAGCGGTTCCTGAAGCTATTGAAGACGCTAAAGCTAATGCAGAACGCAATAAAATTACAAATTGTGAGTTTTTTGTTGGTGACATGAAAAATGTATTCAACGACGAGTTTATAAGTACTCACGGACAACCCGATGTAATTATTACCGATCCACCGCGTGATGGAATGCATAAAGATGTGGTAGAAATGTTATTAAAAACTAATGTTCCTAGAATCGTTTATGTAAGTTGTAATTCGGCTACTCAAGCTAGAGATTTAGCCTTAATGGATGAAAAATATAAAGTAATAAGAGTTCGACCAGTAGATATGTTTCCACAAACGCATCATGTCGAAAATGTTGTACTTTTAGAAAAAAGATAAAGATGAAAAGGTTTAGTATTACATTATTATTAATTGTTTTTGCAATTTCATTTTGGAATTGTGAAAAGGATGATATTTGTGCAGACGGAACGATTACGACTCCACAGTTGGTTATTGAATTCTATGATGCAACAGATCAAACACAATTAAAAAATGTTACCAATTTATTAGTTGTTGCTGATGGTTATACATCTGGTTTTTCTTACAGTGGTGTTAATCAAATCTTATTTCCCTTAAAAACGACTGATGATATAACAACATTGCAGTTTATACAAAATGGTACTACTACAGATACAGCAGATGATAACATTGATAGGATAACATTTAATTACACGAGAGAAAATATTTACATTTCTCGCGCTTGTGGCTATAAAACAAATTTTACACTTAATGATTTAAATGGTGTTCAAATAGAGACAGACGCTGATAATTGGTTGAGTACATCCGTTTTACCTATTATTGAACAACCAGAAATTACAAATGAAAACGAAGTACATGTTAAAATATATTTTTAGTTTCTTAGCTGTTTTTATTGGTCTAAATTCTTTTAGTCAAGACACTACTAAAGTAGTTTATCCGCAACGTTACGGACTTAGAGTTGGTATTGACTTACATCGTTTATCAAAATCATTTTATGATGCTGATTATAAAGGATTAGAAGTTGTAGGAGATTATAGACTTACAAGAAAATTTTATATTGCTGGAGAATTAGGTAACGAAAACAAAACTGTAGACGACGATCGATTCAATTTTACAACAAAAGGAACTTATTTTAAAGTGGGTTTTGATTATAATGCTTATGAAAACTGGCTAGATATGGAAAATATGTTATACGCCGGAATGCGTGTAGGTGTGAGTTCATTTTCGCAAACATTAAATCAGTACACCATTTACGATCCTACGAATTATTACGGTGAAAACACTATTAATTCTGGTGAAAAATTTAATGGTTTAAATGCATCTTGGATTGAAATAATTGGTGGTGTAAAAGCAGAATTATTCAGTAATTTATATTTAGGATTTTCAGTTCGATTAAATTATTTACTTTCCGAAAAAGAACCAAATAATTTTGCTAACCTTTATATTCCTGGTTTTAATAGAACTTATGAAGGAAAGTTTGGTGCAGGATTTAATTACACTTTGAGTTATTTTATTCCGATTTATAAGAAGAAATAGATAATGTACCGTCATCTTGGTAAAAATAGAACACTAAAACATAATATTAAAATTGCTGTGATTTTATCATTTGTTGCAGGAATTGTTAATATAGTGGGCTTTTTATCTATTCACCAATTAACCACAAATGTAACGGGACATTTTGCTTTGTTCATAAATGATATTGCAAATTTCAAAATTTGGGAAGGAACCGTTTATCTATTATATATTTTTTTCTTTATCTTGGGTTCATTTACCTCTAGTTTTTTTATTGAAAAGTTTAAGAGTCGAAAAACAAATATTCTTCCCGTTTTAGTGCTTTTTGAAGCAACCTTACTTGTAATTGTAACTTTTCTCTTTTACAAAATAAACAACGATCATTTCTTAGCAAGTATTTTACTTTTTGCTATGGGATTTCAAAACTCGTATGTTTCAAAAATTTCGAATACTCTTGTTAGAACAACTCACCTGACTGGTTTATTTACTGATTTAGGGATTGACCTATCTCATCTTTTCTTTGCAGAACACATTCAAAATAGACCAAAATTATTAGCCTCAATAAAGTTAAGAATATATATAATTCTTTTTTTCTTTTTAGGTGGATTTAGTGGTGGATTCTTTTATTCAGAATTAAAATTAGGAATAAACACACTCATCTTGGCTGCCTCAATTTTGACTATTAGTGCCTTTTTTGACAGCCTTAAATATCGTTATATAAAATATTCAAGAAAATAAAAAACCCCGAAATAAATTTCGGGGTTTTTAGTATATAGAAAATTCTAAATCTCTAATTAAGATAAAGCTGCTTTTACTTGATCTGCTGCTTCTTGGAACTGAACTGCAGATAAAATTGGCATTCCAGAATTATCGATTAGTTCCTTAGCAATTTCTGCATTTGTACCTTGTAAACGAACAATAATAGGCACTTTAATTTCGTCACCCATGTTAGTATAAGCATCAACTACACCTTGAGCAACACGGTCACAACGAACGATACCACCAAAAATGTTAATTAAAATAGCTTTTACATTTGGATCTTTTAAGATAATACGGAAAGCTGTTTCTACACGTTTAGCATCTGCAGTACCTCCCACGTCTAAGAAGTTAGCTGGCTCAAAACCTGCATACTTAATTAAGTCCATAGTTGCCATTGCTAGACCTGCACCATTTACCATACATCCTACAGTACCATCTAAATCTACGTAGTTTAATCCTACTTCTTTAGCTTCAACTTCAATTGGATTTTCTTCACGAACATCACGCATTTCAGCTAAATCTTTATGACGGTATAATGCATTATCATCTAATACAACCTTAGCATCAACAGCTAAAATTTTATTATCTGAAGTTTTTAATACAGGATTAATTTCAAATAATGAAGCGTCAGCACCTACATAAGCTCTGTATAATGCATCAACAAATTTCACCATTTCTTTGAAAGCTTCACCTTCACATCCTAAATTAAAAGCAATTCTTCTTGCTTGAAAACCTTGTAATCCTACAGAAGGATCAACCTCTTCAGTAAAGATTAAGTGTGGTGTATGTTCTGCTACTTCTTCAATATCCATACCTCCTTCAGTAGAGTACATAATCATGTTTCTACCTTTTCCACGGTTTAATAAAACCGACATGTAGAACTCTTTTGTTTCAGTTTCACCTGGATAATATACATCCTCAGCAACTAAAACCTTATGAACTCTTTTTCCTTGAGGAGGAGTTTGAGGAGTAATTAAATCCATACCAATAATTTGACCAGCAATTTCTTTAACTTGATCTAAATTTTTAGCCAATTTAACTCCACCACCTTTTCCACGACCACCAGCGTGAATTTGTGCTTTAATTACATGCCAACCTGTACCAGTTTCGGCAGTTAATTGTTTTGCTTTATCTACAGCTTCTTCAGCATTGTTTGCTACATGACCACGTTGTACACGCACTCCGTAACGTGATAATATTTCTTTACCTTGATATTCGTGTAAGTTCATAATTGTGTATGTTATTCGAAAATTTAAAGTGCCACAAAAATAGCAAACTAATTTTTAACTCACTAACTTTTTTATCGTTAATTTGGGAAATTGATATACATTGATCTTAAAAAAATAAATTACCTAATAAACTAAATTAAATTTAAAAATTAAACAAATTATCATTAAATAATATTTTTTATAACATTAAGTGTTATTTTGTTTTATTTTGTTATTTTTTATGCAATTAGAAAAAATATTCTTCTTTTTGCAAAAAAATTAAAACTATGAATTCGCAAGAACTTTTAAACATTGTAGAAGAGTTTGGCAGTCCAGTTTATGTTTACGATGCTGCTAAAATTGAACATCAATACCACCGATTAACTAAAGCTTTCTCTAAAGTTGAACAATTTAAAGTTCACTATGCTGCTAAAGCGTTATCTAACATTTCTATTTTAAAGGTTTTAAAGCAATTAGGTTCTGGTTTAGACACCGTTTCTATTGAAGAAGTTCAACTTGGTTTACATGCAGGTTTTGATCCTAAAGAGATTATGTACACACCAAATGGTGTTTCTCTAGAAGAAATTGAAGCAGTTGCCGCACTTGGAGTACAGATTAATATTGATAACTTATCAATTTTAGAACAATTTGGAACTAAACATCCTAAAACACCAGTATGTGTGAGAATTAATCCACATGTTATGGCAGGAGGAAATGCAAATATATCAGTAGGACATATTGATAGCAAATTTGGTATTTCAATTCATCAATTGCCACATTTATTAAGAATTATTGAGAATACTAAAATGCATATTAATGGTATTCACATGCATACAGGTTCCGATATTTTAGATGTCGATGTATTCTTATATGCTGCAGAAATTTTATTTGAAACTGCTAAACATTTTTCGGAATTAGAATTTATTGATTTTGGTAGTGGATTTAAAGTTCCTTACAAAAAAGACGATATTGAAACCAATGTTGAAGAATTTGGTAAAAAGCTTACTAAAAGATTTTTAGCTTTTGAAAAAGAATATGGTCGACCATTAACTTTAGCTTTTGAACCTGGAAAATTTTTAGTAAGTGAAGCTGGTTTCTTTTTAGCAAAAGTTAATGTGGTGAAACAAACTACATCAACTGTATTTGCTGGAATTGACAGTGGATTTAATCATTTGATTAGACCGATGCTTTATGGTTCACAACATCATATTGAAAATATAAGTAATCCAAAAGGAAAGGAACGTTTTTATTCGGTAGTAGGATATATTTGTGAAACCGACACATTTGCTTCAAACAGAAGAATTACAGAAATAACAGAAGGTGATATTTTATGTTTCCGCAATGCTGGTGCTTACTGTTTTTCTATGTCATCAAATTATAATTCTAGAGTTCGCCCTGCCGAAGTTTTATGGTATAATGGAAAAGCTCATTTAATTAGACAACGTGAAACACTAGAGGACATTTTAAAAAATCAAATCGAGATTACTTTATAACATCTTAGGTTTATTTTCTGGTTTAATTTCAAAAAAATCAGGTTGTCTCAAAAGTCTGATTCAGTGTCATTCTGAACTTGTTTCAGAATCTTAACAATTAGATTTTCAATAATTTTAGAATCTGAAATTAATTCAGATTGACAAAATTATTGGCTTTGAGACAACCTCATTTTTTATTTTATAACTTCTTCTAAAACTTCTGCTTCTGTACTATTGGGAAACGTAATTTTTAATTTTTGTGCTAATGTTGGCGCAATTTCAGTAATATAATGTTTTTTATGATTTTCGCCCTTTGGAACATTCCAACCATACCAAAGCATTGGAACATGAGTGTCATAAGTATAAGGAGTTCCATGAGAAGTTCCTGTTGCAGAATATTCTATATATGCTGGTTTGAATACATAAACTAATTCTCCGTTTTGAACAGGATCATAACCTTTTGCAATCGCATTTAAATAATAATCGGCTCCAGAATTTTCTAAAATCTCTTCTTCTGAAAAAACACGTTTTATAAATTTTTGTTGGTATAAAAATGTTCTAAATTCTTCGATAACTTCTTCTAAAGACAAGTTTTGATCTGCAATCACTTTTTTATCTAAAAACAAGTTAAAATTTGAGTTGTTTAAAACTAAATCTACACCAAATTTTTCCTCAGAAAATTTATGCAATGAGTTGTCGAAATTCTTTGAAATAATATTATCTACATCATATTTGTTGTCTTTCAAATAGGTTACATTTTCTGCTCCCGCGTGATCAGCAGTTAGAAAAACTAAATAATTACCTTTTCCAACTTTTTTATCTAAATAGGTTAAAAAATCTGCAATAGATTCATCTAATCTAAGATAAGCATCTTGAAGTTCGATTGATCTTGGACCTAGAGCATGACCAATATAATCGGTTGAAGAAAAACTTAATGTTAAAAAATCGGTTATTGAATCACTTCCTAATTTTTCACTATCAATTGCTGTTTTAGCAAAATCAACAATTAAATTATTTCCAAAAGGTGTTGAACGTAAAATACCAGCATCATTATTTTCATACATTTCTTTTAAATTATAAGGAAAAAATGGCGCTTTTTTGAATAACTTTCCTTCATAAGGATTATTATCCGTTAAACTTTCGTTGTAAGTTTCTTTTGGTTTTAATAAATTCCATGTTGTGTTTGCATATTTTTCGTAGTGCTTTTCATTATTAAACTGAGTTACCCACGCAGGTAAAGCAGTTCCATAATATGTACTCGAAACAAAATGTCCTGTTTTACTGTACCAGAACGCCCAATTTGCAAAATGTCCCGCTGGTAAAATAGCACCTCTATCTTTTATACTAATTCCTATAACTTTTCCATTAAAATTTGTTGCCAATTTTAACTCATCGGTAATTGTAGTACTTTGAAGATTTTTAGGTGACATTTTACCTTCACTTTCAGTACCACCACCTAAAGTTGAAACCAACTCATCATCGGTACAATACATTTCTTTTTGAGTTGACTTATTGTACCATTCGTTACCAACAATTCCATGTATTGCTGGCGTAGTTCCTGTATAAATAGAAGCATGCCCAGGAGCTGTAAATGTTGGCATATAATTGTAATGCATGTTATGGTATGTATATCCATCTCGCATTAAACGTTTAAAACCATTCTCTGAAAAATCGTTTGAAAATCGATATAAATACTCCATTTTCATTTGATCTACAACAATTCCTACTACTAATTTAGGTCTTTCTTGAGCTTTTGAAAAAGTAGAAATTATAAGCAAACTTGCTAAAAGGATTTTTTTCATGATGTTGTGTTACTTTTGTAAGAAGTCATAAATTTTGAACTTCTATTATTAAGAAATTACAAATTTACCTCATTATGCTTCTTTACTATAACTTTTAACTTTATTATTCTGTTACTTCTGTTATATCATAACAAAAAACAATATCAGTAAAGTAAATATACATTTGTGTTTTGTTGCTTTGATCTTTTCTAACTAAAAAAGATACCTTAGCTGCTTCACCAAACTGGTTTTTACATAAGTACGAATTAATTTCATCAACATTCGTAACTTCTTTTGGCAAATTCTCTAAAATTCTATAATGCTGAATTTCTCGCGAATAAACAATGATTTTACTTTTATCAAAATCTAATGCTATGTATAATTGAGTATCTAAAGGCTCAGACCATTTACCCCATTCATTATTACGGCCACCACGTTCTAAAACAGTTAATGATGTGGTTTTAAACTTAAATTGCTGCGCATAAAAAGTTGCCGATGACAACATAAATAAGGCAATTAATAATCGGAAAAACTTCATTTTATATCTTAAAAATCAAATGTTGATACTTCTTTTTTTGCAATTTCAAATTCAGAAATTACATTTTCAATAATTGTTTGTACGGGCAAAATATCGTGGATTACTCCAGCTATTTGTCCTATTTCTAATTCACCTTCAATTAAATCACCCTCAAACATTCCTCGTTTCGCTCTTGCTCTTCCTAACAGATTTTTTAAATCCTCAGGAGTTGGACATTTTGTATACAGTTCTTGAAGGTCATTAAAAAATTTATTTTTTATTAAACGAACTGGCGCCAATTCTTTCAATGTCAACATAGTATCACCTTCATTAGTTTCCACAATGGTTCTTTTAAATTCATCGTGAGCGCTTGATTCTGTTGAGGCTGCAAAACGACTTCCCATTTGAACTCCATCTGCACCTAAAGTCATCGCTGCCAACATTCCTCTTCCTGTAGCAATACCTCCAGCAGCAATTAAAGGAATACTAACTTGCTCTTTAACCATTGGTATTAAAGTTAAAGTTGTAGTCTCATCTCTACCATTATGTCCGCCTGCTTCAAAACCTTCAGCAACTATAGCATCTACGCCAGCTTCTTGAGCTTTTAATGCAAATTTTGTACTACTAACAACATGTACAACAGTTATGCCATTTTCTTTTAAAAATGGTGTCCATGTTTTAGGATTTCCTGCAGAAGTAAAGACTACTTTAACTCCTTCTTCTTTTATTATTTGCATAATTTCCTCGATGTTAGGATACAACATAGGAACATTTACACCAAAAGGCTTATCAGTAGCTTTTTTACATTTTTGAATATGCTCTCTTAAAACATCTGGATACATAGAACCCGCACCAATTAATCCTAAACCACCAGCATTACTAACTGCACTTGCCAATTTATATCCACTATTCCAAATCATCCCACCTTGAATTATGGGATATTTAATATTAAAAAGCTGGGTAATCCTATTCATTATTTTTTAATTAATTTTCCTTTTACTTGGTTTGCAACTTCATAAAAATATACTCCTGAATTTAAATTACTTAAATCGATAGAATTATTTTGAGATGAGATTTTTGTTGAAAAAATTTTTTGACCCAACTGGTTGTAAATTGAAAAATCTTCAACATTATTGTTTGACAAATATATAGTTAAAACATTTGTAAAAGGATTTGGATAAATTTTCACATCAGCATTATTTGTAAAATTTTCAGTTGTTAAAGTTAATGCTAATTGAAAATCGGGCACACCATAGCCTTTGTAAATATCTGGTGTTGCATACTGATCTGCCGATTGCTTTACAAAATCGATGACCTGAGCCGCAGTTAAATTTGGTAATGCCGACCAAAAACTTGCTACAGATCCTGCTAAAATTGGGCTCGAAAATGAAGTACCACTAGCTGTAATTATAGTTCCTGAAGAATTACTTAAGGTTGCATTACTTCCGCGTGCCGCTACATCAGGTTTTACCCTACCATCTGCTGAAGGTCCAATTGAACTAAACGAAGAATAACCTTCAGTACTATTTACTGAACCAACAGTTAAAATATTAGTAGCATCTGCTGGAATACCTATATGAGGTTCTGCACTAGTTGCTTCATTACCTGCACTCACAACACAAACAATTCCTTTTTGCATGGCAATACTTGCTCCACGTGATGCAAAACCTACTTGACCATTTCTCATGGCATACGAATAAGTATAACCTGAATCGTCATAAGTACCATATCCTAATGATGAATTTACTACATCGACTCCCAAACTATCTGCCATTTCTAAAGCTTCAACCCAATACGATTCTTCAACAGGATTTTCAGAATTTACATCTTCTGTTATAAACAAATAATATTGCGCATCTGGAGCTGTACCTACTAATTGATTGTCAACATACCCCCCCATAGTAGACAAGACCATAGTTCCATGCTGATTTCTAGTGTAAATGTTATTATTTCTGTCTGGAAAATTATATCCTCCTAAAATTAAGTTATTATCTCTTAATCTTTGAAATGGAGCACGAATATCAACTCCAGGAAAACCTGCATCTAAAATAGCAACAATTTTTCCTTGTCCTGTAAAATTTTGTTGGTGTAACAAATGTGTGTTTAACATTTGCACTTGATTTGAAGAACCTCCGTAATTGTAATTTACTGCTATCTCAAATTTATCTTTTGTTTGACCAATTTTACTGGTCTCGTTTACAATATTTTCATTTGGATTTGAAATTCTTGTATTTAAAGAATGCCTCGCAAACTTTACTTGTGAAACAAAACCAAAAGCTGTTAGTGCTTGAATATTTGTTTGAGAACCTCTAATATGCAAAGCATTTAACCATTTCGATTTGGCCATAACGGTGATTCCGGTAGCCGCCGTAACTTGGTCGATATAATTTTGAGAAATTGGAACATCTAAATTATCTAATGCTATTCCTTGATTTGTTCTTCTATCTAATGCTCTTTGAGTAAGCATTTGAAGAGGGTTACTGAAATAATAGGTAGCATCTGGTTTATCTGTAAAATATACCCAAGCATCTTCTTGCGAAAAAACATTCAAAGAAAAAATTGCAAAAAACAGAACTAGTAAAGATTTTTTCATGTTTAAGTGGTTAAGTTTTACGGTTATAAAAATACAAAATTATTTTATCGTGAGATAAATAAAAACTGCATAAGCTAAAACCAATAAAACTCCTTCTTTGAAAGCTAGATTATTCCTTTTTGGTAAAAAAACCATTGGTAACAAAACAAATGCGAAACCTAATAACCAATAAATATCAAAATGAAGAATTTGATAATCAACATTCTCAATTGGTTTTATAATAGCTGTAAAACCTAAAACACTAAGAATATTAAAAATATTTGAACCTATAATATTACCTATAGAAATATCATTTTCATTTTTTAATGCCGCAATAACTGAAGAGGCTAATTCTGGTATACTAGTTCCTATAGAAACAACCGTAATGGCTATAATTCGTTTACTTACTCCTAATTTCTCAGCTAGATTAACCGAACCATCAACTAACAATTCTGAACCTAACCAAAGTGAAAATCCACCAACAAAAAGCAATAAAAATATCTTAAGATAAGACATGTTTTCCTCTTCTTGATTATCATTTTCAAGTGTAACTGTTTTGTTCTGCTTTATTAAATACAATATAAAAGCAACTAATAAAACAACAAAAAATATACCTTCGCTTCTACTTAAGACTCCATCAAATGCTAAAAAGAAAAAAAGTAGTAATGAAGCTAACATTTTCATAGGCCAATCGGTTCTATAAAAATTACTTTCCACTTGCATCGAATTAATTAGCAACACAATTCCTAAAACCAAACCTAAATTACCAATATTTGAACCTACAACATTACCAACAGCAATATCTGGAAAACCATCTAAAGCAGCTTTGACACTTACAATCATTTCTGGTGCTGAAGTCGCAAAAGAAACTACGGTTAACCCGACAATAATTTTAGAAATGTTTAATTTTTGAGATAAACCAACTGACGATTTTAAAAGCCAGTTTCCGCCTGCTACTAATAAAACTAAACCTCCAATTATATATAAAAAATTCATTATTTATGATATTACACCACTTCCTAAAATCTCATCGTTTACATGCCAAGAAACAAATTGTCCTTCAGTTATAGCGGATTGTGGTTCCTCAAATTCAACATATAAACCATTTTCAAATTGGTACAAAGTCGCTTTTTGTAAAGCTTGTCTGTAACGAATTCTTGCCTTTACTTCAAGAGTTTCATTTGGTTGTAAGCGTAAATCTTCGCGAACCCAATGTATTTCTTCTGGTTTTACAAATAATGCTTTTTTAAACAAACCTGGATGATTACTTCCTTGACCTGTGTAAATAACATTTTTCTCAACATCAGTTTCAATAACATATAAACCTTCTTTGGTTCCACCTACATTTAAACCTTTACGTTGACCTTTAGTAAAATAATGCGCACCTTGATGTTTTCCTAAAACTTTAGATTTAACATCTGAATAATCAATATTTGCTGCTAAAAAAGCTAATTCTTGTTGTTTGGTTTCAAATGAAGGAACTTCTTGATAATAAACTGGTTCTTCTGCAGAAATTTCAACGATATTCCCTTCTTTTGGCTGTAATTTTTGTTGTAAAAATTCAGGCAATCTTACTTTTCCAATAAAACATAAACCTTGAGAATCTTTCTTATCTGCAGTTATTAAATCTAATTTAGAAGCAATTTCTCTAACTTCTGGTTTTGTTAATTCGCCAATTGGAAATAAAGCTTTCGATAATTGTTCTTGCGATAATTGGCATAAAAAATATGATTGGTCTTTATTACCATCTATTCCCGCTAATAATTGATAAATTTCTTTGCCCTCTTTTTCAATTGTTCCTTTACGGCAATAATGTCCAGTTGCAACATAATCGGCGCCAAGAGATAAGGCAATTTTCATAAAGACATCGAACTTAATCTCTCGGTTACACAAAACATCAGGATTAGGTGTACGACCTTTCTCATATTCGTTGAACATATAATCGACAATTCGTTCTTTATATTGTTCCGATAAATCTACCGTTTGAAAAGGAATTCCTAATTTTTCGGCCACTAATAATGCATCATTACTATCTTCTAACCATGGGCATTCATTAGAAATAGTTACCGAATCATCGTGCCAATTCTTCATAAAAAGACCTATTACTTCGTAACCTTGCTCTTTTAAAAGATAAGCGGCAACACTAGAATCTACTCCACCCGAAAGACCTACTACTACTCTCTTCATTTATTTTTTCTCCTTATTTTCTGTTGTAGTTGAATTATCCATTTTAAAATTTTTACCAGAGAAATTTTTAGCACTTTGTTTCTTTACTA
>JAIXHM010000007.1 GCA_030145825.1 Flavobacterium sp.
AAAATTAATTCAGATGAAAAATTCTCAATTATATAAAGGAAGTTTAAATACCATTATCATGAAGCTATTAGAAGAAAAGGGCAGAATGTATGGTTATGAGATTACGCAAAAAGTAAAAGAAATTACAAAAGGCGAATTGAATATTACTGAAGGCGCTTTGTATCCTGCTTTACATAAATTAGAAGCCGAAGGTTTGCTTGATGTTGAGGTAGAAAAAGTAGATAATCGTTTGCGAAAGTACTATAAACTTACCAAAAAAGGAACTGCTGAAACTGTTAATCGTTTAGCGGAATTAGAAGAATTTATTAGAAATATGCAAACTATTGTAAACCCGAAATTGAGTTATTAAGATGAGCTTAAGTAAAGAAAATATTCAATTCATAGACAATTACCTTAAAAACAGCGAAGTCATTTATTACGATATTCGTATGGAAATGCTTGATCATGTGGCAAGTGCTATAGAACAAAAAATGGAAGCTGAAAATCTTGATTTTTATGATGCTTTTAAAAGTTACATGGTTTTGAATAAGAAAGTAATTTTAAAAGGAAATTCAATTTGGTCAATGTATTCTAAGGGGACTATTTTGAGTTTTTTAAAGTTTTTGATTAAACCATTTATGATTTTAATTGGAATTTTATTTTATTTTTTCTTTAAAAATATAGATGTAACTAGTTATTTTTCAGATTCTTTTTCAATCAATAATTTGTTTTTAGTTTCAATTTTAAGTATAGTGCTTTTTCAAACAGTTTACTTCTATATCTATTTGAAGGAACGTTTTTTTGCAATAGAAAAAGCGGGAGGAGTTTTAGCTTTGTTATATTATGCACAAATATTCTTTTTTAATGGTTTTGATAAAGAAGCTCCTTCAAGTATAGTTGTTGCAATTTTCTTTTATTTGTTATGTGCTTATATCATTTATTTTATAAATGAAATTTTAAAATTTAATAAAAAGAATAAACTTCTTTTACAATGAAAATCACACCAGAACAAATAGAACGTTTATACCAATTTACACGTCAACATTACGTGGAATGGTACGATTTACAAACTGAATTAGTGGATCATTTAGCAAATGCAATTGAACAACAATGGTACGAAAATCCGAATGTACTTTTCGAAGAAGCTTTACAAACAGAATTTAAAAAATTTGGTGTTTTTGGGTTTATGGATGTAGTTGAAAAACGTCAAGCTGCGTTAAATAATAAATACAATAAAATTATTTGGGGACATTTTAAAGATTTCTTTTCTGTTCCAAAAATAATAATCACGTTTTCTTTAATAGGAAGCTTATTTTTAATGCTTAAAAACTTTAAATACGCTGAATTAATTTCAACTACTTTAATATTTGGAGTTATTATAACTTTTTGGATTGGTTTACTTATTCAAAAAAGAAAATCGAAAAAACAAACAAAGGAATCGGGTAAAAAATGGTTGTTAAAAGATATTATTTTTGGTTACAGTACTTTTGCAGGATTAAGTTATTTGCCTTTGCAATTAATTATTAATGTAGATTTTGAAAATATTGGAAATTTAAAAGCATTAGTTATTAGTTCAATAACAATTTTTCTTTATTTAATAGAATATATAATGCTATTTGAAATTCCGTCGAAAGCCGGAAAATATTTAGAAGAAACTTATCCCGAATATAATTTTGTAACATAAAAAAAAAGACAAGTTTTAAACTTGTCTTTTTTATGAATATTTACGCAAACAAAGCTTTTAATTCGGTTGCTTCACTTGCTTTCATTTTTCCAGCTAAAACTAAACTTAGTTGTTTTCTTCTTAAAGCTGCCGCAAAACGTTCTTTTTCTAAATCGGTTTGTGGTTCAATTGGTGGAACAGCAACAGGTCTTCCTGTTTCATCTACCGCTACAAAAGTATAAATACCTTCGTTTGCTTTATTACGAATTCCTGATTCTCTATCTTCAATCCAAACGTCAATATAAATCTCCATAGACGAATTAAACGTTCTCGACACTTTAGATTCTACAGTTACTACACTTCCTAATGGAATGGCTCTGTTAAACGCTACGTGATTTACCGAAGCCGTTACACAAACTCTTCGCGAATGACGACGAGCTGTTATACTCGCAGCTCTATCCATTCGTGCTAACAATTCGCCACCAAATAAATTATTTAATGGGTTGGTTTCGCCTGGTAAAACTAAATCGGTTAATGTTGTTAATGAATCAGAGGGAAATTTTGGTTGCATTGTTTTCAAGTTTTTATGCAAAGATAAAAAAAGCCTTTTTAAAAATCAGGCATAAAAAAATCCCAAAATTGGGATTCTTTATTCTATCAATAACCAAGCATCAGTATTGGTTTCTTGTCGTATCTTCTGTTTTTCTACTTGAGCATCTTCTAGCGATTTAAAACTTCCATAGGTTACAGGAATTAAACCATATTTGTTAATCGGTAATTTTTCCGATTTATAGCCTTGAGCAACTAGTAATTTTAATGCTTTATCAGCATTTTCATCACTTCTAAAAGCACCAGCAATTAAATGATAGGGCAACTTTTCTTCAGTAATTGGTAATTCCACAGCAACATTTGGAGTTTCAATAAAAAATGTAGCTTGTTGAATTTGCTCGTGTACTTTATTTTGTACATTTTTTTGAACTAATAAAGTTTGTTTCGCTACTTGGTCATCGTTGTAGAACTTATAGCTAAATAAACCAACAGTAACAAACAATGCAAAAGAAGCAGCGTATTTTAAATAAGAATAATCTCTTTTAATTTCAGGAATGGGAGCAATTGAAATAGGTTCGTTTTCTATTACAACTTCAGTTACCTTAGGTTCAAAAGCAATTACTTCACGCTTAATTTCAGGTGAAACTAATTGGTTTAAACCAAAAGAACTCACTAAGAAATTAGTCGTATTTGAAGGTTCAAAAACCCAAGTTTTTTCATCTCCAATTGTAGCAATAGCACCAATATTTTTTAATGTAATGGTGTTACGCTGATTTAATTCGGCAATCCAATTTGTAACTTCAATTTGAATTTTGTTTAAAGCCACCTCGAAGCTTACATTTTCATTAGAAGCTACATGATTTGCTAACAAACCATCGTTGTTTTTAATGTTTGCATTAAAAGTAATTACTTTTCTTGGTGGTAAAAATGTAGCAGCACTTCCATTTATTTGTGCCGAAACATTTTCGGTAATAAAAGCACCAAAGCCAGGAACTGTAACACACTGATAGCGATATAGCAAATCGGATATGTATTTTTCTAACATCATAAAGACAAAATTAATGAAACAATAAGTTCTGCAAAATTTTATCAACAATATTTATTAACAATTCGCAATTTTGATAAATGTGACATTTGTCACCAATAGATTTCAATAAAGATAATATCTTTGAAAAGTTTCTTTTTTTCGTCAGTTCGAGTAGCGAAGTGTATCGAGAACAAAGAAAAATTAAATCTATTCTCGATAATTTTTTTGAAATCAAAAAATACTCGAATTGACGATTTGATAAGTGTTGTTGCATCTAAATAAATTTTAAATAATGAAAAAATTAGTTTTTAGTTTGGCGATTTTAGTTTTAGCAAGTTGCGGAGGCAAAAAAGAAGAAGAGCCATTTGGAAAATCAAAAGAAGTAGAATCAGTTTCGGTAACAGAGGAATCGGTTAAAGACGTAAATCCTTTAGTAGAAGAAGGACAAAAATTATTTGAAGGAAAAGGAACTTGTTCGGCATGTCATCAACCTGAAAATAAAGTAATTGGGCCTAGCTTAAAAGAAATTTCAAAAATATATACCGAAAAAAATGGCAATATTATTACCTTTTTGAAAGGAGAAGCAGAACCAATTGTAGATCCTTCTCAGTTTGAAGTAATGAAAGCTAATTTTGCTATTACTAAAAATATGACCGATGAAGAATTAGCTTCTTTAGAAGCTTATATTAAAAGTTTTTAATAGACATTTATTCAATGACTAATTTGAAACCTACGCGAGGAATATTTTCAATTCGAACGTGGGTTTCGTCTTTAAAAATTTTACGTAAACGCGAGATAAAAACATCTAAACTTCTGCCAGAGAAATAGTCGTCGTTTCCCCATAGTTCGGTAAGTATTTTTTCTCTTTTTAAAACGGTATTTTTATTTTCTACAAATAAATTCAGCAAAGTTGCTTCGCGTTCGGTTAAGGTTATTTGTTGGTTTTCGTTTTTTAAAGAATAGTTGGTTGGTTCAAAAGTAAACGTTCCAATAGTATGATTTTTGTTCGATTTTTCAACTTTTTTCTGACTGCGATTTAAAAATATTTCGATTTTTAAAATGAGTTCTTCAATAGAGTAAGGTTTTACTAAATAATCATCGGCACCTAATCGTAATCCTTTTATACGATCTTCCTTCATAGTTTTTGCTGAAAGAAAAATAATAGGAATTTCTTCGTTTCTTTTTCTTATTTCTTCTGCAATTTCAAAACCGTCCATATCGGGCAACATAATGTCTAAAACACATAAATCGAAATTTTCTTTACAAAACAATTCAAAGGCTTCTTTTCCATTGCTTACATGTGTAACATCAAAATGTTGTTCTAAATTATCGGCGGTTAAAAAAGCTAATGTTTCGTCGTCTTCTACGTAAAGAATTCTTTTTTTAGACATAGTGTAAATCTTTTTTAGGAATTTTAATTTCAGTTTCTAAACCTATAGTTCCGTTTTTTACTTTTATTTTCCAATGGTGAAGTTCGCATATTTTTTTTACATAGGCTAGTCCAATTCCAAATCCTTCAATTTCTTCGTTGTCTTTTCTGCTTACGCGATAAAATTTATCGAAAATAAATGGTAAATCTTTTTCGGGAATTCCCGGACCATTGTCTATAATTTTAAGTGAAAAGGTTTTTTCATTTTCAACTAATGAAACAGAAATTACAATTTTATCATTTCCATATTTAATGGCATTTTCAAACAAATTAAATAACAAATTATAAAAATGAAAAGAATCTGCCATAATAGAAACATTCTCTTGAATTGAATTTTGAACTTCAAATTCGGTAAAATGCTTCAATTTGCAATTTTCGGTAATTAAATCGATGGTTTTTACAATTTCAACTGGAGTTTTTTGCAATTGAATTTGGTGACTATCCGTTTTAGCAACAGAAAGAATTTGTTCTATATGTTGATTCAACTTATTACTCTGCTCTATAATAATTTGGATGTATTTACTAAGCTTTTTGTTTTCTGAAATTTCTTTTTGTGTATTGGCATAATTCGATGCAATAAGAATTGAAGATAATGGCGTTTTAAACTCATGTGTCATATTATTTATGAAATCATGTTGTAATTCGGTATATCTTTTTTGCTTCAGCAATAAAAAAACCGAATAAACATAAATGATTAAAACAAAGAATAGAACCACTGTAAATGCCCAATATTGTTTTAAACTACTAAAGTAACTTTGTTTTAAATTAGGAAAACGAATGGCGAAGTAATAAATTAATTCTTCATTTTTTGTAAAACAGTCTTCGCATTTTTTTTCGGGTTTACCATCAGCAGCAATATAATTTCCATAAATCATATCGTCAGTTCCACAATTATAAATAGCATATTCGAAATCTTGTTCGAGTTTTACTTTTTCAAATTCATTTTTTAAGTAATGTTCTAAAATGTTGTTTTCAAAAACATCGTCAACATTAACAATGTAATAATTGTCTGAAACTTTTTTAATTTGATTGGTAATTGGTAAAGTAGAGTGATTGTCAGCATAAATTTTGGTAACAACATCTTGTAATGCAAAATGAATTTTGTCTTCTACATCCTTTTTTTCAAAACGATAAGCTTGATTAAGTAAAAACAACTGCATGATGATTACCCCAACAATTGCTAGTAAACCAATAACTACTAAAACATTAATTCTTTTCAATTTCATTTTACATCATTAACAAGTCATTAACAACAATTAAATTATGCTTAACAACAATACTAAAATTAGTTTTTAAATTTGTTAAACCAAAAATAAAAATAACTTAAAACAATAAAGGTATGAAAGCATTAAAATTATCATTAGTAGCAGTTTTTGTTTCTGCGTTATCTTTCGCTCAAAGTGTAGAGAAGAAGCCTACATTAGACACAAAAAAAGCAGCTATAGAAACTGCACAAGCTCAAACTAAACAATCTGATTTAAAATGGGCTGATGATACACATGATTTTGGTGAAATTGAAAAAGGTAAACCAGTTTCTTATGAGTTTACATTTACAAACACTACAAAACAAACTGTATTATTAACAAATGTAAAACCTTCTTGTGGTTGTACAGCAACTAACTACACTAAAACTCCTGTAAAACCAGGTGAAAAAGGAACAGTTATGGCAACTTACAACGCTGCTGCTCCAGGAAACTTCCACAAAACAGTAACAGTTACTACTAACGAAGAAGGTGCTGCTCCAAAAGTGTTAATCATTAAAGGTAAAGTTAAAAACCAAGAAGAAGAAAAATCTATCTTGTTAAAATAATTCCAAACAACTTTTTTAATCTTATTAAAACCATCTCATTTTATTGAGGTGGTTTTTTTATTTTTATAAAATGAAATCAATTTATATAGATTCGCCATTAGGAATAACAAAAATATCAGGAGATGAAAATGGAATTTCCGAAATTTCTGTAGGTTATGAAGAGACTATTACAGAACAAATACCTATTAATTTTAAACAAGCAGTAATCGAGTTGGAAGAATATTTTAATGGTATTCGTAAAGAATTTACATTTAAATTAAATCCAAAAGGAACCGACTTTCAAAAGAAAGTTTGGCAAGAACTTCTAAAAATCCCTTATGGAAAAACTACATCTTATCTCGATCTTTCTAAAAAACTAGGCGATGTAAAAGCTATTCGTGCTGTTGCATCTGCTAATGGAAAAAATCCACTTTGGATTGTTGTACCATGTCATAGAGTTATTGGTTCCGATGGTTCTTTAACAGGTTACGCCGGTGGTTTATGGCGCAAACAATGGTTGTTAGAACACGAAAAAGGCGAAAAACAACAAACTTTGTTTTAATAGGTTTAATTCGGTTACATTTTTTTATAAATTAGTAGAATCTAATTTAATTTTTTTACTTCATGAAATTTCTAAAAAGTTTCTTTAAATGGTTGGCTATCGTTTTGGCTGCAGTCATTATTTTAATGTATATTTTCGATGTAGATTATTTGTTAAGAGCAGTGCGAACTGTTTATTTCAATGGACATAACACAGCTTTTTTAGAAGATTTTAATTATTTTCCAAATCGAGAAATCAAAAAAGGAACAGCACAACCTTGGGCAATTTCAAAAGATTACAATTCGGTTCCTGCAACAGAAGTTTTAGAACAAACACATAAAGAATTACAAACGGTAGCTTATTTAATTATCAAGAATGATAGCATTTGGCACGAAAGCTATTTCGATGGTTATGGAAAAGATTCAAAATCAAATTCTTTTTCGATGGCAAAAAGTGTTGTAACCTTGGCTTTGGGAAAAGCTATTATGGAAGGGAAAGTTAAAAGTTTAGACCAAAAAGTAGTTGATTTTTTCCCTGAGTTAAAAGGTGAGTTTGCAAAAAATGTGACTGTTGGGGATTTGTCTTCTATGGCATCAGGCTTAAGTTGGGACGAACGTTATTACAGTCCGTTTTCAATTGTAACGCGTGCTTATTTTGACGACGATTTAAAGAAAGTAATTTTAGGATTAGAAGTAAACGAAAAACCAGGACAATCATTTAAATATTTGAGTGGCGCAACACAATTATTAGCCATGTGCATCGAAAAAGCAACAGGCGAATATTTATCAAATTATGTTTCGAAAAACTTTTGGCAACCCATGGGAGCTGAGAACGAAGCACTTTGGCAATTAGATCATGCACCAGATGGAATTGAAAAAGCCTATTGCTGTATTGCAAGTAATGCGCGCGATTTTGCTCGTTTTGGTAAATTAATGAAACAAGGCGGAAAATGGAATGGACAACAACTCCTAGATTCTACTTTTGTTCAAAAATGCGTAACGCCACGTTTTCCAGAAAGTCCACAATATGGTTACGGTTGGTGGATGCATAATGTAAGTGGAAAACAATTGTATTATATGCGTGGTCACTTAGGTCAGTTTGTAATTGTAATTCCCGAAGATGATGTTATTATAGTTCGTTTAGGACATTTAAAAGGTTTGCAAACTGAAACCGATCCGCATAGTGATGATTTGTATGTTTATGTTGATGAAGCTTATAAAATGTTGGATGAAAGAGGCAAGAAGCAAGAGTAAAGTAAATAGAGCATAGAGAATAAATTAACCTGAAACTTGAAACAAAACAAAAAACAATCAACCACCAACTATAAACAAAAAACAAATGATAGAAAAAATTCAACTCAACAACATTCTATTTTTAGATATTGAAACCGTTCCGCAATACGATTCTTATATGGGAATGGATGAAGAAACTAAAAAGCTTTGGGAACTTAAAACTCAATACCAACGTCGCGATGAGGTTACTGCCGAAGATTTTTATGAAAGAGCAGGAATTTGGGCTGAATTTGGAAAAATCATTTGTATTTCCGTAGGGTATTTTACCAACAAAGCCGATATCCGAAACTTTAGAGTAACCAGTTTTTGGGGTGAAGAAAAGAAAATTTTAGAGGATTTTTCTAGCTTATTGAATCAGCATTTCAACGGAGCTGCCCATGTTTTATGCGGACACAATGCTAAAGAATTTGATATTCCGTTTATTGCGCGTCGCATGATAATTCACGGAGTTGCCTTGCCAGATAAATTGAATTTATTTGGTAAAAAGCCTTGGGAAGTTCCACATTTAGATACTTTAGAACTGTGGAAATTTGGCGATTATAAGCATTTTACTTCACTTAAATTGTTAACCAAGGTTCTTGGAGTTCCTTCACCAAAAGACGATATCGATGGAAGCGAAGTGGCACGAGTTTTTTATATCGAAAATGACATTGATCGCATTATCACCTATTGCGAAAAAGATGTAATTGCTGTGGCTCAAATTTTTCTTCGTTTCCGTAGAGAAGATTTATTAATCGAAGATGAAATTACGCATGTGTAATTTTTGAAGCAATTCCCGCTGTTCGCTATATCTTTTTAGTTTACACTTCGACAAGCTCAGTGTGACAAACAAAAAGGATGCCGCTGCCATCGGGGCTAATTTTTATATCTTTGAAACAATTAACTATAAACTACTAACTGAAACATGGTTTTAAGCAGATTTTGGCTCGTTATATTCGTTTGCTCCATCACTTTTGTAATCGCAGGATTGTTTACCAATCAATATTATTCAATCGATTATGTATTAAATGGTAAACAAGGCGAACCACTATTAATAAGTGAAAAATACTTAAACGAAGTTCCACAATTTGTACAAGACAGTTTAAAAGTATCTGGAAATAATGAGTTTGTTGTAAATAGAGTTACTTCGGATGCTGATACTACCTATGTTTACAACAAACAAACCGTAAAAATCTACAGCGGAACTCAAAAAGCCGATGGTTTATTGCCTATGGCAAAAAGTAGTTTATTAGATTTAATTCTTCCGTTGATTGCGTATTTAGCGTTTTTCTGTGGAATCATGGAATTGCTAATTATCTCTGGTGCTTCTGAAAAATTAGCAGGTTATTTAAGTCCGGCTTTTGCTAAAATTTTTCCTTCTATTCCTAAAAATCACGAGTCAATTTCGTATATGACATTGAATTTTGCAGCTAATTTTTTAGGTTTGGATTCTGCGGCAACACCTTTTGGTTTAAAAGCCATGGAAAAATTACAAGAAATTAATCCGGATAAAGATAAAGCCAGCGATGCTCAAATCATGTTTATGTGTTTGCACGCAGCTGGTTTAACGTTAATTCCAACGTCAATTATTGGTTATCGTGCTGCTGAAAACGCTTCAAATCCAGCCGATGTCATGTTACCTTGTATTATTACGTCTTTTGTAGGAACAATTGCTGCTTTTATTTTAGTTGGAATTAAACAACGCATCAACTTTAAAAGCGCTTCGTTGTTAGTAGGTTTAATGTCATTAATCGGAGCAATTATAGGTTTGTTGTTTTACGTGAACACTTTAGATTTAATTGGTAAAAATTATTTTACAGCAAATTTATCAGGTGTTTTATTATTAGCAATTATAGGATTTACGTTAGTTTTTTCATTTATTAACGAAAAGAAATTTATTGAAAAAAACACCAATTTATTCGACACTTTTGTTGTTGGGGCTAACAATGGCTTAAAAACTGGAGCCATGATTTTTCCATATGTAATGGGAATGTTAGTGGCAATTTCGTTATTCCGAAACAGCGGTTTGTTTGAATTAATCAGTCACGGAATGGCTTTTGTATTTTCACATTTAGGTGTTCACAAAGAAATTATTGATTCGTTACCAGTTGCCATGTTACGTCCATTTGCCTCAAGTGGTTCGCGTGGATTTATGATTGATGCCATGCGTGTTTACGGCCCCGATTCTTTCGCAGGCCGTTTAAGTTGTATTTTCCAGTGTAGTGCCGAAACAACTTTTTATGTTATTGCGGTTTACTTTGGTTCGGTAAATATTAAAGACACACGTTACACGCTTTGGATGATGTTATTAGTGGATTTAATTTGTGTGTTAACGGCAATTTTTGTGGCAAGTTGGTTTTTTTAGGAGATGAGTTTCTTTGAAGATTTTTTTATTAGCGCAGGTCAAGAAATATTATTTGGTTCATTTAAATGGATTGGTATTTCTATTAAATGGCTATTTTATTTAGGTAAAAAACCAATTAGCCAAATTAAAAATGAGAATTGGAATAACAAAATTGGCTTTTTAGCTCTTGTTTTGATAATTGGGTTAGTGATTTATACCGTTAAATAATCCTGCAAGGTTTTCAAAACCTTGCAGGTATAATAACAAAAATTTGAATGAAATTAGAGGTATTGCAAAAAGATAAATTTTATCACATTTACAATAGAGGAATAAACGGCTGTAATATTTTTAGTTCAAATGAAAACAAATTGCATTTTTTAAAATTAGTTTCAAAATATTTAAATGGTAAAGTTTCAATATTAGCTTTTTGTTTAATGGATAATCATTTCCACTTAGTTATTCAAGTAATTGAAGAAGAGAAAATTGTAACTCAAGCTTTTTCTAACTTATTTAACGCATATGCAAAAGCGTATAATAAACAACAAAATAGAACTGGGAGTTTATTTGAAAAACATTTTAAAAGAATTGAATTAACTTCAGAAGAATATTTAAAAAATGTAATTGTTTATGTTCATTTGAATCCTACTCATCATTTGAATATTGATTTTGTTGATTTCGAATTTTCTTCATACAAAAATATAATAACCGAGGCAGAATCAATGATAAGCAAAGATGAAGTTTTAAAATTGTTTGATGATGTTGATAATTTTAAATATTGTCACAACTTAAAAAGAAAAATTCTGGAGAATAAATTCATGTTAGAATGATAAAACCTACAAGGTCAGTTAGACCTTGCAGGTTGGTATGACTGATGAAATGATTCTCCTGCAAGGTTTTTAAAACCTTGTAGGTATAAAGTAAGTTTTTAACACAACTTCAAATTAAATTTGTTATAGTTTAATAAATAAATTAATAGTGTAGTATAGCCCCGATAGCAGCGGCATCCTTTTTATTTTCCTATCGACTCCGCTCGAGGTGACAATAAAAAGATATAGTGGATAGCGGGACAATTGTTGATATAAAGAATGTTTTTCTGCTCCCAATTTAGATATACCAAATAACCACAGAAATTTTTTATCAAAAAATTCAGAATCCTTACCTTTACGTCACTTAAAAAACTAACACACAATGGATTTTATATATCAAGATCCGTATCCGATTTTAAAAGACGATACGCAATACAAAAAATTAACTTCAGATTACGTTACAGTTGAAAAATTAGGTGATAGAGAAATTTTAGTGGTAGACCCAAAAGGTTTAGAATTACTAGCCGAAGAAGCCATGTTTGATGTTTCTTTTATGCTTCGTACGAAACACTTACAAAGTTTACACAACATTTTAAACGACCCTGAAGCCACAGATAATGACCGATTTGTAGCTTACAATTTATTGCAAAATGCAAAAGTAGCTATCGACAAACAATTACCATCTTGTCAAGATACAGGAACAGCAATTATAATGGCGAAAAAAGGAGAAGGTGTTTACACAGGCGTGGATGACGCTGAATTTTTATCGCGTGGTGTTTTCAATACGTATCAAAAAAGAAATTTACGTTATTCTCAAATTGTTCCTATTAGTATGTTTGAGGAGAAAAATTCGGGTTCAAACTTACCAGCGCAAATTGATATTTATGCGAAAAAAGGAAATTCGTATGAGTTTTTATTTTTAGCAAAAGGTGGTGGTTCTGCAAACAAAACGTTTTTGTACCAACAAACTAAGTCGTTGTTGAATGAAAAATCAATGACAGAATTCATTAAAACGAAAATTAAAGATTTAGGAACATCAGCTTGTCCACCTTATCACTTAGCTTTGGTTATTGGTGGAACATCTGCGGAAGCCAATTTAGCAGCCGTTAAAAAAGCATCTGCTGGTTATTATGATAATTTACCAACTTCTGGAAACATGGCAGGTCAAGCTTTTCGTGATTTAGAATGGGAAGCAAAAGTGCAACAAATTTGTCACGAAAGTGGAATAGGAGCGCAATTTGGTGGAAAATATTTCGTGCATGATGTACGTGTAATTCGTTTACCAAGACATGCTGCTTCTTGTCCGGTTGGATTAGGCGTTTCTTGTTCGGCAGATAGAAATATCAAAGGAAAAATTACGAAAGATGGAATTTTCTTAGAGCAATTAGAAACGAATCCAGCGCAGTTTTTACCAGAAGTAGCGCCACATTTAGAAGAACCAGTTATTGTAGATTTAAATCGTCCAATGGCTGATATTTTAGCGGAACTTTCTAAATATCCAATCAAAACACGTTTAAAACTAAACGGAACGGTAATCGTAGCACGTGATATTGCACATGCGAAGATTAAAGAAATGTTAGATGCGGGTCAACCAATGCCTGAATATTTCAAAAACCATCCAGTGTATTATGCAGGACCAGCGAAAACTCCAGAGGGAATGCCATCAGGAAGTTTTGGACCAACTACTGCAGGTCGTATGGACGTTTATGTAGATGAATTCCAAGCAGCAGGCGGAAGTATGGTAATGTTAGCAAAAGGAAACCGTTCAAAACAAGTTTCTGACGCTTGTGCAAAGTATGGAGGTTTCTATTTAGGTTCGATTGGTGGTCCTGCTGCAATTTTAGCAAAAGAAAACATCTTATCGGTTGAAGTTGTAGATTTCCCAGAATTAGGAATGGAAGCGGTAAGAAAAATTGAAGTAAAAGATTTCCCAGCGTTTATTATTACCGATGATAAAGGGAATGATTTTTTTATGAATCTTTAGTTGAAGAAAATAGAGATTAGAAGCCAGAAAATAGACAAACCTGTAAGTTGAAAGACTTGCAGGTTTTTTTATTCTAGAATATATTTCAAAATAAATTATTGCAAATACTCCCAGAAATTATCCTTATTAACTATTAACGTTTCTTTTGGGTGGTATTTTTCCGTGAATGATTTTGTGAAATTTACTTTTTTGTTGGGATTGTATTTAATTTCATAAGCCGAAATTTCTCCTTCGTTTATTTCAATAAAATCAATTTCTGCTTGTTGCGTGTTTCTCCAATAATGTGTTTTTCCATAAAAACCAGTATAACTTAGTTGTTTCATTTTTTCGCTAATAAAGAAATTTTCAAACAAAGCGCCTACGTCCTGTCTGCTTTGCAATGGATTGAATTGTCCTATAATAGCGTTTCTTATACCGTTATCATAAAAATAGATTTTTGGTTTTGCTGTAATTTCATTTCTTTGATTCGTTGAAAATGGATGCAGTCTAAAAATAACATATACTTTCTCTAGCAAATCGATATAATTGATGACCGTCATGCGATCAACACCTAATATTTTTGCCAATTCATTGTAAGACACTTCGCTCCCTAGCTGCAACGCTAGTGCATTAAGCAATTTCATTAACAAATCAGGTTTTTTTATGTTTACTAGTTCTAAAACATCTTGGTACAGATAACTCCCTGAAAGTTGTAAAAGTATTTTCTTTTTATTTGAATTTGTAACTACTTCAGGATACATTCCATAAATTAAAAACTCTTCTAATCTACTAAATGCATTAGGAAAGGAATAATGATTTTTAATTTCACTCCACGACAAGGGAAATAATTGATGCTCCCATTTTCTTCCTGTTAATGGTTCATTAATTTGATTACCTAAATCAAGAGACGAAGAACCTGTTAAGATAAATTGTTTATTCAATTTTGCATCTACAAGCATTTTAATCGTTAAACCAATATTTTCTATACGTTGGGCTTCATCAATGACAATGGTTTCATAGTCCATAACCATTTGCATCAAAAATTGAAAATTAGCATTGACTAATTGCAATCTGGTTTGTGGATCATCACCATTTAAGAACAAGGTTTTTTTGTCTTCTACTATTTTTTGTATTAACGTTGTTTTTCCTACTTGTCTTGGTCCAATAACAACAACAGCTTTCTTGTTGTCGCAATCGGTTATTAAATTTTGGGTTATCGTTCTTGCTATCATGTTACAAATATAATAAATTATGACTCAAACCACAAAATATTATAATTTTTTAGGGTTTAAACCACAATAAATTATATTTATAAAAAATTGAAGATTTTCCTGCGTTTCTTATTACCGATGATAAAGGGAATGACTTCTTTATGAATCTTTAGTTGAAGAAAATAGAGATTATTAAATAGATAAACCTGCAAGGTTTTTAGAACCTTGTAGGTTTTTTATATCACAAATAAAAACCAAATTAAAAATATGGGAAACAGTTTAAAATATCTTTTATAGAATTTAAATAAGTAACACAAAAGATAAAAGCTCTTTAAAATGAAGAGCTTTTAGACTTATTATTTTAGCTTTAGTTTATCTAAATTTCAATACAATCATAGGTTACTGAGCCATAGGTATATATATCACAATTTAATGTTCCATTTACATCACCGTCATAATATGTATTATAACTAGATAAATCTTCACATGTATTAACCAGTTCTACAAAATCAACATCATATCCATATCCTATCTTAACGAAGTAAAAATCAATTTCAGGGTATACTGTAGGGCCGTAAGTATTTCCAGAAGAATTTCTAATAACCTTGACTCTTTTTCTAGAAACATTTCTCTTTGTTTCATAATAATTTAATTCTTCACCAGGTTGGAGGCTGTGGGAATATACTTTACAGAAAAGATAGTTACTGCCTCTATAACCACATGGTTGGTTTGTATATTCAAATGACTCAACATTATCGGTAACCCACTGGAATAACATCGAAGAATCCTTAATATATTGATAAGGCACATTATTCAAAGTTCTTGTATTATTATAATAACTAGCAAAAGTCCAAGAATTATCACCATTAAAATCTATTAACATAAAAGTGACATCAACTTTTAGATCATCATAAGTGCCAATATAAACAAAAAAGTTTATTGTTCCTGTTCTAGTATGTGATGTCCCATTTTGTGTAACTGTGTAATTAACTGATTTGGAACCAACAGTATAATTTAAATTCACTTTTGTTTTTATTTGACCATTTACAACTTCAACTAAGTTATTGTTTTCACCCGAAAGTGTTACACTAAACTCATTAGTCAAACTTGAATCAAATAAAGTACCAACAACTATGTCATTTCCATTTCCAACCTTAACATAGTTATCATTGTTTTCTGTTGGAATATAGTCAATTTGCGTTGGAATATTAATTGTTAAATCAGTTGTTTCGCCATCACTGTCTGATGAACAACTTGTTATTCCTAATGTTGCAAGGATAAATAGAGAAAGAATTGTTTTTTTCATGTTAATTGTATTTAATATTTATAATAAAATTCTTGAAACCTCAATATCTGAAGTTGTTATTTTGTTATCAGGTTTTCTGTAAAAAAAAGTTCCTGTAATTTTAGTCTCATCATAAGCATATGAAATTGTCAAACCATATTTGTATGAGTAATTTTCATCCTTCATAAAAGCATTAACTTTGTCGATGTCGTGTCCACTAACTTTATGTTTTTTAGCTTCTACGACTAACAAGTTTTCGCTATTGTTCATCCTTTTGTGTACTAAAATATCAGGACGAATAGGAGCTTTAACACCACGTATTTTTACATTTTTCTTGTTTTTAAAGTTTCTGTTGTATTCTATATCAACATTATAATCTAAAAAGTTATTTTTAATCAAAATATTTTCTAGATAAAAAGCAAATCTGTGATTTAATGTGGTTTCATGTAAATCTCTATTTAATTTTCTTTCCTTTTCAGTTGAATTACCAAGCTTTGGAATTTTTTGTTTAAAAATGTCAGAGTCTCTTTTTACTAGCTCTTTTAATGATTCAATAATATATTGCTCAATTGTTTCTTTTTCCATAAAATTTTATTTTAGACTTATTTCCCAAATTTAACCTTACAAAAACAAAATTTTACAAACAAAAATTTCTTATATAGAAATATTTTTTCTAATTTTGAACTATTAATGCAAAATTAAAGGTGATGATATTACAACCCGAACAAAAATTGAAACAAATTAGAGAGTTAAAAAATCTTTCGCAAGAGTATATTGCTAATCAATTAGGGTTGAGTGTTCGTGCTTATTCTAAAATTGAAACAGGAGAAACACAGCTTACTATCAATAGGTTAAATGAAATTAGCCGCATTATGGGTGTGGATCCGATTGAAGTTTTGGGTTTTGATGATAAGAATATTTTTAACATACATAATTCAACAGGAAACAATGGTTATAACTACATTAACTTTCCAGACAAATTAGTTCAACAATATGAACAAACAATACAGTCGTTAAAAGAACAAATTGCGTTAATGAAGCTGTTAATGGAGAAATAATAGCTTTTTTGTAATAAATAAGATACACTAACTAACCTGCAGTTTAAAAAATTTGTGGGTTTTTTTATTTATACCTACAAGGTCAAAAAAGACCTTGCAGAATGACAAACTATACGTGAAAAACTGAATACTAACCCCGAAGCTATCCGTAAACCACTGACCACTCCCAACTCAAAATCTACTCCACAAACAAAACCAATCCTTTTAAATAATGTCCTTCTGGGTGGTAAATATTAGTTGGATGATCGGGTCCTTGTTCTAATTTGTGTAATACTCTAATATTTCTTCCAGTTTCAATAGCTGCTGCTGCAACCGTGTTGTAAAACAATACATCATCAATTACTTGCGAACAAGAAAACGTGAATAAAATTCCTTTTGGTGCTAAGGCTTTTATTCCGGCAATATTTAAGCGTTTGTAAGCTTGTGTTGCGGTGTGTTTGCTTTTAATGTTTTTGGCAAATGCTGGTGGATCTAAAACAATAACATCATAGATTTGATGGTTTTCTTTCATGAAGTTAAACACATCGTCTGCTACCGCTTTATGGTTCGAATTTGGGAAATTCAATTCCATATTTTGAGCGGCTAAATCAACTGCTTTTTGAGAAATATCTACCGAAGTCACTAATTCTGCTCCTGCACTCATCGCATAAATTGAAAACCCGCCAGTGTAACAAAATGTATTCAATACTTTTTTACCTTTTGAAAATGTACCCAATAATTTTCGGTTAACGCGTTGGTCTAAGAAGAAACCTGTTTTTTGTCCTTCCACCCAATTCACATGAAATTGAATGTTGTTTTCTTTCGCAATAGTACTTTCTTTGGTTCCAAATAAAAAGTAATCGGTTCCTGTATTGGGTAAAGTGCTTGAACTTTTACAGTAAATCGTATCGCAGTTTTTAGCAAATGTTTTTTGAATAGCATCTGCAATTTTCTCCATTTGGAAATAAATGCCAGAAGAATGCGCTTGAATTACCCAACAGTTATTATAAAAATCGATGATTAATCCCGGAATTCCATCGCCTTCACCATGAATTACTCGGAAAGCATCCGTTTCTTTTACATCCAATAATTTAGTTCTTAATTCCCAAGCCGATTGTAATTTTTCATTCCAAAAGTTTTCAGTAAATTGTTCTTTACCAAAAGTCAATAATCGAACCACAATACTTCCTCTATCACTAAAAAAACCAGTTCCTAGATGTTTTTGATTATTATCTACAACATCTACTAATTGTCCATCTTCTAGTTCTTCCGTAACGCCATAAACAGCACCACTAAAAACCCAAGGATGTCTTCTTAGAATTGATTTTTCTTTACCCGATTTTAAAATTACTTTTGGATTCATTTTTTGATTTGAAAATAAAAAAAATTGAAAATTTGAAGATGAAACTTACTAATTAGCTCATTTTCAAATTCTCAAATCTTCAAATTGAATAATTTATGTTAGTCTAAAATCATCTCAGGAATATTTCCTTCAATAATTAAGGTTCCTTCAGTCGCATTTTTAACGTCTTCAACAGTAACTCCTGGTGCTGTTTCTAATAATTTGAAACCTTGAGGTGTTACTTCCAAAACTGCTAATTCGGTTACGATCTTTTTCACACAACCGACACCCGTTAATGGTAATGAACAACGTTTTAATAATTTCGATTCTCCTGCTTTATTTACGTGCATCATGGCCACAATAATATTTTCTGCAGAAGCTACTAAATCCATAGCGCCACCCATACCTTTAACCATTTTACCTGGAATTTTCCAGTTGGCAATATCTCCGTTTTCAGAAACTTCCATAGCTCCTAAAATGGTTAAGTCTACTTTTTGTGAGCGAATCATTCCGAAACTAAAAGCAGAATCAAAAAAACTTGCTCCTGGTAAAGTAGTGATAGTTTGCTTTCCAGCGTTAATGATGTCAGCATCTTCCTCACCTTCAAAAGGGAAAGGGCCCATACCTAAAACACCATTTTCTGACTGAAATTCTACTGAAATATCTTCACGAACAAAATTGGCAACCAATGTAGGAATTCCGATTCCAAGATTCACATAGTAACCGTCTTTTACTTCTTTAGCAATTCGTTTTGCGATTTGATTTTTATCTAAAGCCATTTTAATTTGATGATTTGAAAATTTGATGATTTGAAAATTATTTATTTTTTGATGATGATATAATCTTCGAAATTATCAAATTGATTGATTTTAATTTGTTTAATAGTTCTTCACTTGGATTTGGATAGAATTCTGATTTCATACAAAGTTCTAACCAATATTGTAATTCATCTGCTTCTTTTGCTGAAATTTTAAACTTATGAATAAAATCAGCTTTACTTTCTGCATTTTGAGCTTCTTTAATATTTGCTCCAATTGAAGTTCCACATCTGAAAATTTGAGAAGCCATTTCAAAACGGTTTAAGTTTCTTATTGACTCAGAATAATCGATAATATCTAAAGCAAATTCAAATGTTAGTTTTACAATTAGATTTTCTTTATCGTTCCTCATTTTCAAATTTTCAAATCAATGAATCTTCAAATTATTTTTGACGAACTGTTCGTTGTTCGATTCGCTTTTCAAATTTTTCACCTTGAAAAATACGATTCACCATAATACCAGGAATATGAATTTCGTTAGGATCTAATGTTCCCGCTGGTACTAATTCTTCAACTTCAGCAATGGTAATTTTTCCTGCTCCTGCCATAGGCGCATTGAAGTTACGTGCCGTTCCTTTGAATATTAAATTACCTGCTTCGTCACCTTTCCATGCTTTAACGATTGCGAAATCAGCTTTAAAAGCATGTTCCAAAATGTGCATTTTTCCGTTAAATTCTCGAACTTCTTTTCCTTCTGCAACTTCAGTTCCATAACCAGCAGGCGTAAAGAATGCTGGAATTCCGGCTTGAGCTGCGCGGCATTTTTCTGCTAATGTTCCTTGTGGTGTTAATTCTACTTCTAATTCACCAGAAAGCATTTGGCGTTCAAATTCTGCATTTTCTCCCACATAAGAAGAAATCATTTTTTTAATTTGTCTTTTTTGCAATAATAAACCTAATCCAAAATCGTCGACACCAGCATTGTTTGAAATGCATGTTAAGTTGTTAACTTCCATTTGAACTAGTTGAGCAATACTGTTCTCAGGGATACCACAAAGTCCGAAACCACCAAGCATGATAGTCATTCCACTTTCGATACCTTCTAAGGCTTCTTGAACAGAGTTTACTTTTCGGTTAATCATAATATGTTTAGTTTGTTGTTTTTAAAAATCGAATTCTTCTAAATCTGGTTCATCAATAGCAGTTGTGTCAACTTCTTTTTTCCAACAATCTACTTTTATTGATAAATCTTTTGGTCTTTCAAAAGCACCTCTTGAAACCGTTAAGTTTTCGTCTTTGTAACATTTATCCATAAATAATCCCCAGATAGGTAAAGCCATTGTAGCTCCTTGTCCGTATAAAGTTTGTCTGAAATGGGCTGAACGATCTTCGTTTCCTACCCAAACACCAGCAACTAAATTTGGTACCATTCCCATGAACCATCCATCTGAATTGTTTTGGGAAGTACCCGTTTTACCTGCTATAGGATTCGTAAAAGCATATTTATATTGTGTTAAACCACTTACTCCTCCCCAGCGTAAACGTTGACCAGTTCCAGATTCGGTAACACCCTCTAATAATTTTACAATTGCATAAGCCACGTCTCTATTCATGACGTCCTTACTTTCTGGAACGATTTGGTCTAATACAACTCCATTTTTGTCTTCAATTCTTGTGATGAAAGTTGGTTTTACATAAACGCCTTGGTTTGCAAAAGTGCTAAAAGCACCAACCATTTCTTCAACAGTAATTTCTACTGCTCCAAGTGCAATAGCTGGACGCGCTGGAATTTCTGATGTTACTCCCAAATCATGCACCATATCGACAACAGATTTAGGCCCAACACGATCCATTAATTTAGCAGAAACCGTGTTAACTGAATTTGCTAAAGCTTGTTTAAGAGTAATCATTCCTCTAAACTTACCGTCTGAGTTTCTTGGAGACCAAGCTTGATCAATTCCCCATTTCCCTTTTGGCATAGTAAATGGGCCATCTATAATAGAATCACATGGCGACATACCCAATTGTTCAATTGCGGTTGAATAAACAAAGGGTTTGAATGTAGAACCTACTTGACGAGCCCCTTGACCAACGTGATCGTATTGAAAATATTTATAATTAATTCCTCCAACCCATGCTTTTATTTGTCCTGTTTGAGGTTCCATTGCCATCATTCCAGTTTGTAAGAAATGCTTATAGTAACGTATAGAGTCTCTAGGAGTCATAATGGTATCGCGTTCACCTTTCCATGTGAAAATTTTCATTTCGGTTTTTACATCAAATGATTTTAAAATTTGATCTTCCGATTTTCCTTCATCTTTCATTAAGCGCCATCTTTCCGAACTTTTCATAGCGCGATTCATAATTCTATCTGTTTCTTCAGTAGTAATATTTAAGAAAGGTGCATTTTTGTTTGATTTAGCTAAATCGAAAAATTTGTTTTGTAGAATAGGCATATGTTCAGCTACAGCTTCTTCTGCATATTGTTGCATTTTAGAATCAATAGTTACATATATTTTTAATCCATCTCTATAAATATCATATTCAGAACCATCTTCTTTTGGGTGATCTTTCACCCATTTTTTCATATAATCACGAAGATATTCTCTAAAATAGGTTGCATTTCCTTCTTTGTGACTTTCTGGTTTGAAGTTTAAATGAATAGAATCTTTACTTAATTTAGCTTTTTCTGCTTCAGTAATAAATCCTCCTTTTACCATTTGTCCTAAAACAGTGTTTCTTCTATTAAAGGCATTTTTCTCTTTTTTCTTCGGATTATAAAGAGAAGGATTTTTAAGCATTCCTACTAAAACAGCTGATTCTTCTACAGTTAAATTTTTAGGTTCTTTATTAAAATAGATTTTAGCAGCAGAACGAATCCCTACAGCATTGTATAGAAAATCTACTTCGTTAAGATACATTGCTAAAATTTCTTGTTTTGTGTATTGACGCTCTAAACGAACTGCAATAACCCATTCTTTTACTTTTTGCAGAATACGCATTACAATATTTTTAGAGCCTTCTCCGTGGAATAATAATTTGGCTAACTGTTGCGTAATGGTACTGGCACCACCATCTGTTCCCAGTTTTACAACCGCCCTTATGGTACCTCTGCCATCTATACCAGAATGTTCGTAAAAGCGTTCGTCTTCTGTAGCAACTAAAGCATTTACTAAATGAGGTGGTAAATCTTGAAACTTAACAGGAACTCTGTTTTCAGCATAGAATTTACCAATTACCTCTCCATCTGAAGAAATAATTTCAGTAGCAATATTTGAATCAGGATTCTCTAATTTTTCGAAACTTGGCATCGATCCTAATAAGCCCCATGAAGCAAAAAGGAAAAGTAGTATTACGAAACCAACACCACCAAAAAATATTTTCCAAAATGTTTTTACATACTTAGGAAAATCTGAATTTTCAGTTTTTTTTACAGCCATATTTTATTTTGTTTTTTCAATTCTAAAGCCTACTTCAGTTACACCTTCTACCTTATCCATACCAGTAATTGAACCAGTTTCGCGTAAAGCATGAACAATTTCTATTTGGTATTTTCCAGATTTTTTAAATGTAAAATTTTCTTGATACCAAAGTTTACTTTCTTTAACATCTGAAAAACCTTCTCCCATTAATTTACCATCAGGAAATGCCATTTGATATTCTAAGGTATCAATTTTGATTTCGTTTTTTGGGTTTTTTAAGCTAACAATAACAAACAAATTATTAAACGGAAAATCCTTATTGTTTCTTACATTTAAGAACAAATTATAAGGGTTTATAGTATCGGTTTGTTCAAAATCAAATCGAATGGTATCATTTTTAGACCAAGAACCATCTAGTTTATGATATTGGTCAAATACTTGATTGTTATCACATGAAATTAAAATTGTTCCAAGGATAACTAATAACCACAAATAACTATTGTTTTTTATTTGCATTTGTATTAGTGTTTTTTTGATTTGAAGGTTTTTTATTGTTGTTATTGTTATTTGGATTAGGTTTACGCTTCTTATTTCGATTATTTTTCTTTTTAGGCTTATCGAATCTATTTAAGTCATCTTGACCAACAGCATTTTGGAAGTTTTTAGGTTCCTCTTTTGCAGTTTCATTTACAAAATCTTCAATAGCGGAAACAGGTTTGTTTTTCTTGTTTTTTTCAAGCATTTCTTTTACTTGAGCTACACTTAAAACATACCAATGAGCAGGTTGATTTTCGTAAGAAAACCACATTAATTCTTTGAAAATATCAACTTTTTGGCAAACTGCTATTCCTTTCTCAGTTTTAATTTTTGTTTCTAAATCAGGAAAGCTTTGTAATGCATCTAAATAAGTATCTAATTCATAATTTAAACAACACTTTAACTTACCACATTGTCCCGCTAATTTTTGTGGATTCAATGATAATTGTTGGTAACGAGCTGCAGAAGTATTTACGCTTCTAAAATCGGTTAACCATGTCGAACAACACAATTCGCGTCCACAAGAACCAATTCCTCCTAAACGAGCTGCTTCTTGACGGAAACCAACTTGTTTCATTTCAACACGAATGCTAAATTCGCGGGCAAAATCTTTAATTAATTGACGAAAATCTACACGGTCGTTTGCGGTATAATAAAACGTGGCTTTTGAACCATCGCCTTGAAATTCGACATCTGAAATTTTCATTTCAAGATTTAAAGCAATAGCCAATTCTCTAGCACGCATTCGCACAGGCTCTTCTCTTTTTCGAGCCTCGCTCCAAATATCAATGTCTTTTTGCGTAGCTTTTCGGTAAATCTTTAAAAGTTCAGCCTCTAAAGCTACTTTCTTTTTCTTCATTTGAACTTTAACTAATTCACCAGCTAAAGATACAATTCCAACATCGTGGCCAGGAGAAGATTCTGTTGCAACAATATCTCCAATAGAAAGACTCATTTTTTCATGATTTCTATAAAAGTCTTTTCTTCCGTTTTTAAAACGAACTTCAACCACATCAAACGATTCTTGTCCTTGTGGTAAACTCATATTTGATAACCAATCGAAAACAGTTAATTTGTTGCAGCTTCCGGTGCCACAAGAACCTTTATTATTACATCCTTTAGGAGCGCCATCTTGCGTTCCTGAGGAACAATTTGTACATGCCATAGTTTCAATATATATAGATCGTTCCTTAAGTGGAACTACTTGTCAAAAGTGTATTTTGTGTGTAAAGATAATACAAATTTGTGAATGGTTTAAAAAGAAAAACCTGCTTTCATTTATAACGAAAACAGGTATTCAAATAGTATTTTTTGAGTATTTTTTAGGTTTCTTTAACCGATATAATATTTACCGGACAAGCTTTTTCGGCTAATTCACACGCTTCTACAATGGTGTGATCGGGCGATTTTAAGGTGTGAAATCCTTTGGTGTTGATCGATTTTATTAAAACCGTTTTTCCGTCTTTTTTAGACATTTGGAATTGGTTAGGGGCAAATTCAACACAATAATTGCAACCTATACACTTATCTCGTTGTAAAGTAATGATAACCATTAAGCTTCTACAATTTTATACATTTTGTCAGACAAACGAATTCTAAATGGCAACTTAACAGTTAAACTATCACCTTTGGTTGCTTTTTCAGAAGCTTCATCATTTACCATCATATCTTCGATGACCAATTCTTGTACGCCTGTTGTTGGACCCGTAATTAAAACTTTATCTCCTTTTTTAATATCGTAAGCTTCAATTTTAAATTCGGCTATGCTCGATTTTGGGAAATAATGCATTCCTTTTCCAATGTACACTTTTTTTTGTGTGGCATTACTTCCAGGATCTTTACTCCATTCGCCTAATTTTTGACCCAAATAATATCCACTCCAGAAACCTCTGTTGTAAACTGTATTTAAAGCTTCCATCCATTCAGCTACTTTTTCTTGCGAAAATGTTCCATCATAGTATGAGTCAATAGCTTCTCTATAGGTTTTGATAACTGTTGCTACATATTCTGGAGCACGACCGCGGCCTTCAATTTTTAAAACTTTGATTCCCGTATCAATCACTTGGTCTAAGAAATCTATCGTACATAAATCTTTTGGAGACATCATGTATTCGTTATCAATTTCAATTTCAAAACCTGTTTCTTGGTCGATAACGGTATATTTTTTACGGCAATTTTGTTTGCAAGCCCCACGATTAGCTGAAGAATTATGTGAATGTAAACTCAAATAACATTTGCCTGAAACTGCCATACATAAAGCACCATGACCGAAAATTTCGATTTCTACTAAATTTCCACTAGGTCCTTTAACTTGTTCTTTATCAATTTGTTCTGTTATTTTCTTAACTTGGCGTAAGCTTAATTCGCGCGAAAGCACAATTGTATCAGCAAATAGGGCGTAAAACTTCACCGTTTCAATGTTGGTTACATTTACTTGGGTCGAAATATGAACTTCCATGCCAATACTTCTAGCAGTCATAATTACCGCTTGGTCTGAAGCTATTACCGCTGTAATGTTGGCTTCTTTAGCTTTGTTTAAAAGTGTTTTTACAATCGACAAATCATGATCGTAGATAATTGTATTTAAAGTAAGATAGGTTCTAACGTTTTTTTCTTGGCAACGACGCGCTATTTCGGGTAAATCGTCTAAGACAAAATTGATGGAAGCACGAGCACGCATGTTCAATTGCTCTACACCAAAATATACCGAATCACATCCGTTGTCTAAAGCTGCTTGTAAGGATTCAAAATTACCAGCAGGTGCCATTAATTCTATTTTTCCTGTAGAAGTCATTATTTCTTAGTGATTTTAAATAGTTTGTCTGATTTTCTGATTTTAAAAGGCAATTCGATTGTAATTTTATCGCCAGCTGTTGCCAAAGCATTTTCAACGCCGTTAACCAACATTTTTTCCAATGTAAATTCGACTTCGCCTGTTGTTGGTCCGGAAATTAAAAGTAAATCGCCGGTATTGATTTCTTTATTCGTAAGTGTAAACAATGCGACTTGCGATTTAGAATAATAATGTTCGCCATTACCTACCAAAACTTTTTTAGTAGCAATTTTTTGGCGAATTGGCAAATCGTTTTCCGGTTTCGCTTTTGCTAAAACAATATCAGATAGATTACCAGAGTGTTTAAATTTTAATGCTTCAGATTTACCTTTTTTAAATATTTTATTGCTGTTGCTTTGTCCTTTTCTTAAGTTAATTTGTTCCACCAAAGGCAAATGAATGATTTCTTGACATTCGGTAGAACAACAATGATCCATTTTGGCAGCACATTCGTCACACTGAATAAATAACAAGTGACAGCCGTCGTTAGCACAATTGGTATGTGTATCGCAAGGTTTTCCACATTGGTGACATTGTGAAATAATATCATCGGTAATTCTTTCGCCTAAACGATTGTCGAAAACGAAATTTTTACCAATGAATTTGCTTTCTAAGTTTTCTGCTTTTACCTGACGAGCATATTCAATAACACCGCCTTCTAATTGGTACACATTTTTAAAACCTTGATGTTTGAAGTAAGCTGAAGCTTTTTCGCAACGAATTCCTCCGGTGCAATACATCAACAAGTTTTTAGATTCTTTGTAGTCTTTTAGTTGGTCGTTAATAATAGGCAAACTTTCACGGAAGGTATCAACATCAGGTGTGATGGCGCCTTTAAAATGACCGACTTCACTTTCGTAATGGTTACGAAAATCGACCACAATAGTATTAGGGTCGTCTAATAATTGATTAAATTCATTCGCTTTTAAGTGAATTCCTTTATTGGTTACATCAAAAGTAGCATCGTCTAATCCATCGGCAACGATTTTGTGACGCACTTTTATGGTTAACTTTAAAAAAGAATGATCATCTTGTTCGCGAGCCACATTTAAACGAATGCCACGCATGAAATCATATTCATCCAAAGTGGTTCTGAAGGCTTCAAATTGGTCAGCCGGAACACTCATTTGAGCATTAATTCCTTCGTGAGCAACATAAATACGACCTAGAGCTTCTAAAGGATTCCAAGCTAAAAATAAATCGTCGCGAAATTGTTGTGGATTTTCAATTTTGGCATACGCATAGAACGAAAGTGTGATTCTTTCTTTTCCCGCTTCATCGATTAAACGGGCACGTTCTTCTGCGCTTAAAGTGTTGTACAGTTGCATGCTATAACTTTTAAGTGAGAAATATTTTTTTGAACTTTAAATGGAAAAGTTCGTGGGCAAAGTTAATAATAATCGATTAAATTGAGCAATAAACTAATTTTTAATTCGTTTTTAACTTAATTTTATTATATTGGCGGTTCAAAAGTTTTTACATTATGAATAGACGTAACTTTTTAAAGAATTCAGGAAAAGTGCTTTTAGCTACTTCGGCTATTGTTATTACAGGTAATTTGATGGCTTCTTGTTCTTCAGATGATGATAACTATAGTAATGGCTATTATGATGATGGCTATTATAATGATGGCTACTACGATGACGGATATTATGATGATGGTTACTACGATGACGGATATTATGACGACGGTTACTACGACGATGGCTATTACGGAGGGTAAAATTTGAAAAAAATTCTTTTTTTACATGATACAGTTCTTACTTTAAAAAGAGGAGCTGAGTTAACAATTGCCCAACTAGTTTCAAAAGGAAATGAGTTGGGTTTTCTTGTTGAAGTCGATTTGTTGCAAAATTTCGAGAAAGCAAAAGCTGTAATTTTAGAACATGATTTACTAATTATTTGTAACACCTCAAGATGCAGATTTGAATTAGATATTTTAAAATTTGTTTTAGATACAAAAATTCCGTTTTGCAAAATAGAATTTGACTATAACTTCTGTGTTCGAAGAAATATTTTATGCACTTTAGATAGAAATATTAGAAATTGTTGCAATACAGATAAATTTCATTTGTTTCGAACACTTTTTGCAAATTCTCAACTCAATATTTTTCAATCTCCAAAGCACTTTGAATCTCATGTCGAGTTTTATGGTGAAGCAATTTCGCATAATTATTTAATCATGCCACCAACAGTAGATGTTGAAAAAATTTGTATTTCAGAAGAAAAAGTTGATGAAATTCCTTTTTTTGGGGAACTAAATTATTTAAAAGGAGGCGATGCTTACGTAGATTATGCTTTTGAAAATCCAAATAAGAACTTTGTAGTTTTTGGTGAAAATAAATTAAGAAGAGAAATTCCGACAAATATTCAGTTTAGAGAACCAATTAATAATATTGAAGTTTTAAAAGTTTTAGGTAAAACCAAAGAAATAATTATCAAGCCTGTTTGGCCGGAACCATCAGGAAGATTAGCTGCAGAAGCATTTTTATCTGGTTGTGAATTAATTACAAATGATAGAGTAGGAACATGGTCTTTTGATTTTTATCCAAATGAAAAAGAACGTGCAAAGTATGAAATGCAAGCTACGATTCTGGAATTTTGGAGTAAAATTAAAGATATTCCAGCGCAAAGTCCGGTTTCAAACTCATTAGGAAATGTTTTGGTTTTAAAAAGCTATGGCGGACTTGGAGATATTTTCTTTACACTGCCAGCAGTTTATAAATTAAAACAAGTTTCAGATTCGGTTACTTATGGTTTAAGTCCACGTTTGGTAAGTTTTTTTCAAAAGCATTTAAAAGGAATTCAAGTTGTAGATGCAACTCAAATAGATCAAACTAAATTTGATAAAATTATCGAATTTGGTAACTATCCAATTTTTGATAGAAGCGTTGAACAAATTGAATACATAACGAGTAAAAAAGTAAAACAACACTCTATACAGCATTATATCGATGCGGTTTGTCGTTTTCATAAAGATTTGTCAAATAAAAATTCGAGCTTTCCATATTTTGAAAGAGAAACAAATTTTGAAAACCTTCATTATACTTTGCATCCAGGCGCTGGTTTTTTATTAAAAATTTGGCCTACAGAAAATTACGCAAAACTAATAGAAGAGATTCATGCTGTTTTTCCAAAACTAAGATGTAAAATCATTTTAGGTAAAGACGATCCAAATCCGCAACAGTTTTTGTCTAAAGAATATTCGCATATTGACTTAATTACCGGTGATTTACATGAAGTAGGTGAAGTTATGGCAAGTGCGGTTTTTCATATTGGAAATGACGCAGGAATTACGCATGTGGCTGGTGCTTTTAATGTGCCAACTGTTGGAATTTACGGACCAACAGGTCCAGGTTCTTGGGGAAGTTTTTCTGTGCAAAATGAAATTGTTTGGGGCAAACCTGGAAATTGTACTTTAAAATGTAATTATGATGTAATTATAAATTGTAAAGACAGAGTTTGCTTGTCGTCGATTTCACCTAAAAAAGTTTTAGAAGCTTTGTATAAATTGTTGCAAAAGACATATGATTTTGAGAATTTTGATATTTATATTAATCCTAATTTGAGTTACGATTTAAAGACTCGAGATTGCTTAATTAATTGGAATGAAAATGAAATTTTATTAGAATTTCAAAATGATGAAATGAAAGTCTATGTTGAAAAATTATTTTCTAAAAGTATTCATTTTCAAGAATCTATAGAGCCAAATGAAGTGTTTCAGTTTTTTTATGAACAAGGCATCTTATTTTTGGTTCCCAAAATATTTAGAGAATAAAAAAATTGTATTTTTACGCAAAATATATATGTTATGAGTTCAGATAAAGAAGCCAAATTAAAAGCCCTTCAATTAACGTTAGACAAGTTAGACAAAACGTACGGAAAAGGTACTGTAATGAAAATGGGAGATTCTGCTGTGGAAGAAGTAGAAACTATTTCTTCAGGTTCTCTAGGATTAGATATTGCTCTTGGAGTAAATGGTTATCCAAAGGGAAGAATTATTGAAATTTATGGTCCAGAATCGTCAGGTAAAACAACGTTAACACTACACGCCATTGCTGAAGCTCAAAAAGCAGGAGGAATTGCAGCATTTATTGATGCAGAACACGCTTTTGATCGTTTTTATGCAGAGAAATTAGGTGTTGATATCGACAACTTAATTATTTCTCAACCGGATAATGGGGAACAAGCTTTAGAAATTGCTGAAAGTTTAATTCGTTCTGGAGCGGTTGATATTGTTGTAATTGACTCGGTTGCAGCTTTAACTCCTAAGAGTGAAATTGAAGGTGATATGGGTGACAGTAAAATGGGATTACATGCTCGTTTAATGTCGCAAGCATTACGTAAGTTAACAGGAACCATTCATAAGACAAATTGTACCGTTTTCTTTATTAACCAGTTGCGTGATAAAATTGGTGTAATGTTTGGAAACCCTGAAACAACTACTGGTGGAAATGCTTTAAAATTCTACGCTTCGGTTCGTGTAGATATTCGTAAATCATCTCAAATTAAAGATGGTGAAAATGTAATTGGTAATCGTGCCAAAGTAAAAATTGTTAAAAATAAAGTCGCACCACCTTTTAGAACTGCAGAGTTTGATATTATGTATGGTGAGGGTGTTTCTAAAGTAGGAGAAATTTTGGATTTAGCTGTAGATTATGAAATTATAAAGAAAAGTGGCTCGTGGTTTAGTTATGGCGAAACAAAACTAGGTCAAGGTCGAGACGCCGTGAAATCATTGATAAAAGATAATCCAGAATTGATGGAAGAATTGGAAACCAAAATAAAAGAGTATCTAAAAGCACAAGCTTAAAAATTAAATCCCGAAAAATTTTCGGGATTTTTTTATTAAATTAACGCAACCTTTTAAATAAAATAGCATCTACAAAATAGAGTTATAAAGAAATGAGAAGATTAGTTTTATTATTAGTTTTATTGACTGCATTTATTAGTTGTAGTCCCAATGATGATACACCAAGATTTCATTTAGAGTTGGTGCCTGCTGTATCAGTCGAAATGCCTGATTCTTTTGAATTGGGGGGTGTTTACACGATTACTGTTTGGTATAATAGACCCACAACTTGCCATTTCCCAGATGGTTTTTATTACGAAAGTAATTTAAACGAGAGAACGTTTGCTGTGCAAAATATTGTAGAAGAAAAAAGTAATTGTACAGATTTAGCAGATGAATTAATTAGCGATACTTTTAATTTTAAAGTATTGAGTAATGGTAGTTATGTATTTAAATTCTGGACAGGTGTAGATTCAGAAGGGGAGAATACTTTTATAGAGAGAGAGATACCAGTTTATTAATTTTTTGACGATTGATACTTGAGCAAATTATACATGAATGCAAGGGCGGAAATAGAAAGGCACAAGAGCAAATTTATAGACATCTAAGTTCTAGTATTTTTGCAGTGTGTCTTAAATATTCGCGCAATTATGAAGAAGCTCAAGATAATTTTCAAGAAGGTTTTTTGTTAATTTTTGACAAAATAGAGCATTATCAATTTAAAGGTTCTTTTGAAGGATGGGCAAAAAGAGTTGTAATCAATTATGTTTTACAGCAATATCGGAAGAAAGGGATTTTTGAAATAATTTCAGAAAACATGCCCGATCAAGAAGATGTTGAAGTTGATGAAGATGCGGTTTCTGTTGAGTTTTTAACAAAAATAATTCAAGAATTACCAGACCGTTATCGTTTGGTTTTTAATCTTTATGTAATAGACGATTATTCGCATAAAGAAATTGCCGAAATGTTGTCCATAAATGTTGGTACTTCAAAATCGAATTTAGCACGAGCTAAAGCAATTTTGAAAGATAAAATAGAAAAGAATCAAAATAATTTTGGTCAAACCAAAAGAATTCAATGAAAGAGAGTAAAAATATAGAAAGATTATTTCAAGAAAAGTTTAAGGATTTTGAAGCAATACCTCCTTCAGAATCCTGGGATTTTATTGAAGCGCGATTAAATGAAAAGAAGAAAAAGAAACGTGTTATTCCATTTTGGTTTAAAACATCTGGAATTGCAGCTGTATTTGTTATTAGTTTAGGTTTTTTAATTAATTATTATTCAGGAGATAAAACTATAATTTTGATAGAAAATGATGCTATAGTTAATGAAGAAGTTAATAATACAAAAGAAAGCCAATTAGAACAGAATGCCAATCAAAAAATTAATAATGAAGAAGATGTAATTCAGAAACATATTCGTTCTAATGAAGTTGTAACACAAGTTGAGAATAATCGAAATAATGCCACAAAAGAAATTGAAATAAATAAGAGAAGTATTAATACAAATGAAAACGAGTCATTTGGAAAAAATACTAAAAACAATTTCGTAAATAACAAATCTAATAAAGCTAAAAAGATTGAGAATAAGAATAATTTAGATTTTGATGAAGAACAAGATGTTTTAGTACAAAATGAGAGAAAGTTAAAAAAATCAGTTTTAAAAAATAAAGTTGAATCAACTCAAGTTTATTCAGATAAAAGCAATTCAGATTTATTAATTTCTAAAGATGAAGAGAATAGTTTAGTTGAAAATAATTCTACAACAAAATCTAATAAGCAAAATAATATTATAGAAAATTTAGAAGATAATTTTATAGAGTCGAAAAATGAAAATCTTAATCAGGTTAATGAGATTTTAGTTGAAAATTCAAAAAACAACAATGTAAATGAATTTATAAATACGTCAATTATAGATTCAACATTTAAAAATAATTCTAATCTTGTTGAAAATAATTCTTTACAAAATGACAGTATACAAGTTGTAGTAAATGAAGAACTCAATGAATTAGAAAAATTGCTTAAAGAAAAAGAAGAGGGAAAAGATGCTGATGAAAAAGAAAAAGAAGAGAAAGTAAGTAAATGGGCTGTAAGTACAAATGCTTCGCCCATTTATTTCAATTCTATTTCCGAAGGTTCCCCAATAGATCAATCTTTAGCAACAAATACAAAAAAATCCAATTTAACCATGAGTTATGGTGTTGGTATACAATATCAGGTTTCTTCAAAACTTGCGTTAAAGGCAGGAATAAACAATTTGAATTTAAGTTATGACACTCAAAATGTTTATTACGAAACTGCTTTAACTGCCACAAGTGATAATAATCAAAATATAGCTGAAAAGGCTAATGCGAGAAACATTCATATTTATGGAGAAAAGTCACTTACGAACTCCACAACTACATTTAGTGATATTGACACTCAATCTTTCGATGTTGCACATTCGGGTAATTTAAGACAAGATATTAGGTATTTTGAAATTCCATTAGAGTTAAGTTATAAGTTGGTCGATAAAAAATTTGGAATCGATTTAGTAGGAGGTTTCAGTACATTTTTATTAAATGGTAATTCTATTTGGCTATTAGATGAAGGTATGGAAATGGAAATTGGAAAAGCAAATAATCTAAATAATACAAATTTTAGTAGTAATCTAGGTTTTGGATTAAATTATAAGTTTTTAAAGAATTTTAGAGCAGAAATTCAACCCATGTTCAAATATCAGTTCAATACATTTAGTGAAAACTCGGGAGATTTTAAACCTTATTTTATTGGAGTTTATTCTGGTCTGAGTTATAGATTTTAAATATAAGTTTAGTAAGTTAATAAATTTTAGTTAAGTTGTTTCGAGTCTTATTTACAAGGCGAAACTGAAAAAGCCCCTCCAAAGGGGCTTTTTTTAATTTTTTAAATCATTTAATATTACAGCTCGAGCTTGATCTTTAATTCTGTGTTTTTCATTTAATGTTAAGCCTTCAGTTGCAATAGGTGCGTGAACTTTAACTCTCATTCTACCGGGTTTACCACTAAAAAATCTAAAAGGGAATCGTTTTTTATTATCAATAAAGCTCATAGGTACAATAGGTATTTGGTGTTCAATTGCCAGACGAAAAGCACCATCTTTAAATTCATCTAAAACGATACTTTCATCATCTGGAACGCCACCTTCCGGAAAAATACAAATACTTAAACCTTGGTGTAAGCGTTTTTGTGCTCTTTCAAAAACTTGGTATCTACTTTTACTACTGCTTCTATCAACTAATATACAAACGCGTTTATAGAAAAAACCAAAAATTGGAAATTTAGACAACTCTTTTTTTCCTACAAAAACAAATGGATTATCCTTAACCACAACAAGCATTAACATTATGTCGGTCATCGAAGTATGGTTAGCAACAAGCATGTAACTTTTCCCTTTTTCAAGAGGTTTTTCAAAATCTATTTTATAGTAAAACCCCATGCCCCATAAAACAAACTTTCCCCAAAAACGAGCGACTCTAAAAAACTGAGGATATGTTTTTTCTGAACTGACTAATATTAGTAAAACAGGCGATAAAATAATAATAGGAATCATTATTAAAATGTAAAACCAAATGCGCCAGAAAAACCAAAATATATATTTCATTAAGTACCAATTTATCCCAAAAGTAATTAAAATTAAATTAATGAAATCCTACATAAAACCGTATTTTTGCAGAAATTTATTTTAAAATGGCAAAAGTATTAACAGGAGTTCAAAGTACGGGTACGCCTCATTTAGGAAATCTATTGGGAGCTATTTTACCAGCTATTGAAATGACTAAAAATCCGGAGAATGAATCGTTTTTATTCATCGCCGATTTACATTCGATTACACAAATTAAAGATGGTGCAACATTAAGAGCTAACACTTATAGTGTAGCTGCAACTTGGCTTGCTTGTGGTTTAGATACTAACAAGGTTGTTTTTTATCGCCAAAGTGATGTGCCTCAAGTAACCGAATTATCTTGGTATTTAAGCTGTTTTTTTCCTTTTCAACGATTAACATTAGCTCATTCATTTAAAGATAAAGCGGATCGTTTAGATGATGTTAATGCTGGACTATTTACTTATCCTATGTTAATGGCGGCTGATATTTTACTTTATGATGCAGAAGTTGTTCCTGTAGGTAAAGATCAATTGCAACATTTAGAAATTACTCGTGACGTGGCTTCTCGTTTTAATCATCAAATGGGTGAAACATTTGTTTTACCAGATGCTAAAATTGATGATAATGTAATGATTATTCCAGGTACCGATGGTGAAAAAATGAGTAAATCTCGTAATAATTTCATTAATATTTTTGTTGATGATAAAGCTTTACGTAAACAAATAATGGCCATTCAAACAGATAGTACTCCACTTGAAGAACCCAAAAATCCAGATACTTGTAATTGCTTTGCATTGTCTAGATTATTAGCTTCGCCTTCTCAAGTTGAAGAAATGAGAGCAACTTATTTAGCAGGTGGT
>JAIXHM010000008.1 GCA_030145825.1 Flavobacterium sp.
CACTTAGTAGACGAAGAAGGATATTACAAAGAATTATATTTAAAACAATTGACTGAAATAGAAAGTGTATAAAAAATTGGTTTATAATTTTTTTTTTTAGATTTTTGAAACACTAAAACCACTAATTGAAAGATTGGATTATGAGAGAAAATGAAATGTTAGAAACAGAAGAAATCTTTTCTAAAGTATTAAGAGCTGGTAGAAGAACATATTTTTTTGATGTAAGATCTACAAAAGCAGATGATTACTACATTACAATTACTGAAAGCAAAAAATTTACTGAAGAAGATGGTTCATACCACTTTAAAAAACACAAAATTTATTTATACAAAGAAGATTTTGCTGCTTTCCAAGAGATTTTAACTGAAATGACTGATTTTGTAGTTTCTCAAAAAGGAGAAGAAGTAATTTCAGAAAGACATCAAAAAGATTTTAAAAGAGAAAGTTATTCTACTGAAGGTTCTTCAACAGAAAGCTTTACCGATATTAGTTTTGAAGATATTTAATTGAAACTTAAATATAAAAAAGTCCAACAATTGTTGGACTTTTTTATTTTAGAATCTGAAACAATTTCAGATTGACAAAATAGTCCTAGATTTTTTATGCCATTCTTAAACCATTTTCTACTTTAAAATCAGGCGAAAGTAATACCACATCTTTATCGTCGCCTACAATTCCTAAAACTAGACATTCACTCATAAACTTGCCAATTTGCTTTTTAGGAAAATTTACAACCGCAATTATTTGTTTTCCAATTAACGCTTCCTTTTGATAGCGTTTTGTTATTTGAGCAGATGATTTTTTAATTCCAATTTCAGTTCCAAAATCTATATGTAATTGATAAGCTGGATTTCTTGCTTCTGGAAAATCATTTACTTCCAAAATAGTTCCTACCCTTATATCTATTTTTTCAAAATCTTGCCAAGTTATTTCTTCTTTTATCATGATTCCTTTTTTATTCAAATTTAAGAAAATTCATCGCTTTTGTAACATTCTCTATACAATTTCGTATAACAACTATAACTTCTAATTTCCAAACCAAAAATGGCGCAAACTCCATCAAATATGTTAGCTCTTGGAACAAAAGCTCCTGATTTTAATTTACCAGCAACTAATTTTAATGAACATTTTTCATTTAAAAAGATAAAAGGTAACAAAGGAACACTAGTAATCTTTATTTGCAATCATTGTCCGTTTGTGCTACATGTTATTGAAGAAATTGTAATGATTGCGAACGATTATCGCGTTCAAGGAATTGGTGTAGTTGCAATTTCAAGCAATGATGTGGTGAAGTATCCACAAGATGCACCTGATAAAATGGCAGATTTTGCATTGGAACAAAAAATAGATTTCCCTTATTTGTTTGACGAAACGCAAGAAGTTGCCAAAGCTTATGATGCCGCTTGTACACCGGATTTTTATTTATTTGACAATCAAGATAAACTAGTTTATCGTGGACAATTAGACGATTCTCGTCCAGCAAATGGTATTCCAGTTTCGGGAAGTGATTTGCGTAATGCAATTGACGCTATTATTTACAATAGAAAGATAAATGATATTCAAAAACCAAGTATTGGTTGTAATATTAAATGGAAGTCTTCTTAGAGTTCAGTATCCAGTTTTCAATATCTGGTCGCTGTAGACCATAATAAGCAAAGTTTACATTTAAACTACGATTATTTCCTCTCCAAAACTACTTCAACTGGACTATTAGTTCTTCTACCGAACATTTTAGCTTTTTCGTTCTCTGAAGAACATAAAACGTAGAGATTGTAAGTTTGCAAAGGAAATATTTGAGGTTTGTAAATTTGGTTACTATCTTCTATTTTAATGCTAAAACTTTCTATTGGAAAGGTATTACATACCGATAAAAAATATTGATCTTGTGCATAAGGAAAGAAATAACGTACTTTTTCACCTTCTTTACTTATCAAATAATTTTGAGTAAATAAAAGCGGATCATTAGCGTTATTCCAACTGTATTTATTATTAATATTTAAAACCTCAACATTATTTTCATCAACAATTGAAATTCTAAGATTTTTAATGTTTTCAATTTTACCGTTTTCATGAACATCTACAACAATATATGAAGTAAAATCATACCCACAATGAGGTATTTGGCCTATTGAAAAAATAGAAAAAAGAGGAAAGAGGAAAGAAAATAGATTCTTCATATAAAAAATTGACTCGCATTTATTGATATACCACGAGTTTTAAAAATTATTTCATCGTTACATAGTTGTAAACTAACTCACGCTCTTCATCAGAAATTTTAGCTTTTTTTTGCATGCGTAACATAATGGGTTGCCATTCTTCAACTGTAAAATCTTCAACTGCTGGAAGTTTATGACATCTTCCACATTTTCCTTCATAAATAGATTTCCCTTGAGCTAACTCGGGAGTTAATTCTACAACCTCTAATACAGCAATAGGTTTTGTTTTTGTTTCCGTTTTAGCAACGGCATTTTTACTAGAAGAACATGATGCTAGTAATGTTAAAGCTGCAATAATGCTTAATAATTTAGTTCTCATAGTTTATTGATTTGGGTAAAAATAGTTATTTTCAAAACAAAAAATCCCAAAATATAAAATTTTGGGATTTAATTTATTATTTAAAATAGTTTTAAAACTATTTCACGTCCATTAATTCAACATCGAAAACTAAAGTTGCATTTGGAGGAATTACACCACCAGCACCTCTACTTCCATACCCTAAATAAGAAGGAATTACAAAACGAGCTTTATCACCTACTTTTAAAAGAGCAATACCTTCATCCCATCCTTCAATTACTTGACCAACTCCTAAAGTAAAATCAATTGGTTGTTTTCTTTTGTATGATGAATCAAAAACTTGACCGTTTTCTAAAGCTCCTTGATAATGAACTGATACTTTTTTGCCTTTTTCAGCTTGTTTACCACTTCCTTTTTGAATAATTTGGTAACGTAAACCGCTTTCTGTTTTTTGAAAACCAGCCGCTAATTTTTCTAAAGCTTCTTCAGCTAATCTTTTTTCTTCAGCTAAACGTTGCTCACGAGAACCTTCAAATTTTCTAAAAGCTTCAATAGCGTTCCAGTTTTTAGCCTCATCTCCTACTCTAACAATTTCGATAGATTCTATAGCATCTCCTTGAGCGATTGCATCTACAACATCTTGTCCTTCAACAACATGTCCAAAAACAGTATGTTTTCCATCTAACCAACCTGTTTCAACATGAGTAATAAAAAATTGAGAACCATTAGTTCCTGGTCCAGCATTTGCCATAGATAAAACTCCTGGTCCATCATGTCTTAATTCTGGATGAAACTCATCATCAAAGTTGTAACCAGGTCCACCTGTTCCTTGCCCTTGAGGACAACCTCCTTGAATCATAAAATCAGGAATAACACGGTGAAATTTTAATCCATCATAGTAAGGTTTTCCCATTGGACGAGCCGAATTCTCTAATTGTCCTTCTGCTAAACCAACAAAGTTACCAACAGTTCCTGGTGTTTTATCGTGAGTTAATTTTACCAAAATACTACCTTTTGGTGTATTAAATTTTGCGTAAATTCCGTCTTGCATCGTTTTAATAATTAAATTTGAATGCAAAATTACGATTTTCTATTCAAAATAGAACATATTAAAATATAATGGATAACGAAAAGTATTTTGAAATCAACAAACAAACCTGGAATAATAAAGTTCCCATTCATCTAGATTCTGAATTTTACGATCAAAAAAGTTTTCTAGAAGGTAAAAATTCTCTTCCTGAAGTTGATATTGCATTATTAGGAAATATCCAAAATAAATCCATTTTGCATTTGCAATGTCATTTTGGTCAAGATTCTATTTCTATGGCGCGAATGGGCGCAAAAGTAACCGGTATCGATTTATCGGATAAAGCAATAGAGGAAGCTCAAAAAATAAATTCAGCACTGAATCTTGATGTAAAATTTATTTGCTGTAATGTTTATGATACATTAAAAAACATTGATGAAAAATTTGACATCGTTTATACAAGTTATGGTGTTATTGGTTGGTTACCCGATTTAGATAATTGGGCAAAAATTATTTCTCAAAGTTTAAAGCCCGGCGGAAAACTAATTTTTGTTGAGTTCCACCCTTTTGTTTGGATGTTTGATGATAATTTTAAAGAAATAAAATATCATTATCATAATGAAAGACCCATTATAGAAGAATATTCAGGAACATATGCCAACAAAGAAGCCGATATAAAAGCAGATTATGTGGGTTGGAATCATTCTTTATCAGAAATATTTACAAGTTTAATCAAACACGGACTTGAAATTCAACATTTCGAAGAATACGATTATTCTCCATACAACTGTTTCAACGAAACAATAGAATTTGAAAAAGGAAAATATAGAATCAAGCATTTGGACAATAAAATCCCTATGCTTTTCAGTTTAATTGCAAATAAAAAATAATCTATGGAAAATTTAAAAGGAAAAAAAGCACTAATTACAGGCGGAAACAAAGGACTAGGAAAAGCTACTGCCATTGCACTTGCAAAAGAAGGAGTAGATGTGGCTATTACTGGTAGAAATGAAGAACAATTAGTTGCAACTGTTAATGAATTAAAAAGTTTAGGTATAAATGCTACTTACGCAGTTTTTAATGTTGGAAATTATGATGAAGTAAAAAGAGGAATTCAATCTATTTTTGAAGATTTTGGAACTATTGATATTTTAATAAATAATGCTGGTATAGCGGCTTTTGGATCATTTAATGATATGGAAGTTGATACTTGGTCAAATATTATACAAACAAACGTTATGGGAATGTATTACGTTACAAAAGAAATACTTCCGCATTTAATAGCTAAAAATCAAGGAGACATAATTAATGTATCTTCTACTGCAGGATTAACAGGAAATGCAAATACTTCGGCATATTCTGCTTCAAAATTTGCTGTAATTGGATTATCAGAAGCATTAATGAAAGAAGTACGTAAAAATAATATACGTGTTTGTACCTTAACTCCAAGTACAATTGCTTCAGATATGTCTATTTCATTAGGAATTGCTAAAAAAGAAGATGTAGAAACTGTTTTACAACCCGAAGACTTTGCTGAACTTATTGTTGCTGGTTTAAAATTACCAAGAAGAGCCATGTTAAAAGGCGCTTCATTATGGTCTACAAATCCATAATTTTAAAATATCCTTATCAAATCCATAAGTCAGTACACTTTCTTTCTTATGGATTTTTTTATTATTTTTATTTCGACCAAAACAAATAATTTAAAGAAGATTTGCTTCTGAAGGTCACGGAGCCATTAAAAATCAAACTCATCCTTTTTTTGGCAAAATGAGTTATAACGAATGGGATAAATTACATTATATGCATTTAGATTATCATTTAAAACAGTTTAATGTTTAATCCATTAATAAACAATAATTTACATAACATCATCTGAATTTAATGACATTCATCGATTTTTTATAGTTAATTAACTAATATTCAATACTTTCATTTTCCAATTTTTCAAAAAAAATAGAATTCCAAATTGTATATCATAAAATATTTTGATTGTATAAATATTGTTTGACTAAAAAAATGACTTATGAAAAGTATTTACAATTCTTATGATACTCGTGAATTAATTGAAAGAATTGATTTGCTTGAGGAAAATTCTAAAACTTTAGATGGAAATTTAACAGCTGAAATGCTTTACAGACAAATGCTTATCGAACTAGATATTGCTTTTGGTAAACAAGACATTAAAGTAAGTGGATTTAAAAAATCGCTAAGTGTATTTTTCAAAAATTATTTCATAAAAAATGCACTTACTCAAGAAAGTCATGATTATTATTACAGAAAATCGCCAAAGGAATTAAATACTTTAGAATTAAAACTAGAACTCATTCAAAAAATAAATCGCATTGGGAATCAAGGAAAACATGCAATAATGAAAATGCATCATCCTTTTTGGGGTAAAATGACCTATCACGACTGGGATAAATTTGTTTGGGATTACATGGATAATCATTTAAAGCGATTTGGAGTATAAACATATTAAATCAATTATTATAAATTTGCATCGAAAACATTTTTAGGATGCGAATTGATATCATTACCGTTTTACCCGATTTATTAAGAAGTCCATTTGAAGGTTCGATTATGAAAAGAGCCATACAAAAAGGATTAGTGGAAGTACATTTTCACAATTTAAGAGATTACAGCACTAATAAACACAAAAATGTTGATGATTATCAATTTGGTGGTGGTGCTGGAATGGTGATGATGATAAAACCTATTGATTTATGCATTTCTAAATTGAAAAGTGAGCGTAAATACGACGAGGTTATTTACATGACACCTGACGGCAAAACTTTAAACCAAAAAATGGCAAACTCTATGTCAATGCTTGAGAATATTATAATCTTGTGCGGACATTATAAAGGAGTCGATCAACGCGTTCGTGACATGCACATTACTAAAGAAATTTCAATTGGTGATTATGTTTTAAGTGGAGGTGAAATTGGTGCTATTGTTTTTTGCGATGCTTTAATTCGATTAATTCCCGGAGTATTAAGTGATGAAACTTCTGCTTTAACAGATAGTTTTCAAGATAATTTACTATCACATCCTATTTATACAAGACCTGCAGAATACAAAGGTTTAAAAGTACCTGATATTTTATTAAGTGGCAATTTTCCTGAAATTGAAAAATGGCGCGAACAAAAAGCTTATGAACATACAAAAGAAAGAAGACCTGATTTATTAGAAGATTAATTCTGTAAATATAACATCAAGATCTCTTTCTTTTATCTTGCTTAAAATGAAAGTTTTACAACTCTAGTATAATCTTTAGAAAATTTTCTTTTACCTGTTCCATTACATAATTTACAAATACTTTTTGTATATCCATCGCTAACTTTTTGTTTAGAAACCCAAGTCGCTTTATAATCTACAGTTTGGCCTTTAGACAAATATTTTAAGCCATCTTTATAAAATATTACTGGACTAATATAAGACGAATGGTTGTAAGTATTTTTAACATCTATAATTTTAAATTTTTCTGTTAAAACCTCAGGGTTACAATTAACCTCAACTTCTTTTTTACCCATTACCTTACAGTAAACTTCTGAAAAATCTCTTGTTATGGTAGCATAAACATTTTTTTCATCAGTTTCAATTTTAAAACTTCTATCCTTCTCATTAACTGAATGTACAATCATCTCTCTTTTTAAAGTTTTTACATATACTTTATCACCAGGTTTTAGATAGTTTAAAGAAGTTGTTTCTGCAATTTGACCTAAATATTTATATTCAAATGGAACTTCTTTATTTACAAAATTAATTCCTTCCAGCGGCATTTTTTCCCATATTTCATTATCCTCTTTTTGAATTACATTATTTAGTCTTCTACCTTTTATTAATTCTCCATTTTCAAAAATTCCTATTTGAGCATCAATTTTCATATCTAAGGGACTATATCTATCATCAGATGTGGATGAATCAATAAAGTGTTTATTTTGAAACAAATGTGTTATTTTACAACGATAACCTAATCCATTTAACTTCCCGTTTTTAAATTGTCCTACCTTTAAATACCTAACCTGTCCAGGGAATAGGCTATCAACAGCTTTCATTGAAATACCATAACCCGAATAACTTGGTGAAATTCCGCTGTCTACATTTGCAATACAATAAGGATTAACACCATCACTCAATACCATATAATTATTTTTTAAATATTTATAGGCATCTAGCTTGGGTGCTCGCATTTTAACTATCGTTTTATAAGATTGTCCAAGCTTATTTATTAAATCATCAATATTAGGTTTATCCGTTAAATTTGCAGGCACAGTCATTTCAATTTTACCATTGATAATTAGAGCCCAATAAGCTTTTTGGGTAGTATTGTCTTCCATAAAAACAACCGAACCATTACCTAATTCTTTTATTGTAGGCAAGAAAAAACCAGTAAAAGTAATATTTTCAATAGAATAATAACTACCCGCTGCCGTATAACCAAAATATGAATCATTGTTTTTCAATGTTTGTAAAAATGGCTGTATTGCATCTGGTGAAGGCAATCTACCTGCTCCATAATTTGTATAATAAACAGGTAATCCATTAAAATTCTCTTTTTTTCCTTCATCTCCATGTTGTTTGTCGCTCGAAAAGCGTCTTACCAAACTCCCTTCTTTATCATATTCTTCATAAACTTGAACATATTTGTTAAGAGGATCTTTAGTTATTTTCTGATATAATTTACCATTAGGATGAAATAGGCTACTTTCAACATCAACACTTTTTAAATTGTTTCCAGGATCTTTTATAAATATTTGTCCGTTTTTATGATAAATTGGTCCATCTGGCTCAACATAATAATATGCATTATTTGAACCGCTTTGCCATTTTACTCTTTTTATTATTTTGCCTTTACAATAAACATCATAACCTAAATTAAACGAAATCTTATTATAACTTTTATTAAAGTCACAGTTTTGCCCATCGCATTTTGCACCATTAATTTTAGGCTTGTCCTTAAAGACATTATAATTGGGTTGATAACCTACTTGGAGTTCTCTACTATTAATGATAAGATTATCAATGTTTTTAGCATTATCTCCATTATCATATCTATTAACAGTCAAAAAACTATAGTTTCCTTCTTGAGCTTGAAATTGAATCGTAAAAAGTGCAAATAAACTTAGACCCAATTTGTTTCTGAATAATATTTTTATTAATTCTATTTTCATTGAAAGCATTTTAAATAATACATTCAAAACTAAGTATAGTAAAAAAAGTAGTCAATAAGGCAAATGCCCTATATTCAAATCAAAAAAAATCATACATTTATGTGTTACTAATATTTTTTTTATTAATTTTGCACCCACATTTGGATCAACCTCTGGCGAAAGACGTGTATGTTGTTCTGATTCAAACGTTTATTTTTAAAAACAATGGCTAATTTAGTAGATTTCGTACAAAACGAATTTGTAGCAAAAAAAGATTTCCCTGAATTCAACTCAGGAGACACAATTACTGTGTATTATGAAATTAAAGAGGGTGAAAAAACTAGAACTCAGTTCTTTAAAGGAGTTGTAATCCAAAAAAGAGGCGCTGGTTTAACTGAAACTTTCACAATTCGTAAAATGTCTGGTTCTGTAGGTGTAGAGCGTATCTTCCCTGTAAACATGCCAGCTTTACAAAAAATCGAAGTTAACCAAAGAGGTAAAGTTCGTAGAGCTCGTATCTTCTACTTCAGAGAACTTACTGGTAAAAAAGCAAAAATTAAAGAAAGAAGAAGATAATCTTCCCTTTAAGAAACTAATAAAAAAACCGCAACGCTATTGCGGTTTTTTTATTTTAATAATTTTACACAATATAAATTATCAATTTCATAATATTTTAATCCTAAAATATTAAATCCCTAATTCAATCGTTTTCGCTCTTAACTGGTTTATATTTAGGCTCATTTTTCTTATATTTGTCAGGTTTTCTCTGAAAATTTTAAACAAACAAACACTAAATTAAATTTACATGTCAAATCAACCTAAAATTATTTATACGATTACTGACGAAGCACCCATGCTTGCTACACATTCATTTTTACCTATTGTACAAGCATTCTCAAAACCTGCGGGTGTTTCAATTGAAACAAGAGATATTTCATTAGCCGGAAGAATTTTAGCAAACTTTCCAGAATTTTTAAAAGATGATCAAAAAATTGGTGATGCTTTAACAGAATTAGGACAATTAGCTACGACTCCAGATGCTAATATCATTAAATTACCAAATATTTCGGCTTCTATTCCTCAATTAAAAGAAGCCATTGCAGAATTACAATCTCAAGGTTTTGCAATTCCAAATTATCCAGATGATCCTAAAAATGAAGAAGAAAAAGCAATTAAAGCTAAATATGCAAAAGTTTTAGGTTCTGCTGTTAATCCAGTTTTACGTGAAGGAAACTCTGATCGTCGTGCTCCTAAAGCGGTTAAAAATTACGCAAAAGCTCATCCTCATTCAATGGGAACTTGGGCAGGCACATCAAAAACTAAAGTTGCTCACATGAGCGAAGGTGATTTCTACGGAACTGAAACTTCAGTTACACTAGATAAAGATTCTCAATTTAAAATCGAATTTGTTGCCAAAGACGGAAGTGTTAAAGAATTAAAAGGATTAGCTCCTTTAAAAGCTGGAGAAGTTATTGATAGCGCTGTTTTAAATATCAATGCTTTAAAAGCATTTGTAGCTCAAACTAAAGAAGAAGCAAAAGCTGCTGGAGTACTTTTATCAGCTCACTTAAAAGCTACAATGATGAAAGTATCTGATCCAATTATCTTTGGAGCAATTGTAGAAGTTTACTTTAAAGATGTTTTTGAAAAATACGGAAGTGTTTTTGCAGAATTAAACATCAATAAAAATAATGGTTTAGGTGAAGTTTTCGGTAAAATTGCCGGACACGCTCAAGAAGCTGAAATTAAAGCTGCTATTGAAACCGCTATTAACAACGGCCCTGATTTAGCAATGGTAAATTCTGATAAAGGAATTACGAACTTACACGTTCCTTCTGATGTTATTGTAGATGCTTCTATGCCTGCAATGATCCGTATTGGAGGTAAAATGTGGGATAAAGAAGGTAAAGAGCGTGATACTGTTGCTATGATTCCAGATCGTTCTTATGCTGGTGTTTACGTGGCTGTAATTGATGATTGTAAAGCAAACGGAGCATACGATCCTAAAACTATGGGTTCTGTGCCAAACGTAGGTTTAATGGCTCAAAAAGCAGAAGAATATGGTTCTCACGACAAAACGTTCCAAGCGGAAGCTGAAGGAACTATTCGCGTAGTAGATGCTGAAGGTAATGTATTGTTACAACAAGCTGTTGAAGCTGGAGACATTTTCCGTATGTGTCAAACCAAAGATGCTCCTATCCAAGACTGGGTTAAATTAGCGGTAAACAGATCTCGTTTATCTGATACTCCTGCTGTTTTTTGGTTAGACGAAAATCGTGCTCACGATAGAGAAATCATCAAAAAAGTAGAAAAATATTTAAAAGATCACGATACAACAGGTTTAGATATTCGCATTTTAAATCCTATTGAAGCTACAAAATTCTCTGTAGAAAGAATTCGTCGAGGTTTAGACACTATTTCTGTTACAGGAAACGTGTTACGTGATTACCTAACCGACTTATTCCCTATTTTAGAAGTGGGTACTTCTGCAAAAATGCTTTCTATTGTTCCATTAATGAATGGTGGTGGTTTGTTTGAAACGGGTGCAGGTGGATCGGCTCCTAAACATATTGAACAATTTATTGAAGAAGGCTATTTACGCTGGGATTCATTAGGTGAATTCTTAGCTTTAGGTGCTTCTTACGAACATTTATCGCAAACACAAAACAACCCTAAGGCAATGGTTTTAGCTGAAGCTTTAGATGTTGCTACTGAGAAATTCCTAGAAAATGATAAATCGCCGGCTCGTAAAGTTGGACAAATCGACAACAGAGGTTCACATTTCTATTTAGCTTTATACTGGGCAAATGCTTTAGCTACTCAGGATAAAGATACTGAACTGAAAGCTAAATTTGCTCCAATTGCTGACGCATTAAACACTAACGAAGCTAAAATTAACGAAGAATTGATTGCTGCTCAAGGTGCTGCTCAAAACATTGGCGGTTATTATCATCCAAATGAAGAGTTAACTTCAAAAGCTATGCGCCCTAGCACAACTTTAAATAAAATCTTAGCTAAATTGAATTAATCAATTTAATATAGCAAAAAAGGCTTCCAAGATGGAAGCCTTTTTCATTATCTAAATAACTTATTTATCTAAAGGTTTTTTATAATCAATAATAAATTTGGCCGAAACACCTGTTTTTAAATTCCAATCGTTTGTAGTAATTAAATTATCATTTTCATCATAAATTGCAAAATTTGCTGTGTTTGGACCTGCTAATCCTTGATTCAAAGCCATTATATCTAATGCATTATCCCCTTCTCTTAAGTTTACAACATATGTTTTATAATTACTTTCTAATAATTCATTTAAAAATAATGTTTGATAATTTAGGAAAATTCTAATTCGATCTCCGTCAGGCTCCATAAAATCCCTCGTTTTTACTTTAATTGTTGAAGTCCTCACAACATATTTTCCAAAAAAAACATCCTCCCAGTTTCCTTCTTTATTAATTTCTTTATTCAATTTATCCATTACCTCATCTCCAGGATTTTTAAAATCTGTTGATGTATCTAAAATACTTTTAGGAGTTTCTTTTTCATTAGACAATATAGAATACCTACTCTTTTTAGGAGCATCAAAAACACTTTTATATTCAAGTGATGGTAAATTAGAATCATTAGCAGAAGTTTGCTCAAACGGATTGTCTAATTTAAGTTTTAAGGGCGTACTTTTCTTAGTATCAATTTGTGCGATTGATACAGAAACAAAAAGCAGTAATACAAGGTTTAAAAAAAATTTCATCTTCTAATTTCAACAAATCTATAGAAAAGCAATAATACAACTTATAAATTAACCAATGATTAACAATTGTTGTGAAACAAATTATAAAAAAAATCGTCTAATTTGTATATCAAAAAATATACCATGTTCACAAACATTAGGCAAGTTAGCGTTTTTTTAGTTTTTTTACTGAGTCTTATTGGATATTCACAAAAAAAATTCACAATCAGCGGAACTGTAAAAGACAGTTTATCTGGCGAAACGCTTATTGGGGTAACTATTGCTATACTCGAACTTAAAACTGGAACTACAACTAATGAATATGGTTTTTATTCTTTAACACTTCCAAAAGGGGAGTATACTATTTGGGCAAGTTATATAGGCTTTAGTGATTATGAACAAAAAATATCTTTAAATAGTAACCAAAAAATCAACATCAATTTAACAGAATCGCTACAAAACCTTGAAGAGGTTGTGGTAACCGATAATCCTAATAAAATAGTTCTTGATAAGCCTGAAATGAGTACACATAAAATTAATGCAACAACTATTAAAAAAATGCCCGCAGTATTAGGAGAAACAGATTTGTTAAAATCAATTTTAACTTTACCAGGTGTAACTAATGCAGGTGAAGGGCAATCAGGCTTTAATGTTAGAGGTGGTGCTGCCGATCAAAATTTAGTTTTGTTAGACGAAGCTACACTTTACAATTCTTCCCATTTATTTGGTTTCTTTTCTGTTTTTAATACTGATGCCATTAAAGACATCAAATTGTATAAAGGTGGAATTTCCTCTCGTTTTGGAGGAAGAGTGGCTTCTGTTTTAGAAATTTATCAAAAAGACGGAAATAATACTGGTTTTCATGTAAATGGAGGAATTGGTGTTATTTCAAGTAGATTATTAGCAGAAGGACCCATTGTAAAAGATAAAGGTTCTTTTCTTTTTGCTGGAAGAAGTTCGTATGCACATCTATTTCTAAAATTAGCAGATAATGATAATTCGGCTTATTTCTATGATTTGAATACGAAATTGAGTTACCAACTCAACGCGAATAACAGTTTATTTCTATCTGGATATTTTGGTCGTGATGTTTTTAGCTTGAGTGATAGTTTTAAGAACACTTATGGAAATTCTGTCTTTAACTTGAGATGGAATCATTTGTATTCTGATAAATTATTTTCAAATCTTTCGCTTATTTACAGCGATTACTATTATGGTTTAACTCTGAATTTTGTTGGTTTCAATTGGGACAGCGGCATTAAAAATTATAACTTAAAATATGATTTCAAACACTACCTTTCCGATAAAACCAAACTGTTTTATGGTGTAAATGCCATTTATTATGATTTTAATCCTGGAAAAATTAATCCAACCGATGCTTCTTCTGGCATAAATCCTGATCAATTAGCTAAAAAATATGCTTTCGAACCTGCTTTTTACATTGATTCGGAACAAAAAATTTCAAATAAATTAAGCGTGAATTATGGTTTACGTTACAGTTTATTTTATCGCTTAGGAAATGAAGAAATTAATCTTTACGAAAATAATCAGGCTGTAGTTTTCAATAGTGACTATCAAATTTATGAAAAAGCGACTCCAATTGGTACCAAAAAATATGGTAAAAACGATATTATTTCGCAATTTGGCAATTTAGAACCTCGGTTAGCATTAGCTTACACCTTAAACGAAAAAAGCTCTATTAAAGCCAGTTATAATAGAATGTCTCAGTATCTACATTTAATTTCAAATACACAATCTCCTACTCCATTAGATGTTTGGACACCAAGTGACGATTATTTGAAACCTCAAATTTTGGATCAAGTAGCGTTTGGATATTTTAGAAACTTTAAAAACGGTGCCTATTCCTTAGAAGCCGAAACTTTCTTTAAAAAAGTTAAAAACCGATTGGATTATATTGATGGCGCCGATTTAATTGCTAATGATGATATTGAACAAGTAGTCCTTAAAGGAGAAGCAAGAGCTTATGGTTTAGAACTTCTAGTTCGAAAAAACAACGGAAAATTAACCGGATGGCTTTCATACACTTTATCCCGTTCAGAACAAAGAACACCAGGAAGAACAGCCGAAGAAACTGGAATTAACAATGGAGAATGGTATAAAACAGGTTGGGACAAATTGCATAATCTTTCCGTAACTTCCATGTACCAATTGAACGAAAAATGGAGTTTTAGTAGCATTTTTACCTTACAAAGTGGGCAACCAGTTACCTATCCTAACGGACAATATCAATACCAAGGAATTACAGTTCCTACATATGGTTTACGTAATGAAAACCGACTACCAACATACCATCGTTTGGATGTTTCGGCTACTTTAGTTCCCGATAAAAATAAGAACAGAAGCTGGTATGGTGAATGGGTTTTTGGAATTTACAATATTTACAGTCGAAAAAACGCTGCCTCAATAAGTTTTAGACAAAACCAAGATTCAGGAAATAATGAAGCGGTTCGTCTTTCTATTTTTGGAATTGTGCCAAGTGTCACCTATAATTTTAAATTTTAGTTATGGTAAAGATTATACTAAAAATAACAACGTTTATCGTTCTTTTAATAGCTATGCTTTTCACACTTATTAGCTGTGAAGATGTTATTGATGTTGATTTAAGCACTGGCAAACCTAAATTAGTTATTGACGCTTCTTTAAAATGGCAAAAAGGAACTGCTGGAAACGAACAAACTATCATTCTTTCTACAACAGCTGGTTTTTATGAGGAAAATGTTCCTGCAGCTACTGGCGCAACGGTTTTTGTTACTAATGGAAATAACGATGTATTTAATTTCATTGAAATCCCAAATACTGGTGAATATTTCTGTGATAATTTTGTCCCTGAAATTTACCAAAACTATACTTTAACTGTTATTTATAACGGAGAAACTTATACAGCCACCGAAACTCTAATCGCAGTTCCTCCAATAAATGGTGTTGTACAAGACAACAATGGAGGATTTACAGGAAATCAAATTGAAGTTCGTTTCTTCTATGATGATATTCCTAATCTAGATAATTATTACTTAATACAGTTTAACACCAGTATTACTTTTTTACCGGAATATGATGTAATTAGTGATGAGTTTTTCCAAAACAATCAAATGTTTGGTTTATATACGAACGAAGATTTAAATGCTAATGACAACGTTACATTAACACTACAAGGAATTTCGGAATCCTATTACAATTATATGAACATTTTATTAGGAATTGCTGGCTCTAACGGAGGAAGTCCATTTCAAACACCACCCGCTACAGTAAGAGGAAACATTGTTAACCAAACTAATTTTGATAATTATGCTTTAGGTTTTTTCAGATTATCAGAAATTGATAGTATGCAATATACGGTTGAATAATAAATTGTAAATTCGCAATTCGTAATTCGTAATTCAAAATGTCTTCACATCATATTGTTCGCGACGATCAAGAACCTGCTTTAATTATTGCTAACGGTGCTGCTTGCAGTAAAGAACTTATGGGACAACTTTTAGAGTGGTCGCCTTTTGTTGTAGTTCTAGATTCAGCAATAGATAGAGTTTTAAATTTAGGTATTAAAGTTGATGTTTTATTGGGTGATTTTGATCGCGATTTTAATCCCGATATTTATAAAGAATCTCAATTTCCGCTGGAAATTATTCATACACCCAATCAAGATAAAACTGATTTAGAAAAGGCATTCGATTTTTTAATAGAACGCGGACACCAAGCTGTAAATGTAATTTGGGCTACAGGAAAAAGAGCCGATCATACTATTACTAATATTACTAATATCGTCCGTTATCGAAATATTCTAAAAATTGTTATTCTAGACGATCATTCCAAAATTTTTTTATTGCCCGAAAAGTTCCAAAAATGGTATCCTAAAAACACGCCGCTTTCTCTTATTCCAATTGGAAAAGTTAGCGGAATTCATTCTCAAAATTTATTTTATCCATTACAAAATGATGAACTAACCATCGGTTACAGAACCGGAAGCAGTAATCACGTTTCTGAAGATGGAGTCGTCGTTATTGAACACCAAGAAGGCGATTTATTACTTATGGAATGTTGGGATTAAAAATTATAAATTTTTCAATTATACTACCTAAAAAACTTTCAATTCAAACTTCGTAACTTTACAACTTTAAACTTTGCAACTTATAAAAAATGAAATTCCAAGTAGTCTCTGAATACAATCCTACAGGTGACCAACCTCAAGCCATAAAAAAACTTTCTGAAGGAATTTTGAATGAGGAAAAGTACCAAACTCTATTGGGAGTAACTGGTTCTGGAAAGACTTTTACAGTTGCTAATGTTATTCAAGAAGTACAGCGACCAACTTTAGTTTTGGCGCACAATAAAACATTGGCTGCCCAATTGTATTCGGAATTTAAGCAGTTTTTCCCCAATAATGCCGTGGAATATTTCGTTTCTTATTACGACTATTACCAACCCGAAGCTTATATTCCAGTTACTGGAACTTATATTGAAAAGGATTTGTCGATTAATGAAGAACTAGAAAAAATGCGTCTGAGTACTACTTCTGCCCTACTTTCGGGTCGAAGAGATGTTTTGGTTGTAGCTTCTGTTTCGTGTTTGTATGGTATTGGAAATCCTGTGGAGTTTCAAAAAAATGTCATTTCCATAGAAAACGGTCAAGAAATTTCGCGAACTAAATTATTACATCGCTTAGTTCAAAGTTTGTATGCCCGAACGGAAGCTGAATTCACTCCCGGTACTTTTAGAATTAAAGGTGATACAGTAGAAATTTTTCCAAGTTATGCTGATGAGCCTTTTCGAATTCACTTTTTTGGTGATGAAATTGAAGAAATTGAAGCATTTGATGCTAAAACTTCTCAAGTAATTGAACGCTACGAAAAACTAAATATTTATCCGGCTAACATGTTCGTAACTTCTCCCGATGTTTTGCAAAATGCCATTTGGGAAATCCAACAAGACATGGTTAAACAAGTCGATTATTTTAAAGAAATAGGAAAACATTTAGAAGCCAAACGGTTAGAAGAACGTACCAATTTTGATTTGGAAATGATTCGCGAATTGGGATATTGCTCAGGAATTGAAAATTATTCTCGTTATTTGGACGGAAGAGCTCCAGGAACACGACCATTCTGCTTATTAGATTATTTTCCTGATGATTATTTGATGGTTATCGATGAAAGTCACGTTACTATATCTCAGGTTCATGCCATGTATGGTGGCGATAGAAGTCGAAAAGAAAACTTAGTGGAATATGGTTTCCGTTTGCCTGCTGCTATGGATAACCGTCCGTTGAAATTTGAAGAATTTGAAAGCTTACAAAATCAGGTTGTTTATGTTTCGGCAACTCCAGCTGATTACGAATTAAAAAAATCGGAAGGAATTTATGTAGAACAAGTCATTCGTCCTACAGGATTATTGGATCCAATAATTGAAGTGCGTCCGAGTGCCAATCAAATTGATGATTTAATTGAAGAAATTCAATTGCGTTGTGAAGCTGACGAACGCGTTTTGGTGACCACTTTAACCAAACGTATGGCGGAAGAATTAGCGAAATATTTAACCAAAGTTGCTATTCGTTGTCGCTATGTTCATAGTGATATTGACACTTTGGAACGCGTTGAAATTATGCAAGATTTACGCAAAGGTTTATTTGATGTTTTAATTGGCGTTAACTTATTGCGTGAAGGTTTAGATTTACCCGAAGTTTCTTTGGTAGCCATTTTAGATGCTGATAAAGAAGGTTTCCTTCGCAGTCATCGTTCGTTAACACAAACTGTTGGTCGTGCGGCTCGTAACGTAAACGGAAAAGCCATCATGTATGCAGATAAAATTACCGATTCGATGCAACGAACTATTGATGAAACCAATTATCGCAGAGAAAAGCAAATGAATTATAACAAGGAACATAATTTGGTTCCTAAAGCATTGAATAAATCCATTGAAAATGCGTTGACCAAAAATCAAGTTTCTAATTATGGATACGATGCTCCAAAAATAGCAGCCGAACCAGAAAACGAATATTTATCGAAAACTGAAATTGAAAAACGTATACGTGAGAAACGTAAGGCAATGGAAAAAGCGGCAAAAGATTTAGACTTTATGCAAGCCGCAAAATTGCGTGACGAGATTAAAGCCTTACAAGAAAAAATGTAGTCCATTTTTAACAATACTTTGTATCATTTATTACATTAAATTGAAAGAAATTTCGTAACTTTAAGTATTATTAATTTAAACCAATAAAGTTATGTTAGTTCAAATCAATACCGATAAGAATATAGAAGGTCACAAAAGAATGAATGATTTTTTTGAGGAAGAAATTAGAAAAGATTTAGCTCGTTTCGATGAATTAGTAACACGAATTGAAGTTCATTTAGAAGATGAAAATGGAGATAAAGGAGGAAAAAATGATAAAAAATGTGTTATTGAAGTTCGAATTGAGAAAAAAAATCCAATAGCAGTTACATCAAATGGCGACACTCCTGAAAAAGCTTTTTATGACGCTTTACACAAAATGAAACGTTTATTAAGCAACGAAAAGGAAAAAATTAAAGCACATTAATACTTCTAAATCCCGAGTTTATCTCGGGATTTTTTTTGACTATTGTAACCACAAAATGTTACAATGTTATGTTATATTCTAAAAGAATAATTGTAGTATTGTTATAAATTTAATTTTATGAGATTAGCAGTCTTTTTAATTTTCTGTATCAGTACATTTTCAATTGCTCAAATCCAAAATGATTCAATTGATGTTTATAGCCAAAATTTTGAATCTTCATTTAATGAAATGAAATATGATTTAGCACTTACTTCTGCAGAAAAACTCTACACATTTGCCAAACAGAAAAATGAATCTTCTGCTCAAGATAAAGCTAAAATTTACAAAGCCAAAGTTTACTACAAACTAAAAATGTTTGATCAATCAGTCACTATGGTTGATGAAATAGTAAAGAAGAATTATACAACAAAAGAAGAAATTACAAACTTTCTTGAAGCCAATAATATTCTAGCAAATATTCATTATTCAAAGTATGAAGACGATAAAGCCATTGCAAAATACTTTTATATAGACTCTATAAGCGAGGCAAATAATTTTGTAAATGATGTACAATTAAGAGCACTGCAAAACATAGGCTTAATGATGTTAAGAGGTTATAATCCTTCTAACAGTAAAAAATATGGAAAAGCTAAAGACTATTTTAAAAAATCATACGAACTAGCCAAATCATCTAACTCGTTAACTGAAATGCATGTGTCTGGACTTTATTATGGTTCTACCTTTGTTGAAAGCGAAGACCCTGATATAGCAACCGCTTTACAATTTTATGACGATGCTAATAAATATTTCTTTGAAAATATGATGATAAGAGAATTTAGCGATACTTATTGGGCTTATGCTTCTTTATATCGAAAAATAAATCGAAATGATTTAGCTATCAAATATTACAAAGAGTTCATTGAAAAAAGTAAAACATTTAATGATAACAATGCTTTAATAAGAGCTTATTGGGCCTACGCAAGTTTTTTATATGAAATTAAAAACTATGAAGAAGCAATCGAAAATTATAATGCTGTTATTGAAATTTTAAAGAAAGAAAAAAATGCAGATTATAGTATTATTTCAAATTCATATTACTATCTCTCTACTATTTACAAGTCTAGAAATGAAAATAATTTAGCGTTTGAAGCTTTAGAAAATTACGTAACCTACCGAGATAGTTTAGAACAAAAAACGAACAAACAGCTTTTTAGCGATTTAGAAATCAAATACCAAACCGAAAAAAAAGAACAAGAAATTGAACTTTTAAAAGCTAAAAATGAACTTTCTGAAAAACAAAAATACATTTACATTGCAATTGCAGGCTTATTATTAGTTAGCGGATTATTCTTGTTTTTAGGTTATCGAAATAAGATTAAAACAGCTCAAAAACTAAACGAATTAAACGAACTTAAATCGCGCTTTTTTGCTAATATTTCTCACGAATTTAGAACACCACTAACGTTAATTAAAAGTCCAGTTCAACAATTACAAAGCAATATTTCAAACGATGAGCAAAACAAACAACTACAATTAATTGACAACAATGCCAATCGAATGTTGGAACTAGTAGATCAACTTTTAGAATTGTCCAAAATTGATAGTGGTAATCTTCAAATTATTTTGAAAAAAGGGAATCTTCAACATTTCTTTCAGTCTATAGTTGAACCTTTTTCTTTCAAAGCAAAAGATGAAAACCAAGAATTTACTTCTACAGTTGAAAATTTAGATTTCGAAACACATTTCGATAAAGATATCATCACAAAAATTACAACCAATCTTCTAGATAATGCTTTTAAATACAACGAACAAGGGAAACCAATTGACTTTGTTGCCAAAAAAGAAAATGAAAACTTAATTATTCAAGTACGAAATTATAATAACCAATTAAAAGAAGCTGATTACAAAAAACTATTTGAACGTTTTTACCAAAAAGACAATGCAATCTCTGGTTTTGGAATTGGTTTAGCTTTAGTAAAAGACTTAGTCGAAATGTATGAAGGAACGATTAAAACCGATTTTAGCAACCAACAAATTCATTTTACGGTTGAACTACCTTTGAAAAAAGACCTCACAAATGCTGTTGTAATTAATGAAAATAATGAAGTTACTTCTGAAACTTCTACTCCAATTGAAATTACTTCTAATGCTGAATTACCAATTTTACTTGTTGTAGACGATAATGCTTCAATTCGAGAAGTAATAAAGGATATTTTTGCTACTAATTATCAAATTTTAGAAGCAGCTAACGGAAAAGAAGCGCTAAAACTCGCACAAAAAGAAATTCCGGATTGTATTATTTCAGATGTTATGATGCCTGAAATGGATGGATTTGAATTTACCAACCAAATTAAGTCTAACGAATTAACGTCGTTTATTCCGGTTATTTTAGTAACCGCTAAGACTTCAGAAGAGGCGCATCTAAAAGCCTTACAAAATACGGCGGATGCCTTTTTAACCAAACCATTTAATCATGAGGTTTTAAAAGCAACGGTTTCTCAACAAATTCAAGAACGTAAAAAACTACAAGAACGCTATAGTCAGGAATTAATTTTAAAACCAACAGAAGTTATCATTAATTCTGTTGATGAAAAATTCATTGCCAAATTAGAATCTGTTTTAGAAAAGGCAATTCCAAATTCAGAATTTAATGCGGAAACTTTTGCTGAAGAAATGCATATAAGTCGTATGCAATTGCATCGTAAATTAAAATCATTATTTGGTGTTTCTGCAACAGAATTTATTCGAAATGAACGTTTAAAATTAGCAGCTGATTTACTGAAAAATGAAAAACTCAGTGTTTCTGAAATTGCGTATAATGTTGGGTTCAATGATGTGGGATATTTCTCTAAATGTTTTAAAGAAATGTATCATGTATCGCCTTCCGATTATCAAAAAAAGTAACATTTTATATTTTAAAAACCTTCTCAAAGCCTCTATTTTAGAGGCTTTTTTATTGATGTTACATATTTCCATGTAATGGTTACATCTCTCCTATTGCTTTTTTGTGTTCGCGAATAACTTTGTCTCAACAAAATGAAATAAAATGCCTGCGAAAAAGAAATTTAATTATGAGACACATTTGGAGCAACCTCCTTCGCAAAAAATTTTACTCAATATCAATCACCTTGAAAAAGGCGATTATGAACTAAACATTATTCACAAAAACAAAATCATTAAAAAAACAAAATTTAAAAAATGACAATTATGAAAACAATCAAATCTCTTCTTACATTGTGTATTCTTACATTACTTTTTTCGTGTAGCAATGATGATAATAAAAAAGGTAATTTTCCAACAAACATTGAGTTTACAGATTACACCAATAGTGTAAATGATAAAACTGTTACTATTAGTTACAACAATGACAATACCATTTCTCAAATAGTTTTAATTGATAATAACGGAACTAAAACGAAACAATATACTTATACAAATGGTAGAATAACAAGTGTAAGTAATTCAGGTTTTCTTAGTGGTCCAGATGTTCGAACATTCGTTTATAATTCAAACGGTAATTTATCGTCAATTGTTGATGATACAAGCGGAACAATTGAAACTTACCCTATCAATTATAATGCGACTACAAATACGTATAGCCTTGTAGATGGTGGCGACTCTAGTTCGGTGCAATTAGATAACTCGAATAACCCAATTGTTTATGGAAGTACATTTTTTACTTCTGATTTAGAAATCACTTTAGATGCAACACAAAAAGGAGTTTTTGAGCATGTTACACCTCAAATTGCACTTCAATTTGATTTAGCTCTATTTAACAATGGCCATATTTTCTATTTCTTCAACCAAAAACAAATTAATCATTTCCAATTTGGAGTTCAAGATATTGACATTGTAAATAATAGAGATGCCAACGGAAATATTTCTTCAGTTGTTTACAATTTTACAGGTGGTGGAAGCCAAATAGACATAACATATCAAAATAGAAATCTTTAAAATCATGAAAAATTATATTCTAAAATCTACTCTTTTATTCGTTAGTATTTTGATTATCAGTTGTAGTAAAGATGACAACAAAAAAACGAGACTACTACCAACACAAGTTGAAATTGAATTTCCAACAGCAACTGCATCTTATCAAACATTAGATATTACGTATAACAATCAGCTTTTGATTGAAACTGTCACAAGAACATTTTCAAATAATTCGCAAATTATTTACACATGTAGTTATAATTCACAAAACCAACTTGCAAATCTAAGAATTGAAGAACCATCTACGGGTGATGATCGTAATTATCAAGCAGAATACACCAACGGATTTTTATCAAAAATAATAGCCGTTTCAACAAGTGGAAATACCGAGTATAGCATCGATTATAATAGTGTTACCAATACTTATAAGTACAATTTCCCTTACACTTGGAAATTTGATTCTGGTAATGATTTAGAATATTATTATTTTTCTAGTACTACTGCTTTTAACATAACTTACGAAAGTGGTAATGCATTCAATTACTTTATGAATTCACAACCTGTTTTAGCGATTATGGATTCTTATTTTGCAGAAAACTTCTATCAAGATTTATTTTTTCTGAGTCAAAAACCAATTACCATGACGCGTTATGAAGATCTAATTTCATCTGATATAATTGAACATCATTATAACAACATCTACGATACAAATAATAATTTAATCACTACTGAAATACGCTATAATTCAGACGTAAATCCGTCTATGATTAAAAATGTAACCTATCAAGAAATTTCATATTAAGAAATTAACTTCAAACTAATTCATAATTAAAATTTGAAAACATGAAAACAAAATATCTATTTACCATCATCGCATTATTAAGCATAAGCTTTTCACAAGCGCAATTGTTGGATAAGTTAAAAAAGAAAGCTGAAAAAGTTGCTGAACGCACCGTTGAAAAACGTGTAGAAAAAGAAACCGAAAAGAAAACCGATGAAGCTTTAGACGAAGTTTTTGAAGAAAAATCAAGTAAAAAAAATAAAAAATCATCTAAAAAATCGAATGACGAATCTACTTCTAATAGTTCGAATAATGAAATTGTAACAGGAAGCAGTTTTTTCCCAAATGGACAAGTGCTGTTTTCAGATAATTTCAAACAAGATTCTTATGGCGATTTTCCCGTGAATTGGAATACAAATTCGGGTGGAGAAATTATCAAAGTAAATGGCGAAAAAGCTTTTAAGTTGAATCCAAGTGGAACTTACACAGCCAAAACTTCTAAATTACCAGAAAATTACGCTTTAGAATTTGATTTAGTAACCGAAAACTTAGACTACAAAGGACTTTCAGGTTCTAATTTCGGATTAGTATTTTCTAACGAATCTACACTAAGCAAACCTAAAAGTGGCGGTAAATTCGGATTTTCATTGTGGAAAGGTTCTAACATTTGCAACCAAATAAATGTTCAAAATTGGGGCAAAACTAACGGGAAAATCGACAACAATATTCCGTTTAAAATGCAAGAAAAATTAAATGCAATTACCCATTTTACAGTTGTGGTCAACAAAACAAGATTACGCGTTTATATTGATGGCGAAAAAGCAATCGATTTACCGTCATTTTTAAGCAATAACTTTGGTAATTACATCCAATTCTATTTAAAAGGAACCGATCCAAAAGAAAAACACATTGTGGCTATTTCAAACGTAAAAATTACGGAAGAAGGCGAAGATATTCGTTCGATGTTATTAAAAGGTGGATTTTCAACAACTAAAATTCTATTCGATTCAGGTTCAGATAAGTTGAAAAAAGAATCGTACGAGTTTTTAGATAAAATGGCTAAAGTTTTACAAGATGATAGTTCTATCCGATTAAACATTATTGGCCATACCGATAGCGATGGCGATGAAGTTAAAAACATGACGCTTTCAAAATCGAGAGCAGCAGCAGTAATGAATTATTTTATTGATAATAAAGGCTTAAACAAATCGCGTTTTATGTATCAAGGAAGAGGTGAAAACGAACCCGTTGCCGATAATACTTCTGCTGAAGGTAAAGCACAAAATAGACGCGTAGAATTTCAAACTTTAAAATAATTCTTATGAAACTAGGCGTAAAAATAGCGATTGGATTGGCTTCTGTAACCGCATTAGGAATGGTTACAGGAGTTATTCCTAATCCGTTTGATGTAAATTTGAATAATGATGTGCCACTTCATTTGCAACACGAAATGAAAGTTTCTTGGCATTTTGCTGGAAAACCGCAAGATATTCCCATTTTAGATCAAGTAACTCCATTTGACGATTCAAAATATTTTGATTTAAAACCAAGCATTCAAGCCAATCCTTTACTAGCTAACGGAATCTTTAAGTTTAATTATGAAATTGAGCAATTCTCAAAATTAGGTGAACATTCTGGAACATTTCGATATAAAGTAAATAGTAATGATAACTCAATGTATGTTCACGGAGTGGATATAACGAATAATCCTTTGTTTCTTCCTTTAAAAAACAATCCGTTTTTAGCCAATTATAGTATCGATTTTCTTATTCGAAATGCAAAAGGCGATTGGTTAGTGTATGTAAACCATTCACAACAAGGGAAAGTTTGTATTGAAGCGCCATCTGGATTGAACATTTCCGAAGTTATTACCGAAACGCATTTGAAAAATTTAGAAGTATTAAATTCTACCAAAGCAAATTCTAATTATACCTATAGCAATAACAATTTAGAACCGTATACGGGTAAATTCATCAACGAAAAAGGCGTTGAAAAAACCATTACCTTTTGGTTTGCTAAACAAGAAGCACAAATTCCTACTGCTGTTCCTATTATGGGATTTGGCGTTGGAATATTTAAAAATGTAGTAGAGAAAAAACAACAATTTTTAGCCGTTACAGAAATCGACAACAATGTTTTAAAACTAATTGATTTACAAACCATTGACGAATGGGGAATTAATACGAATGCATATAAAGTCATTAAAATGGATTACCATTTACCAAGTGGCCAAAACCGAGTTGATGATATTGTAAGTTGGTTAAAAGACAAACAAAACGAAATCGCAGTACTAAGAGAAAAACGAAAACAATGTCCGCCACACCAATCAGGTTCAGCTTGTAGGAAAGAATATGAACGACAAATAAAAGAAGTTCAAAAAGAAATAGAAATGAGAGCGGAAGAACTCGCAGGTAGCATGATGATTCCTATTAAATAAAAAAATCCCAAGCTAACGCTTGGGATTTTTAGTTTACAAGTTAACATTAAAACTAATGTGTTGTATTTAATTTGTAAGATATTTTTAATATATTTGAAAACGTTAGTTTATATAATTCGGTGAATATGCGATACTAAATAATGCATATAAACAAGTTAGATGCTAAACAAAAAACTTAATAACATGAACGAAATACTTTTAAAAACAATCATTGCAGAATTTTCAAAACAATCTACAACGATTTTGAAAGACATAAAAGGAGAAACAAATCATTTTTTTAATGATGGATTGAGCAACTATCTGGAAAAACAAAGGGCAAAGTTTGTCAATATTAAAACATTATTACATCGAACTACTCCAGTTCCATTTTATGATATTTATCTTCCAACAAGATTATCTTGCAGAAATAAAAGTATTGAAACCAGCTCAATCAATAGAGTTTTTTGGGAAACTCAATTTGTCACAATTATTGGAGATGCTGGAAGTGGAAAAAGCACATTAATAAAACATTTGTTTTTAAACTCAATATCTGAAAAATTTTGTATTCCAATTTTAATTGAATTAAGATATTTAAACGATTATAAGGGTTCAATTGAAGATTACATCAGAGAGAATATTTTTGAAAACAAATTATCACCAACTGAAAAAATTCTTAATAGATTACTAGAAAATGGGAAATTCGTATTTTTTCTTGATGGCTATGACGAAATCAAATCCGATTCTAAAAAATTTGTTGTTGAAAAATTAAACGCATTTATTGACAAATACAGACTAAACCGTTTTTTGCTTACTTCTCGTCCATATTCAAACATTGAACTTTTACCACTTTTCCATAATTATAGAATAGAAAAATTAAATGATGTTGAAATTAAAAAATTTATTTCAATTCAAAAAATTGAAAGCGAGCTGGCTCAAAAAATAATCAAATCCGTTTCTGAAAATAAAGTTCTATATTTAAAAAGTTATTTAACAAATCCATTACTTCTCTCTCTTTACATATTAACATTTTCAACAAATTCATCAATTCCAGATAAAAAATATATATTTTATAGAAGGGTTTTAGATGTATTGTTTAAGGAAAATGATAGCATTACAAAAATAGGTTATGAACGTGAATTAAAAACTAAGCTAAGTCAAGAAGGATTCGAAGAAATTCTAAAAATATTCTCTTTCATTAGTTATTTTGATAGTGAATATGATTTTACTAAAGATTATCTATTTGATTTATTAAATAAAATTAAGGAGAAACGTACTTCTTTTAATTTTGACAATAATGATTTAATTGAAGACTTAAAATCCGCAATAGCGCTTTGGACAGAAGATAGTGGTGTTTACTCTTTTGCACATCGATCGATGCAAGAATATTTTGCCGCACTTTATATCAAAGGAATAAATGACAATAAAAAAGATGCCTATAAAAAAATTCATAGTAAACTTTTTGAAAATAGAAGAAATAGAGAAACTGCTAATTTTTTATCATTATGTGATGAAATGGATAGTTATAATTACAAAAAATATATGTTATTACCAACATTAAAGTCAATCAATAAAAAGATTAACCGTCAAGATGACAGAACAATAATAAAATCTTGTTTATTACTTTTTTTTAGTAATATAGAATTTGAAATATCTAGTACAGAATCAAGAATGGTAAGTCTTAGTGGTGTAAAAGGAAGTTCTAAATATTTATTTGCAGTCGAAAAATTTGAAGGTGTTTTTGTGAATGAAATTTTTAAACGAGGTAGAACTAAAAGTATCTTTGATAAAGTCAAGAAAAATAAAGTTAAAGTTACTTCTCGGAAAAGTGATTCTGATAAAGATATTTTTACAATTAATTTCAAAAATCTAGACGAAAATGATTTAGAATTACTTTCAACAACAGAACTATTAAAATTCTCAAAACAATTTAGTGAACATGTAATTACAAGTATTCAAGAAATTGAAACTTTTCTAAAAGAAAGTAATGAATATGAAAAAAATCTTATTGAATTGATATAGGGCAAACAACTAAATGACTTACTGTAACCAATAGCGGTTTTAAAAATTTCGAGGATAATTTTAGAAGATTGGACATCAAAATCTTTACACCAATTTAAGCTTTTTTCCTTCAAAATTTTGGGTATATAAGTAAACATCAGTTACAAAAAACTCAGTCCCTGCAACAAGTATCGAAACCTAAGAAAATTTTTTAGCTGCTCACTATTTTAAAATAAAAAAATCCCGAGCTCACACTCGGGATTTTTACTTTTTAGATTCTGAAACGAGTTCAGAATGACAATATGTTATTTCAAACTTGCTAAACTTTGCTCTAAAGTGGCAATTTTTGCTAAAGCATCGGCTTCTTTTTTGCGTTCGTTTGCAATTACTTGCTCTGGTGCTCCGCTAACAAATTTTTCATTAGACAGTTTCCCTTGCACTGAACGTAAGAACCCTTGTGTGTATTTCAATTCTTCTTCTAATTTAGCGATTTCGGCATCTAAATCTACATTTCCTCCTACTGGAATAAAATATTCATTCGATTTTACGCGATACGATAACGCTCCGTTTACTTTTTCAGCTACATAAACTAAATCCACAACGTTACCTAATTTCATAATCACTGAATCGAAATGCGTTGAAGCATTTTCGTTGTTCACAACTTTCAACTCAATCGTTTCTTTAAACGAAATGTTTTTGTCTTTTCGAATTGTTCTAATTCCTGAAATAACTTCTGTAGCAAAATCGAAATCAGTAATTAATTTTTCATCAAATGCTTCCATTTCTGGCCAAGAAGCAACGATTAAAGCTTCTTCCGGAGTTCTTTCTGCTATGTGCTGCCAAATTTCCTCTGTTAAGAAAGGCATAAACGGATGTAACAACTTCAAATTTGCTTCTAACATTTCAATAGCTTTATCGAAAGTTGTTCTGTCAATTGGTTGTTGGTAACCTGGTTTTATCATTTCTAAGAACCACGAACAGAAATCGTCCCAAACCAATTTATAAATGGCCATTAAGGCATCAGAAATTCTATATTTCTCGAAGTTATCTTCAATTTCTACTAATGTTTTTTGCAACTTCGCTTCGTACCATTCGATGGCTACTTTTGATGATTCTGGTTGTGCAATATCTGCAACTTCCCAACCTTTAATTAAACGGAATGCATTCCAAATTTTATTAGAAAAACCTTTTCCTTGGTTACATAATTCTTCATCAAATAAAATATCATTACCCGCAGATGCACTCAATAACAATCCTACACGAACACCATCAGCACCAAATTTTTCAATTAATCCAAGTGGTTCAGGTGAATTTCCTAAAGATTTAGACATTTTACGTCCTTGTTTATCACGAACTAATCCCGTTAAATATACATTTGAGAATGGTTTTTCACCCGTGTATTCATAACCTGCGATAATCATACGAGCTACCCAGAAGAATAAAATATCTGGTCCTGTTACTAAATCATTAGTTGGATAGTAATATTTGAATTCCTCATTTTCAGGATCTAGCATTCCACCAAAAACAGAAATTGGCCATAACCAAGAAGAAAACCAAGTATCGAGTGCGTCAGGGTCCTGACGTAAATCGTTTATGGTTAATTGTTTGTTGTTTGTGGTTTCTTGTGCTAACTTTAAAGCTTCATCTTTGCTCTCAGCAACTACGAAATCTTCTTTACCATCGCCATAATAATAAGCTGGAATTTGTTGACCCCACCATAACTGACGTGAAATATTCCAATCGCGAATATTGTTTAACCAATGCGCATAGGTATTATTAAAACGAGAAGGATGTAATTTTATGTCGTCTGATTCTAAAACGGCTTTGATAGCTGGTTTTACTAACTCTTCCATTTTTAAGAACCATTGGTCTGATAATCTTGGCTCGATTACCGCTTTTGTTCTTTCAGAAGTTCCCACGTTGTTTACGTGATTTTCTACTTTTACTAAAGCACCAATAGTTTCTAATTCTTTTTCTATTTCCTTACGAACGTCAAAACGATCTTTACCTTCATAGTGTAAACCAAACGAATTTAAAGTCGCATCTTCGTTAAAAATATCGATGATTTCTAATCCGTGTTTGTCACCTAAAGTTTTATCGTTTACATCGTGAGCAGGCGTTACTTTTAAACATCCTGTACCGAATTCCATATCTACATAATCATCGAAAATAATAGGAATTACTCGGTTGCAAATAGGAACGATTGCTTTTTTACCTTTTAAATGGAAATAGCGTTCATCTTCTGGATGAATACAAATTGCAGTATCACCTAAAATCGTTTCAGGACGTGTTGTTGCAATGGTTACATATTCGTTGCTACCTTCAATTTGGTAACGTAAATGATATAATTTTCCTTGTCTTTCTTCGTAAATTACTTCTTCATCAGACAAAGTAGTTTTAGCTTCTGGATCCCAGTTAACCATGCGATAACCACGATAAATCATGCCTTTGTTATACAAATCAACAAACGACTTGATAACTGAAGCCGACATATCGTCGTCCATGGTGAATTTGGTTCTGTCCCAATCGCATGAACAACCTAATTGTTTCAATTGCTCTAAGATAGTTCCACCATATTTTTCTGTCCAATCGAAAGCATGTTTTAAAAACTCTTCGCGAGATAAATCAGACTTATTAATTCCTTCCGATTTTAATTTCGCTACAACTTTAGCTTCGGTTGCAATAGAAGCGTGATCGGTTCCTGGAACCCAACACGCGTTGAATCCTTTTAAACGTGCACGACGAATTAATACATCTTGAATAGTATTGTTTAACATGTGTCCCATGTGTAACACTCCAGTTACGTTTGGTGGCGGAATTACAATTGTATATGGTGTTCTATGGTCGGGAGTTGAATGAAAATATTTGTTTTGCATCCAATAGTCGTACCATTTCTTTTCTACTTGTTTGGCATCAAATTGAGCTGGAATCATTTTATGTTAGATGTTAGATGTTAGATGTTAGATGTTTTTTACACTCTAAATTCTAAAATATTATTAATAAGTATACAAAAATTAAATAGTTTACCGCTTAGCCCCGATAGAACAAGCACCGCGTGCAAGTGAAAGCGGGAATAAGGTTTACAAATACAAACTGCAGACTCGCTGCAAAAAACTATTTTGGTACACTTTTTGTAAATTTTATACAAAAGTAACGATATCTACTAAAATAAAAAAAGTTAAATTGCTTGTTTGTAGTAATTAAAGTACATATTTTTACGATAACCCAAAAAATATAAAATGATGAAAAATTTACTTAATTTACTAATACTTTTTGTTGGTTTGGCTCTTTCGGCTCAAGAGGGTGCTAAAATTGAATTTAAAACGGAAACTATAAACTATGGTGACGTTGTGAAAGGTAAAGATGATGGTGTTCGCGAATTTGTTTTTACAAATACTGGCGATGCTCCTCTTATTATTAAAGATGTAAAATCGAGCTGTGGTTGTACAGTGCCTACTAAGCCTACTGAACCTATTATGCCTGGTAAAAGTGATAAAATTGTGGTTAAATACAATATGAATCCAGGTCCGATTAGTAAAACTCTTACTGTTGAAACAAATGCGGTGAATAAACCAAATGGTATTATTCCGTTAAGAATAAAAGGAAACGTCATTCAGGATAAAAAATAAAAAAAGGCTCTCAAATTGAGAGCCTTTTTTATAGTATTTTTTCAAGATAAAATTCAAATTCTAAAAGTTTTCCATCTCTTTCGACTATAATTTTTATTTTTTTTCCTTCTTCCGATTGAAACAATTCAGTAATTTTTTGAATGGTATAATTGTGACTACTTTTATTGTTGATCTTTATTATTATATCTCCTGCCAATAGGCCTGCTTTAGCTGCTGGAGAATTTTCTCTTACTTCATAAATTTGAAAATTAGGTTTAAGGGTGTATTTATAGTTATATACTTTACTTATATATTCTGTAGCGTTTACTTCACCCTTACCACTAACATTTGTGAAACTGTCTAACTCTTTAACCCATTGTTGTCCAAAATGATGTACTTCTAAACCAGACATATTATAATTAAAAGGTTCATTAAAAAGATTATTTTGTTTGTAATAAAAAAAATGATTTTTGTAATCTAAAATCCAATTAAATCTCTTAATTATTTCTCCTCCTAAAGAGCCGTCCCTTCCTTTAAATAAATCAAACTCACTTAATTTTATATCTGGATAAGAAACTAATGCATGATGTAGAATAAATTTGTCTAATTGCAAACTTTCTATTCTAGACTTTTTTCCCTTTACGTCTCCGCTTAACCCTCTTCCTAAAAAATCTATAAAATATCGTTCCTTACATTTAATTGAATCACTTTCAAAAAGCCACAAACCATCGCCTAATCCACTATCAAATAGCAATTTGGCATTGTGATTTTCATCACTATTTTCAATTTTTAAATTTACATAAGGTTTATTTTGATAAATTTCAATTTGAGTCTTTTCATATCTACTCATTTTTTTTGTGATAGTTTCAAAATCTTTGTATAAGTAAAGTTTCTTTTTGGAATAATTTATTTCAACTAAAAAATCTTTAAAAAAAGAAGAACCAATAATTCCATTTATTTGAATACCAAGTTTGTCAATTAAGCTTATATCTTGGTTAGTAACCAATAAAACTTGAAAATTTCTATCTACTAAACCATTTATTTCAAACTTATTCTTCTCTGAAATATAAGCATTTAGCTCTTTTCCATATCCCAAACCCCGAATACTAATTGTTTTTGGATTATAAAAAGCTATACTATCATTTTTTGGAAAACTAAACATAAGATTCTTTTCTGAACCAGTATCCAGAATCATTTTTAAATCAACATCATTTACTTTTACATCTACAATTATTAAATTGTAAATCAATTCAAACGGAATTTCAATCTTATTTTTATGAGAAATCCAGTTCAGTTGGGCAAAAGTACACTGACTAATAAATAATATGAAAAGTAATCTTAACATTAAGTAATAATTATTGTAACAATTTACTACATATTTAATGCTAAAAAAAAATATTTTTATAATTATTTAACAAAAAACAATATAAAAATTAAATACAAACAAATACCTATTAAAAGTGTACTTATCTAATTGTTAAAACAATACACTAAATAAATTAAGCTAACATAAGTTGTTATTTATTTTATAAAGAGCGAAAAAAAATGCAATTTTGCAATTCCAAACAAACAAATTATGCCAAAAATATCAAACAAAGGGCAACAAATGCCTGAATCACCAATTAGAAAACTGGTTCCTTTTTCAGAAACTGCGAAGAAAAAAGGTCATAAAGTATATCATTTAAACATTGGTCAACCCGATATTAAAACTCCAGATGTTGCTATTAATGCCGTTAAAAATGCAAACATTGAAGTATTAGAATATTCTCATTCTGCTGGTTTTGAAAGCTACAGAAATAAACTTTCGCAATATTACAAAGCTCACGGATTACCAATTGACACACAAGATATTATCATTACTACTGGTGGTTCTGAAGCTTTATTATTTGCTTTAGGAAGCACAATGGACACTAATGATGAAATTATTATTCCTGAACCTTTTTATGCAAATTATAATGGTTTTTCAACTGCATCAGGGGTAAAAGTAGTTCCTGTAATGTCATCTATTGAAGATGGTTTTGCTTTACCTCCAATTGAAGCTTTTGAAAAATTAATTACTCCTAAGACTAAAGCAATCTTAATTTGTAACCCTGGAAATCCTACAGGATATTTGTATTCTCAAGAAGAAATCTTAAAATTAGCAGAAATAGTAAAGAAACATGATTTATTCTTAATTGCTGATGAAGTTTACAGAGAGTTTACTTATGATGGATTCCAACATTTCTCGGTTATGAATGTAGAAGGTTTAGAACAACATGCTATTATGATCGATTCTGTTTCTAAACGTTATAGTATGTGTGGCGCAAGAATTGGTTGCATTGTTTCTAAAAATAAAGAAGTTATGGCAACAGCGATGAAATTTGCTCAAGCGCGTTTAAGCCCACCAACTTATGCTCAAATTGCTAGTGAAGCAGCTCTAGAAACTCCTCAATCTTATTTTGATGAAGTAATTACTGAATATAAAGATCGTAGAGATACTTTAGTTAACGAATTAAATAAAATTCCTGGTGTAAAAGTAGCAGTTCCTAAAGGTGCTTTTTATTGTATTGCAAAATTACCTGTCAAAAATGCGGATAACTTTGCGCAATGGTTATTAGAGAGTTACGATTTTAATGGAGAAACCGTTATGGTTGCTCCTGCTGCAGGATTCTACTCTACTCCAGGTGTTGGTTTAGATGAAGTTCGTATTGCTTACGTTTTAAAGAAAGAAGATTTAATTAAATCTGTTCAAATATTAAAAGAAGCACTAGCTGTTTATAATAATTAGAAGCTTATTCCCGCTGTACGTGCTACAAGGTAGCTTACTTCCATCGGGGCTAAAAATAAAAAAGCCACTCATTTGAGTGGCTTTTTTGTTGTTTTATTATCTATCGTTTTAATGAAAAATGCGCTTTAAACTCTTTCATTATTCCATTCTCTTCATATTCTAAACTAAACCAATAGTCCGTCGATGGTAATGGTTCCCCATTCAATGTTCCATCCCAACCATTGCCTTGGTTCGCTCCTAAAGTATTAATCTGCTTGATTAACTTTCCATATCTATCAAAAATGTAAACTTAGCATTCTCCTGTTCTAATCCTATTATATTCCATGTGTCATTATAGCCATCTCCGTTTGGTGTAAAGAATTTTGGATAATCTACTACCAATACCGGAATCGTGAAATAGGTACAACCTTGTGTATCTACTACTGTTATGGTATGTGGTCCTGCTGATACTCCCGTAAATACATTAGAACTCTGGAACTCACCTTCATCTAATTGATATTCTAAAGTTCCATTTCCATCTG